>JBPOIJ010000160.1:0-3435 GCA_052034585.1 Myxococcota bacterium
AAGAAGGGCAAGGTCCTCTAAGTCGATACTCGGCTAGTGGTGGTGTTCGCGAGGGGGTGGGGAAACTCACCCCCTCGTTTTTTTATGTGATTAGGATTTGGGACTAAATTGGGATGAGTGAGCGCACCCTAGTCAAAGCCACGGGAGTCCTCGTTGCCGGTGGGAAGAGCCGCCGGATGGGGCGTGATAAACGCTTCCTGAAGGTAGGTGGGAAGAGTGTTTTCGACCGGACGCTTTCTCTTTTGATGGGTACTTTCGTGGAGACCGTTGTTGTCTTGGCTGAACCCATCGACTCCCTGGAGGTTCGTGGATGTCGAATCGTCTATGATGTGATCCCGAATGCAGGCAGTTTGGGGGGGGTGTATACCGGGCTATTGGCGGCGTCCCAGCCGAGAATATTTGCCGTAGCCTGTGATATGCCGTTTCTTGAGCCTGAGGTGATTCGCTTCATGGCCTCTTTCGATAACGCGGCTGATGTCGTTGTTGCGAAACTCCACGGACAGTTTCAACCTATGCACGCCATGTATTCCAAACGGTGCGCCGAATTTCTCAGGGCGATGGCTGAGCGTCATGATCTGAAGATCCAGGCACTGTATCGAACGGAAGCACTACGAGTCGCGGTGGTCGGAGCGAATGAACTGTCATCGCTTGGTGGTGGTCTTCGTTCATTCCAGAATATCAATACGCCCGACGATTTGACTCTGGCCGATTCAGCGATATCCGATACACCGTGACGAGCGAGGTACCACAGGGCGGAAGCAGGCGCGGGGTGCTTGTGATTCATCCCGGGGCCATAGGCGATGTACTCTTGTCCCGCACTGGTTTATTCGCAGTTCGATGCCGGTTTCCGCAGCATGAGATTGCTTTCCTGGCCGGTGGGTCCGTGGGAGCGCTCTTGTGCGAAGCTCGGGAAGTTGATCGGGTCTTCCCTCTTGAATCGTCCTATTTGACTGGGCTTTGGGCTGGGCCAGATAGTCTTTGTTCAGATTTTAGAGCCTGGCTCGGAAGCTGCGATACTGCGGTTGGGTGGCTGTCGGACGCTGAGGGGGCCCTCTCGGCTACACTGCGTGCCTCGGGTGTGCGGTCTATTTCTCTGAAGTCTGCTTCATCTGCCGGCCTGTGCACCGGACACCAGGCGTCTCGGTATCTTGATGCCATTCAGGTTAGTGACATTCATCAGATAGCCGGCACTCCACTTCCTCTCTCACCAGTTATTCGTGAACGCGGTAGGCTCATTGTTGAGAGACTCATTCAAGAGAGTCGGCACAAGGTGGTGGTGATTCATCCCGGGAGCGGGAGCCCCCATAAGTGTTTAGATGCACGGCTTCTCGTGCCTGTGATCGAGTGGTTACTTCAGGCTGACATGGCTCCCCTATTGCTGGAAGGCCTGGCTGATCGCGAGGCTGTGGAGCGCGTCCTCGAGACTGCAACGCTGGATGTTCCGGTCATCCGTGGGCTGGATTTGTCCACGGTGGCAGGGGTGCTGTCGCATGCAGAACTCTATGTGGGACATGATTCCGGTATGACCCATCTTGCGGCTGCCTTGTCGGTTCCTACGATTGCCTGTTTCGGACCCACCGATTCGCGTCGCTGGGCTCCGCTTGGTCGCGCCGTGTCGATTGTCGCCGGAGCGCCCTGTACGTGCCGCGGTTGGAGCGCCGTTGCAGAGTGTCGTGAGCGCGTGTGTCTTCAGATTGCTCCGGAGCGCATCATTGAGGCCTGCCAACGATTATTGGCAGAGCGACGGACGGTTCCTCCCACCTAACTCGCGATCTTGTCTCTCATGTCATGGTGTGTTAGATTCCCAGTTTGATTTTCGCTGTTTCCACGCAGACTTAGAGGGGTTTTGTGACTCAGGGTGTGGTGCAAGACAAGGTCAGCCAGGCGTTGGTCGGAGCCCTTCGATCGGCGCAACAACGCGGGATGCTCAAGCTTGAGCAGATGCCGACGATCAATCTGGAGGCACCGAAGCGGCCCGAGTGGGGTGATGTGTCGTGCACCGTCGCCATGTCTCTATCTGCATCGGAGCGCCGCCCTCCGTTTGAAATCGCCCAAATTATTGTCGATCACATCGAGCAGCGCGACGCACTGTTCAGCCGTGCAGAAATCGCGCGACCGGGCTTTCTGAATCTGACGGTCAAGCGGGAGCTCTGGATGGATGGTCTGCGCGAGATTGAAGCGCAGGGCGAGCGGTATGGCCACAGCCTAGTGGGGCGGGGACGGCGAGTGCTCGTGGAGTATGTTAGCGCCAATCCGACCGGGCCGTTGCATGTCGGGCATGGCCGCGGTGCCGCTGTGGGGCAGGCCTTAGTCCGTCTCTTGCGCGCTACCGGACATGATGTCGTCAGTGAGTACTACATCAACGATGCTGGCCGGCAGATGAAGTTGCTGGGCCTGTCGGTTCTGGCGCGGTACCGGGAGGCTTGTGGGCAGCCGGTGTCCTTTCCTGAGGACGGGTATCATGGTGGGTACATTCGCACAGTCGCCGAGCATGTGAAGGCGGAACAGGGCGTGGTGCTGCTCTCGCTTCCCGCCGCTGATGCGGAACAGCGGAGTAGGGATTTCGCGTACCGGGAATTGCTGGCACTCATTCGTCAGGATCTGGAGACGTTCGGGATCGCTTTTGAGTCCTGGTTCAGTGAAGCCTCGTTGTTGTCGTCCGGCGCCGTGGAGCAGGTACTGAGTGAACTGAGAGCTAGGGACCTCTTGTTCGATCAGGAGGGCGCGCAGTGGTTTCGATCCTCCGCGTTCGGTGATGAAAAGGATCGGGTGGTTCGGAAGCAGGAGGGGGACTATACCTATCTGGCGTCCGACATTGCCTATCACCGAGATAAACTACGGCGCGGCTTTGATCTCCTGGTTGATGTGTGGGGCGCCGATCATCATGGGTATATTCCACGGATGCAGGCGGTGGTGCAGGCCTACGGATACCCGAAGGAACGATTGAGGGTCGTGTTGGTGCAGATGGTGAATCTCCTACGCGGAGGGCAGAAGGTCGAAATGTCCAAGCGGTCCGGAGAGTTCATCACGCTGCGCGAGGTGATGGACGAGGTCGGTGCGGATGCCGCCAAATTTTTCTTTCTCATGCGGGATTCCAGTACGCATTTGGATTTCGATTTGGAATTGGCCAAGCAACAATCGCAGGAGAACCCGGTCTATTACGTGCAATATGTGCATGCGCGAATTGCCAGCCTTCGGCGTGTGGCGGCTTCGCGGGGCATTGCCTGTCCCCTTCCGAGTCAAGCCGATCTCAATGTATTGGAAGACCCTGATGAACTCGCGCTCATTCGGAAACTGTCGGCGTTCCCGGTAGTATTGCAGGCGAGTGCCGTTGAATTAGAGCCGCATCGAATGGCCTACTATCTTCGTGAGTTGGCCGGAATGGTGCACCCCTTTTATAACAAGCACCGGATTTTACCTCCGGCACCGGACAGT
>JBPOIJ010000016.1:0-40601 GCA_052034585.1 Myxococcota bacterium
CCGACGGCTTTCGGGTCGAGGTGCACGCGATCGATCTCCGTCCCGGCGGGCTGCTGCTCTACGCGATGATCGCCGACACGCCCCAGACGCAGGCCTTCATGAAGCAGCAAGGCATGCCCACCAGCCACGAGGCGCGCATCACCTACCGAGAGATCGTGCCCCTGAAGCGCCTCTCGTACACCCACCTCGCCGACTTCATTCCCGGGGTCGCTGCCTACGACGTCGAGACGATCGTCACCTTCGAGCAGGCCGGGGCGACGGTGAAGATGACCCTCTCGTTCGATCGCATGCACGACGACGTCTGGACCGAGCGCGCCGCCACCGGCTGGGCGATGGAGCTCGACAAGCTCGCCCGAAGGCTGACCCGATGAGCCGCAGCACGAAGGAGACGTCTCGCCGTTCACCCCCACACGAAAGAAGGGCCCCATGGGCAACAAGGCCACTCCGTTTCTGATGTTCAACGGTCAGCTCGGCGCCGCGCTCGAGCTGTACACCTCGATCTTCCCCGACTCGAAGATCGTCACCATGGCGAAGGACGGCAAGACCGGCTCGGTTCGTTCGGCCGAGTTCCTCGTCGGCGGCCAGCGCTTCATGGCCTTCGACGGCGGCGATCACTTCAAGTTCTCCGACGCGTTCTCGATCTTCGTCGACTGCGTCGATCAGGCCGAGGTCGATCGCTACTGGGACGCGCTGACGAAGGCCGGAGCGAAGCCGGTGCAATGCGGGTGGATCACCGACCCCTTCGGCGTGTCGTGGCAGATCGTGCCCAGGCGCTTCATGGAGCTCGTCGCCGACCCGAACCCGAAGAAGTCGCAGGCGGTGATGGCGGCGATGATGGAGATGGTGAAGTTCGACGTCGCGGCGCTCGAGAAGGCCCACGCGGACGCCTGAGCGTCAGCGCTTCACGCCGTCGAACATCAGCCCCGAGATCGCCTTCGTCCACCGCTCGAGCTCCGAGGCGTCTTCGCGGAGCGCGAGGTGGCGCACGCCCTCGAACACCATCGAGTTCACGAGCAGCGCGGTGATCTCGACGTCGAGGTCGGCGCGGAGGAAGCCACGCTTCACCCCGTTCTCCAGGTATGCCTGGGTCGCGACGCCGAAGAACATCACCGTCGCCTGCAGCTTCTCGTTCAACTCGGCGCTGATGCCCGGCGCTTCGACGAAGAGGAGCCGCGCGAGCGAGCGGTTCGCCTGAAACGCCTCGAACAACCCCCGGCCGATGCGCTGCACCTGCGCTCGGTACGCCTCGAGGGTCTCGCTCGCTGACGCGCTCTCGGGCGCGAGCACCTTCGCCACCTCGCCCATCACCTCGTCGATCACCGCGTGGAAGACGTCGAGCTTGCTCTCGAAGTAGCGGTAGAACGTGCCCAGCCCGATGCCTTCCTCATCGGCGATCTGGCTCACCGTCGAGTCGTGAAAGCCGTGGCGCGCGAAGACCCGCGCGGCTGCGTCGAGAATCGCCCGTCGCTTCTGTTCGGTCTTGACCCGCGCCATTTCGTACGTCCTTTCAACACCTTATCGACATTTCGACAATGGGCCTTGCCGAATTGATAACGGAAATGATACATCACTTTCGTTATCTCGCTCAAGGGAGTCGCCATGGTGCAGGTCGATGTCTTCTGGTCGTACGGAATCGGAGCCGGGCTCGGGCTGGCGAGTGCGGCCAAGGGCCTCGCGAAGCCGGAACGACCGCTCGAGTCGTTGGCGACGCCGGCCGCCTTCCACACCCTGCTCTTCCTCGCGATCGTCTTCGCGCCGTCGGGCTTCGTGCTGCTCTGGAACTTCCCCTCGTGGGAGACGATGCACGCCGGGACTCGCGACCTCCCGGGCTGGCTGGTGGCGCTCTTCGGCGTCACCAACATCACCCAGGGCCTCACCGGCTTCGTCGTCGCGCGCTGGCTGGCGAGCCGTGGCCAGACGTTCGCGGCACTCCAGCAGTGGCTGCTCGGCTACTTCGGCATGTTCTTCATCTTGGTCCACGGCTGGGACGGCACCGGCTACCAGCGCTTCTTCTCGCCTTCGCGCGAAGCGCTCACCGGCTGGACCTGGAGCACCGCCGCGGGCTGGCTCACCTCCGACGTCGCCTTCACCCTCATGGCAATGGGCGTCGTGCTCATTCCCTGGTTGGTCGGCCTCACCGTGAAGTGGCTGCGCGCCTCGAGCCGGGCGCCGTCCGCCGCCGCGCTGTGGGTCGCGATCCTCGTGCTCCTGATCGTCGGCGTTCCTGCGTTCGCGGTCGTCTCGAGCTTCCTCGTTCGCTCGTTTGGCTGGGTGCTCGGCGGCGCGGGGACGATCGGCTTGATGATCGCCCTCTCCCATCGGCGCTTCGGCCCGCTGCGCTGGCTCGCGAGCTGGTTCGGCTTCGAAGACGCCCGGGCCATGCGGCTCGTCCCCACCCTCGCCTGAGCCTCGCCATGGTCGACACTGGACTTCCCATTCGACGAACCGACCGTCCGACCGTGCTGGTGACTGGTGCGGGAGGAGGCATCGGCCGCGCGGTGGTCGCCCGCTTCGAGAAGGCCAGCTGGACGGTGATCGCGACGGAGCGCACCGGGCCGTCAGCCCTCGACGTCACCGACGAAGCGAGCGTGCTCGAGGCGCGCCAACGCTTCGGAGTGCCCGA
The DNA here is from genome assembly GCA_052034585.1 of Myxococcota bacterium. Lineage (GTDB taxonomy): Bacteria > Myxococcota > Myxococcia > Myxococcales > Myxococcaceae > Xiheimicrobium. The sequence goes on from JBPOIJ010000016.1 coordinate 2,624, forward strand.
CGTGCTCGTCAACAACGCGGGGCTCGGGCTGCTCGCGCCGATGATCGAGACGAGCGACGAGCTCTTGCTGAAACAGTTCGAGGTCAACGTGCGGGGGCTCGCTCGAGTGACGCGCGCCTTCGTCCCCGAGATGTGCCGGCGCGGCCATGGGCGGGTGATCAACGTCGGCAGCCTCGCGGGCCGACTCACCCTGCCGTGGTTCGGCTCCTACGCGGCCACCAAGTACGCGGTCGAAGCGATCAGCGATGCGCTGCGGCTCGAGTGCGCGTCCTTCGGCGTGCGGGTGTCCCTGATCGAGCCCACCATCGTCGGGACGGGCTTCGTCGACGTCGCGCTCGCCTCGCTCGAGCGAGCGGCCCAGGGCTCGCTCTTCCGCCCCGCGCTCCTCGCCGCCATCACCCGTCACGCCGACTTCACCAGGGCCCAGGTGGCGCCCGAGGTCGTCGCCGAGCACATCTTCCGGGCCGCCACTGCGCGCCGGCCCAAGGCGCGCTACCGTGTCGGGCGACTCGCGTCCTTCCTCATCACCGCTGCGTCGTTGTTGCCCACCCCGCTGGTCGACGTGCTGCTCCGGTCGTACACAGGCCTCACCCCCGCTCGTTCGTTGCCCCCGCCCGAGGAATCCCCCGCATGACTGCCCTGACCTTCGAAGGATTTGGACTCGACTCGCCTCCTGGCTTCCGCACCGAGGAGATCACCATCGGCCTCAAGATGGGCCTGCCCAACTCGGGGCCACAGCCGAGCCTGATGGTGCAGAGCAAGGCGGCCCGCGCCGGCGCCACGCTCGAGGCCCTCGTCACCGAGACGATGACCGAGCTCGCGCAGACGATCGCCAACATCAAGAACCTCACCAACGGCGCGATCACCTTCGCCGACGGCGGCAAGGGCGCGGTGCTCGCCTACTCGTTCCCCACCCACGCCGGTGAGATGCGCCAGTACTTCGTGATGCGCCTCGAGGGCGGGCGGCAGTGCAACCTGACCCTCACCCTTCCCCCAGGAGCGGCGACCGACTCGAACGCCGCGACCTTCATGAAGTCCATCTCATCGCTGAAGACCGTCTGACCGGGAGCCACCATGTCCAACACGATCAAGCCGAAGGTCTCGACGCCGATCAGCACGCCCTCAGGCCAGCCCAAGCCCGCCACCACGCCGGCCGCCACCACCACCCACTCGACCAAGCCCGCTGGCTGGAGCGCAGGCGTTCAGAGCCGCGCGCCCTCGGCCTCGGCGCAGGCGATCGCTCCCGGGTCGGGTCAGAAGGAAGTCATCTGCCCGGTGCTGCGCGCGATGGTGAACGAGGGCCGGGTGCAACTGCGCCCCGACGGCTCGGTGAGCGTCGACGAGCTCAACAAGGCAGTGAAGGACCTCGGCGGAAGCGCTGCGCTCGGTGCGGCCACCTGGGGCATCGGCACCATCGGCAACAAGCCCACCGACATTCTCCGCAACATCCTCCATCACGAGTTCAACGTGGTGAACCTGCCCGAGGGCATCGTCCCCCACCCCGCCGACTCGAAGATCCTCCGCAGCGGCAAGTTCGACGAGGCGAAGTTCAACGACTTCGTCTCGCATGCCGAGAACGGCGTGATGACGACCGACAGCATCGCCAAGGCGATCGCCGCCAGCTTCAAGCGAGACGTCGCCAACGGAGACAACGTGCTGGACGCCAGCGTGCGCGGACTCAACTTCGCCGAGGTCGAGTTCGCCGGCCTGCTCGCCGTCTTCGGCAGCAAGGACAACCCGACTGGCAAGACGGGCATTCGAGTCGACGATCTGCGCACCCTCTACGAGACCGGCACCATTCCGCCGCGCATGCAGAACCAGCGCTCCAGCGTGATCGAGGCGACCGCGCTCCAGGCCTCGCTCAAGGTGAAGACGGACGCGGCGCTCGCCAGAGATGCGCTCGGCTCGGTCTTCACTGCGACGGGCCTCTCGAGCGCCGGGGCGCGGTTGTCGGGAGCGAACGCCAAGGACACCGAGAAGACCGCGAGCCAGCTCGCCTCGCTCAGCGCCGGCAAGGCCGCCAACTGCCCGCACCTCGCCGGCCAGATGAAGATGCCCAAGAGCCCTGCCGGGGTGGTGAACGCGCACACGCCCGCGGGCCAGTGAGCGCCCCGAAGCGCATTGCGATCATCGGGGCCGGCGCGATCGGGAGCAGCTTCGCCTTCTCGCTCGCCCGCGGTGGGCACGACGTCTCGGTGATCGCTCGCGGGAAACGCCTCGAGCAGCTGAGCCTGGACCGCGCGATCGTCACGGTGGGCGGGGAGCGTGCGCCCGTGACGCCGCTGCCTTCGCTGCCCGTCGGTGAGGCCTTCGATCTCGTCATCGTCAGCGTCCTGCCGACCCAGGTCGACGCCGTGCTCCCGCAGCTCCTCGCGAACCCTTCTCCGGTGATGTTCATGTTCAACGCCTTCGACGGACATTCGGCGCTGCGAGAACGCATCGGGCGGGAGCGCTTCGCCTGGGGTTTTCCCGCCACCGTCGTCGCCCTCGTCGACGGGCGGATCCTGGTGAAGAGCTCGCCCAAGAGCCTTCAGCTGCTGCAGATCACCACCTTCGGAGGGCTGCGTGATCATCAGCCCGGGTGGCTCCCGCCCTGGAGAGACGTCTTCGTCGACTGCGGCATTCCCACCGCCGTCGAGCGCGACATGGTGGCCTGGCTGCGCACCCACGTCGCCTTCATCCTCCCCTTGATGGTGGGCGGCCTGGTGGTGCTCGCGCGACGCGCCGGGCTGACCTGGGCGGACTCGACGGTGCTCGCGCGTGGAGCACGGGCCTGCTTCCAGCTCGTGCGAGCGCTCGGCCACCCGATCACTCCGGCGAAGCTCGGGCTCCTCGGCTTCGCCCCGTTGCCGCTGATGACCCTCACCTTCTTCGTGCTCTCGCGAACGAGACTCGCCAGGTCGGCGGTGACGGGCATTGCCGAGGCGCGGCTGCTGCTCGAGGAGCTGCTTCGTCTCAGCCCGTCGCCTGCGCCAGCGCTCACCGAGATGGCCGTCCTCCTGAACCAGGCCGAGGCGAAGCCGTGATCGCGCCAGGAACCTCGGAGGCGATCGCCGCCGCCCGTGGCCTCGTCTGGCCGGGCGGCCCGCTCTATCGCGACGCGCACTACCTGATGGCCGAGGTCGAGCTCGATGCCGATCGAGCCGCCCCCTGGGTCCCGTTTCCGCTGCGCCTCGACCGGCCCGCGCGCGCCACCCTCTTCACCGCCCACTTCCCGTGGACGGCGTTCGGCTCGGTGTACTGCGAAGCGGGTCTGCTGCTGCACGTTCGTCTGGGCCCGGTGCGGGGGGTCTTCTGTCCGTGGATGATCGTCGACGACGACACCGCGCTGATCGCCGGCCGCGAGCTGCTCGGCTACCCGAAGAAGCTGGGCGAGGTGGCCTTCGAGCGAAGCGGCGACTCCATCGTGAGCGAGGCGAGCCGGAGAGGCGAGCGGCTCCTCACCTTGAACGCCAAGCTGGGCGAGCGCATCGAAGCTCCCCCACCGGCCATCGGTCAGCTCCACTTCAACGTTCGCAGCGCGCTCGGCGTCTCGGTGCCGAAGCTGATCGCGTTTCGGCCCGCCGAGCGTCCGATCGAGGTGCGTGAGGCAACCGCCTCGCTGCGCTGCGATCCAGCTCGGCGCGATCCACTGAGCACCCTCGGCCTCGGAGACGTGCTGAGCGCGCGGCTCCATCGCGTCGATCTGACCGGCGGCTGGCCACCGGTTCCGCTGTGTCCCGTGTCGCCGAGGTGGTTCGCCTCGAACCTGCTGGTGAGGGTCCATTGAAGACGTTCGCCGGGAAGCACGTGGTGATCACCGGCGCGGCCTCGGGCATCGGCCGAGCCCTCGCGCAGAGGTTCGCGAAGGCTGGCGCCATCGTTTCGCTCGTGGACGTCGATGCCGTGAAGCTCCGCGAGGCTGCGGCTGAGCTGGGGGCACGGAGCTTTCAGTGCGACCTCGGCGATCCCCTCGCGATCGAGGCGTTGAGCCGAAGCCTCGACGCAGGCCCGGCGATCGACGCGCTCGTCAACAACGCGGGCCTGGCGGTGATTGGGCCGTTTCATCGCTGCGAGCGGGCCGAGGTCGAGCGGATGATCGAGGTGAACCTGCTGGGCGCGATGCGGCTCACCCGCGCGGTGCTGCCGTCGATGTGCACCCGAAAGACGGGCCACCTCGTCTTCGTCGCGTCCTACGCGGGGTTGGTCGGTGCGCCGGCGATGGTGGGCTACTCGGCGTCGAAGTTCGGCGTCGTCGGCTTCGCCGAGGCGCTCCGGTACGAGCTGGCGAGCGAGGGCGTTGCGGTGACGACGGTCTGCCCTGGCTACGTTCGCACGAACCTCCACGCCTCGACCCGCTATGACAACGAGGGCTTCAAGGCCTACCTCGATCGAGCACCTGCCTCGCACGGGCTCTCCGCAGAGGACGTGGCTGACGCGATCGTCAGGGCGGTGGCTCGGCGCAAGACGCTGCTCGTGCTCGGCCCCGAGAAGGTTGGCTGGTGGCTGAAGCGGCTGTCGCCCGAGCTCGCCCACGTCGTCTCGAAGTGGGTCGCCGAACGAACCGGCATCGCCTCCTGGAGCGGCTGACGTCAGCGGTGCGCCGCGAGCCAGCGCGCGATCTCTTGCGCCTCCTCGTCCCGGAGCGGCCCCGCCTTCGCGAGCGCCTCGTGGGCGGTGTTGGCGAGCGCGAGCGCCTCGGTCCTTCCACTCGGGCCCTGCGCCCAGCGCACCTGGGCGAGATCGAACCTCGCCCGGGCGAGCTCGGTCGGGTCGCTGTCGACGCCCTTTCGGAGCGCGAGGGCACGCTCGAGCTGGGGGCGTGCGTCCTCGAACCGCGAGAGCGTCACCAGCTCGTGACCCATCCCCGCGTGGAATTCGAAGAGCTCGGAGTCGTCGGGGCCCAGCACGGTGGTCGCGACTCGGAGCGCTTGCTCCCGCGCGACGAGCGCCTCGGGAAACTCCCCGAGCGCGTGGAGGCAGTCGGCGATGTTGCTTTGGATCGAAGCGACGATCTCGTCGTCGTCGCCCGAGAGCTCGAGCTGGAGCGCCAGGGCCTTGCGATGCGTCTCGAGCCCCTGCCGCGGCTGCCCGACGCCTCGCTCGGCGCGCCCGAGGTTGTTCGTCGACATGACGACGAACGGGTGCTTGGGCCCGAAGGCCTGCGTCCACACCGCGAGCGCCTGCCGGTGGATCTTCTCCGAGGCCGCGTAGTCGCCCTGCTTGTCGTAGGCGACGGCGAGGTTGTTGAGCGCGATGCCGTGCCGCGGTGAAGCACCTTCATTCCCAACCTGAAACAGGCGGGCCGCCTCGCCATAGCGACGAATCGCCTCCGGGTAGTCGCCGGTGCGCAGCGCGAGGTTGCCGAGGTTGTTCTCGAAGCGCCCCCGGAGCGACGGCGCGGCGTCGATGCGCTCCAGCGCAGACTCGATCGAGGGGACCAGCGCGAGGGCACGCACGACGTCACCGCGGGTCGAGCCGATCACGCCGAGGAGAGTGATGCGCGCGCTCGCGAGCACGAGATCGCTCCGGGAGGCTTCGGCGGCGATGGTGCTCTCCGTCAGCCGCCGCTCCGCCTCGTCGACTTCGCGGATGCGATCGAGGAGCGAGCCCAAGAGCCACAGCGCCTCGGCCTCGGCGGCCCGCGCCTTCAGCCGCTTCGCGCGCTCCAACGCTGCACGGGCGGCCACCACCCCCTCCTTCCCCTTCCCTGCACTCCAGAGCGCTCGCGTCTGGGCGAGCTCTCGCTGCAACGCATCGAGGTCGGCCTTCGGCGCGGTCGCGGGCGGGGGCCGTGAGGGGTTCTCGAGGAAGGTGGTGTCGGCACACGACTCCACGGTGGAGAGCTCTCCCGTCGCGCCCGCCGCTCGCGTCACCAGCGCTTCGTCTGCCTGCTCGAGGAGGTTCCCCAAGGCGTCGATCTCGAGGAGCCGACGATCGAGGCACGCCGTGCGGAGCTCGAGGGTCGCTTCGCTCTCGAGCCCATGAACGCGAGTGGCCTCGCACGCCTCGCGCCTCGCCCGCACCCAGCCGGCGCCGTAGCGATCGAGCACCTCCTTCACGCCGCGAGCCGCGTCGATCGCGAAAGGGCGTTTGGTGGCGACGAAGGCGCTCTCGATTCGCGCCGCACGCGCGGGACTCCACACCGAGGCGAGCTTGTCTTCCGCGCCCGAGCAGCGCTGGGCCTGCCGCGCCTCCCAGGCCTTGGTGAGGAGGAGCGCCGCGGCCACCAGGAGCGGCGTCGCGATCGAGGCCACCCGCACCCAGGAGAAGGTGCGCGCCTGGGTCAGCTTTCGCACCAGCTCGCCCATCGAGCCGAAACGCCTCGCCGGATCGCGCTCGAGCCCTCGGAGCACCAGCCGCCGCACTCGACCAGGGAGCTTCGAGGCCGCCTCGCTCGTCCGCCGCGCGTCGATCGACGCCTTCAGCTCCGCGAGCGAGCTGCCCGGGAACGGCCGCGCCCCGGTGAGCGCCTCGAAGAGCGCGACGCAAAAACTGAACTGATCCGACGATGGAGAGGCCGGCTCGCCCCGCATCACCTCGGGCGCCATGTACGCGATGGTGCCGACGAGCTGCGCTTCACCGCTCGACCCGATCGCGGGGGCGTGCGCCAGGCCGAAGTCTCCGACGTGCGCGCTGCCGTCGACCGCGAGGAGGACGTTCTCGGGCTTGAAGTCTCGGTGGACGACTCCGACGGCGTGCGCCGCAGCGAGGCCTCGTCCCGCCTGCTCGAAGACCTTCACCACCGCGCGCCACGGTCGCGGGCTCGTCAGCCACCCCGCGAGCGTGCCGCCTTCGAGGTACTCCATCGCGATGAAGAGCCGGTCGTCGAGCCGGCCGGTGTCGAAGACGTGCACGACGTTCGGGTGCGAGAGCTTCGCCATCACCTGCGCCTCGCGAACGAGCGTCTCGTCGGCGCCCTTCCGCTCCGAGGCAGAGAGCAGCTTGAGGGCGACCCTTCGCTGCAGCTGCTGATCGTAGGCGGTGCACACCACGCCCATCGCGCCCGCGCCGACGACGTCGAGGAGGACGTAGCGTTCCCTCGGGGCGATCGCGGCGCCGGTGGAAGGCGCAGCGGCGCTGACCGAGGGCGTCGAGGTGCCGAGGCTGAGGCGCGCGAGGGCGCCTGCGACCGCGCGACAGCTCTGGCAACCCTCGAGGTGGGCGAGGGCCTGCTCTCGTTCGCTCGGCGAGGCCCGGCCCTTGATGAGGGAGAGGAGCGCCTCTTCGGTGAGGCAGGTCGCCGTCATTGGCGAGTGAGCCGATAGGTGAGGGGGATTCGGGCCGAGAGCCACGACGGGAGGAAGACGAAGTCGAGCCGTCGATCTCCGTCGCAGAACCGCACCGCGTCCAGCGTGCCTTCGGTGGGCGGCCCACCCTGCCAGCCAATGGAGATGAGCCCGGTCGCGTCGCCGTTCGCCTTGAGGTTGTCGAGCTCGTATTTCTTGTCGGGCTGATCGAGATCGGTGCCGTAGTGGAAGGCGGTCTCGTTCGGGGTGATCGTTCGCGCAGAGTAGTGGCCGCCCGCCTCGAAGACGATCAGCACCTCGACTGGCGTGGGTTGGAAGCTCGCGGTCCACGTTCCCGCCCAGGTTCCCACCATCGCCCGCTGGGCCTGCTGAAGTGACGTCATCGACGGGGAACAGGGGACGACGGCTCCGCCTCCCGAGCCTCCGCCGCTCTGCCCACCGGCGCTGCCTCCGCCGCGGCCGCCACCGACCTGCCCGCCCGCGCGGCCTCCCGCCGAGCCGCCACCCGACACGCCTCCACCCGACAGACCGCCCGCGCGACCGCCGCTCGCCGCGCCGCCGGCCGTTCCGGGGAAGGGGTCGATCGTCTCGGTTCGACCGCAGGCGACGAGGATCAGCAGGCCGACGACCCGCATCAGACTTCCTCGGAGCGACTCAACATGGAGGGGCGGCCGAGGAGCCTGCGCTCGAGCGACTCCATCTTCTTCGCCTGAGGCTTCGAGGCGTGATCATGGCCGAGGAGATGGAGGAGCCCGTGCGCCAGGTAGAGATCGAGCTCCTCTTCGAACGAGGTCGCGAACTCCTTGGCGGCGCGGCGTGCGGTGTCGACCGAGATCACCACGTCACCCAACACCCGCCGCCCTGGCCCGGGCATCTCGCCGCCGGGGAACGAGAGCACGTCGGTCGAGGTGTCCTTCTTTCGCCAGAGGGCGTTGAGCTGCCGAATCTCGTCGTCGCGCACCAGGCTCAGCGAGAGCTCGACGCCCCGCAGCGAGAGCGCCTTGAAGAAACGGCCCGCCAACCGCACGAGCCGATCGCCTTGGGCATCGGCGCCGCGACCGCCCCGAGAAGAGTCCAACCAGACCTTGTTCGTCACCGGCACTCGAGTCACCACCGAAGACATACCCTACTCGTCGCGCGGGCGGGCTAAGACGGAGTTCTCGAAGGGGGTCTCATGAGCGAACCGCAGAAGAACTCGTACCTCGATCAGGTCGTCGCCAATCAGCAGCGCCTCGAAGGTGATCTCCGGGCGAAGCGCCAGCTGCCGGCGGTCCAGAACGCCGCGCCAGCCCCTGTCCGCGCCACAGCGGCTCGTCATGACAGCGGCCGGTTCGTGGCGGTCCAAGCCGCTCCACCGCCGTCGAACGCCGTCGAGGTGCGCATCACCGGCTGGTGGCGGTGGAAGACCGTCGTCGTCCCGCCCAACGCCTACGTCGTGCACACCCGCCGCGGCCACGCTGACCCGCTCCACCTGGGCCTCGGCACCTCGTTCCGCTTCAACCCGTACACCGACTCCTACCTGGCGGTGCCAGGCGCGATGCAGACGATCCTCATCAACGCGCACTGCATCTGCAAGGAGCTGCAGGGCCTGCTGGTGCAGGGCTACGTGCAGTGGATCATTCACGACTTCGCGACCGCGTACCGGAAGCTCGACTTCGGCGACGCCGAAGATCCGATGCGGCTGGTGAACCTGCAGCTGCGGGAGCAAGCCGAGGCCGCGATCAAGGACAAGGTCGCCACGATGAACATCGACGCGGTGCTCTCCGACAAGCAGCCGATCATCGAGGAGCTCACCGCCCGGCTGCGCCACGTCGCCGAAGGCGAAGGCGGCACCGACAAGGGCCTCGGCCTGCGCATCGTCACCGTGCAGATCAAGGAAGCCGTCGTCAGCAGCTCGCGGCTCTGGGAGAACCTGCAGAAGCCCTTCCGCGCCGAGCGTGCGCGGGTGGCCCGGCTGGCCGAGCTCGACTCCGAAGAAGCCGTGAGCGCCCGCGAGGCGGTCACCCAGAAGGTGCGGGAGACGACGCGCATGGAGACCGAACGCGAGCTCACCGCGGTGAAGGCGAAGAACGACGCCGAGGTCTACGATCGCACCCAGACCGAGAAGCTGCGCCGCTCGCAGAAGGAGCAAGCCGACGCAATCACCCTCGCCACCGTGCAGCACCAGACCGCGATGCAGAAGCTCGAGCTCGAGAAGTCACGGCTCGCCGCCGAGACGCAGGCGACCTTGGAGAAGCTCCAGGGGCAACATCAGCTCGCCAAGGTGGCGGCCGAGGGAGACGCGGTGGTCGAGCAGATCCGCGCCGAGACCGCCAACAAGCGCGCGACGCTGGAGCTCGGCCAGCTCGCGGCGCGGCAGAAGATCGAGAACGACGTGTCGGCCAGCGCGCTCCAGGCCCGCGTCATCGAGCAGCTGCCCGAGGTGGTCGACAAGCTGCCCAAGCCGGCTGAGCTCAAGGCGGTCACCATCGGCGGGGCAGTGGAGGCGCAGTCCGTCGCGGGCGCGGTCGCGCAGATCGTCTCGGTGGTGAAGGCGCTCGACGGCGTCGGCAAGTGATCAGGCTCGGCGCCGAGTGAGTCGGGTTGATCAGCGGGTGACGCTGATCGTCATCCGCGAGTTGAGCTGGGTGATGCTGCTCGGCGTCGCCTTGACGGTCGCGGTCAGCTGAAAGGCGAAGCGCAGCTGGGCCCCGCCACCCGAGGTCGCCACCCGCCCCGTCACCTCCTCGACCCGAAACGAGAACGAGGGAGGATCGATCATCTGCCCGGTGGACGCCGCGAAGGCCGCCCCGCTCGGCTGATCGGTGATGAGCAGCTCGCCGCTCAAGAGCTCGGTCGCCCACGGGTAGGACATGCCCGGCACCGGCTCGAGGGCGAACCTGAGGCTGACGTTCACTTCTGGGTTCCGGTTGCCCACGAGGCCGTGCACGGTGAGGGTGGTGGCGTTGGGAGAGCCTCGCGCGAACGTGGCGGTCGCCTGGCAATCGGTGTTCGCGTTGAGCCCACCGACGATCGAGATCTGACAGTGGAGCTCGGGCCCGAGCGTTCCGGCGTCGACGGGCGGCGTCGTCGTTCCGGCGTCCTGGCCAGCGGTCGAGGGTCCACAGCTCGCGATCACCAGGGCGAGGAGTCCGACCCGAGTCACGCGCCTGCCTTCTTGGACGCAGGCTCCTCGGCCTTCACCACCACCAGACCAGGGCCAGGCGGGCGAACCGCGCCGGGCGGGTACTCCGGGCGTGCGTGGTAGATGCCGTCGAGCGTGCGCACCATCGACTCGGCGATCTGCGCCAGATCCTTGAGGGTGAGATCGCACTCGTCGAGCTGCCCTTCGCTCGAGACGAGGTTGATCATCTTCTGCACCTGCGCCTTGAGCGTCTCGGTGGTGGGCTCGGGGAGGCTGCGGCACGACGCCTCGACCGCGTCGGCGATCATGCAGAGCGCGGCTTCACGGAACTGCGGGCGCGGGCCGGGGTAGCGGTAGATCGACTCGTCGATCGGGCTCTGGTTGTCCTTCCCCTCCTGCTCCCGCTGCGCCTTGTGGAAGAAGTAGCCGACGAGCCGGGTGCCGTGGTGCTGGGGAATCGCGTCGGCCACCAGCCGAGGCAGCTTGTACTGCCGCGCCATCTCGAGCCCCTCGGTGACGTGGCGCTTGATGATCACCGCGCTCATCTGCGGCGCGAGCCCGTCGTGCGCGTTGGTGCCCTTCTGGTTCTCACCGAAGAAGCCCGGGTTCCGGCCCTTGCCGATGTCGTGGTAGTAGGCGCACGAGCGCGCGAGCAGCGGGTTGGCGCCGATCGCCTCCGCCGCCGCCTCGACGAGCGAGCCCATGATGATGCTGTGGTGGTAGGTGCCGGGCGCCTGGAGCACGAGTTCCTTGAGCGCCGGGTGATTCAGGTTCGCCAGCTCGAGGAGCTTGAGATCCGACGCGTAGCCGAAGCCCACCTCCGCGACCGGCGTGAGGGTCAGCACCAACATCGGCGCCGCCACCGCCGCCGAGATCGCCGCGAGCAGGGCGGCCCAGACGACCTCGAGCCCCACGCCCCGCCCCGCCGACAGGCTCATGAAGAGCACCATGCCCATGCCCACCAACCCGGCGACCGCTCCAGCACGGAAGAGCCCGGCGCGATCACGCACCCGCGACATGCGATCGGCCGCGACCAGCGACGTCACCAGCGCGAAGAGGAAGGTGCCCAGCGAGTTGCCGAGCATGATCCCCGCGAGCGCGGCGAAGCAGAGCGCGAAGAAGAGCGCAGCCTCCTCGCTGAGCACGAAGCGCACCAGCATCGCCCCGGCGGCGACGGGGAAGGCGAGGTGCAACGCCTCGAGCGGCACCGAGGGGTACTTGTCGTGAATCGCCTCGCACACCAGCAGCCAGAGGTGGAGCAGGCCCATGCTGGCGATCGCGGTGAGGCCCATGAAGAGCGCGTCTCGACGGGTCGGGCGGAAGCGGCGCAGCGCGGTGTGGAAGAAGAGCCAGGCGCCCCAGAGGACCAGGGCGACGATGCCAGCGCCGCCGATCTGGAGCTGGAGGAGATCGAACTCGCTCATCTGCTCCCGCAGCTTGCGGAGCTTGAGCAGGTGGGTCTCGGTCACCAGATCGCCGTCGGCGATCACCCGCTCACCCTTCTTCACCTGCAGCACCACCGGCTTCACCGCGGCAGCGGCGGCTTCCCGGCGGGCCTCGGTCTCGGCGGCGTTGATCGACAGGTTCGAGCGCACCTGGCGCTTGGCGAGCCTCAGCACGGCGCGACGGACCAGCGGCGGCGCTTCGGGGAGCAGGTTGCCGGGCACGGAGGCGAAGCGATCGAGCTCGGCACCGACCTCCTTCACGTCGAACACCAGCGGCGGCGCGGTGGTGAGCTCGCTCTCGGTCCTCCCGCCCAGCATGCGCACGGTGATGCCGTTGGTGTCGACCCGCGCGAGCTCGTCGCGAGAAGGCACCACCCGGCCACGCCAGGCGAGCTCGAGGAGCGCCACGGTGGCCTGCTCGATCTCCGGAGAGAAGCGGGCCTGCGCCAAGGCCTCGAAGTCCTCGTCGTCGGAGATCGGCGCGAGCTCCTCGAAGGCCCGACGCTGCTCCTTCAGGTGCTGGGTCAGCTCGAGCTCGAGCTGCTCCTTGGCGGCGTCCTTCGTCGGCGGAGGAGGCTTCTTGCCGTTGGGCGGCGGAGCGGGAGGCGCAGGCGCGACCGGCACGGGATGGGCCGCGCGGAACTCGGCGACCACCTCCTGCATCGCCGAGAACGCGTCACGGAGATCGCGCTTGGCCCGCGTCTCGATCGTCGGGTCGTAGTCGAAGACTGGCCGCACCCGCTCCCGCGCCTCGAGCTTGCGGGCCTGGGTACGCGCGTCGTCGGCGACCTCGAAGTCGCGCATCGCCTTGAAGCCGGCAGGAGACGACGCCCGGAACGGCTTGCCGAGATCGTCGGGCCCCAGCTCGGGCAGCTGCTGGGTCGACAAGCCCGAGGAGAGGAAGAACCCCGACGAGAGCGAGACGAGCGCGAGCACGCCCACCAGCGCGATCGATCGGCTGACGCCTCCCAAGGCAGTTCCGGGGCTCACGAGGGGTCCGATCTACCACGACTGCGAGGAGAGGCGGCGCGTGCAGCGCGAGGAGAATCCTTCAGCTCCTCGCCATCGAGGGAGGCGACGACGCGAAGAGGAACAGCTTGCGCCCAGCCTGTGCCACGCCGAAGTGCTGCTTGTTCGGCCGCTTCTCGTTGGCCACGAACTGCTTGAGCCCCGGGTAGAGCGCCATCAGCGTCTGCAGCACGTCGGCCACGTCGCTCGTCGGTGGCACCCCCAGCTCGATCTTCGACCGCCCTTCGCAGGCAGGCTGGAGCGGCTTGGGGATGATCACCGTGACGTTCATTCCGAGGGCAGCTTACGACGAACGGCCGGGATCCCTTGAACGGTCTTGTTGTCGTCGACGTGGGACGCGAGCAGCGGCGCGAGGAGCTGGCCCTTCGAATCGCCGGGCAGCAACGTCACCGACGCACCCGACTCGAGCAGCTTCTGGGTCTCGAGCAGATCGAACATCGCCTCCATCACCTCGCCGTCGGCGGAGATGCGGGTGAGCGCGTTGCCGACGATGAGGGGACGCTGCGCGGCGGCGCGGGCGAACTCGGCGGCGGCCTGTCGATCGGCGGTGGACTTGATGATGTTCACCTGGTTGGCGCCGTCCTGCTCGATCGCGCTCGTCACCTGGCGCAGGCGGTTGGTCACCTTGGTCTCGATCTGCCGAATCATCGCCAGATCTCGGAAGTGCACCTTGCGGATGTAGACGCTGCCGAGCTGGTAGCCCCAGTCTTCGGCGCGCGGCTGCACTTCCTTGCGCACCGCCTGGCTCATCACGTGGCGGGTCTCGAGCATCGCGTCGAGCTTCATGTTCGAGAGCGTTCGCACCGCGGCGTTCGACACGTTCGCTTCGAGCGAGCCGCGCGGGTCGGCGTTCTTGAAGAGGAACGCGACCGGATCCTTCACGCCCATCTCGTACCAGATGCCGATGCCCATCGGAGCGCCCTCCTCCGAGTTCACCGCCTGGCTGCGGAGGTACTGCTGATCGAGGCGCAGATCGACCGGCTGCACCTTGCCGAAGATGGGAATGAGCGCGGCCTTGATGCCCAGCTTCGCCCAGAGGAAGTGGAGGCCTGGCTCGTCGATCACCCCGATCACCTCTCCGAAGAGGGTGAACACCTTGGCGCGCCGCTCCTCGACCGTCGTGTAGATGCCGAAGGCACGAGCGAAGACGAAGGCGAGGGGAACGCCGATGAGGCAGCCGAAGAACGCGATCATCATCGAGATGAGGAAGTTCACTTGTTCACCTCCATGAAGGCCTGCCGGGCACGGGCGTAGAGCTGGAGCTTGACGTTGCGGACGTAGGCCTTGAGCAGCCCGACGCCCGAGCCGTTTCGCTTGAGCTCGGAGAGCTGGTTCGCCAGCTGGAGGAGCGGCTCGACCTCGGCCTGGGCGTTGAGCGTCTCGATCTCCACCGCGCGCTTCGACTGGACGATCTTCTGATCGGCGGAGGCGCGAGCGAGCGAGACCTGCGAGCCGACGTGGTTGTGGGCGGTGTTGATCGCGGCGAGCGCGCTCTCGACCTCGCTCGGCGGGTCGATGCCGGTGATCAACGACGCATCGAGCACGATGCCGTAGCGGGCGGCCGAGCTCAGGCAGTCGCGATCCATCTCCTCGTTCAGATCGCGCAGGTTCTTTCGCAGGTCGTTGATCGAGATGCCTTCGGCCGCACGCAGATCGGGGCTCATCGTCGTCGCCGTGGGCTCGTCGTCGGCGTTCCCCGCGGGCAGCGCCTTGTGCTCGGGCGGCGCTTCGAACGAGGCGATGCGCTGCCGGAGAATGGAGATGAAGTAGCCGAGCACGTGCACCAGCGGCCGCTTCACCCCGAAGAGGTAGGCGTAGAGGTTCTGCTCCGAGACTCGCCAGCGGAGCTGCCCGACGAGGCCGATGTTCAGCTGATCCTTGGTGACGGCCTCGAGCATCGCGCCGCCACGGTTCGCGTTCGGGTCTTCCGGGTCGAAGGCGAGGTTGGCGGTCTCGGTCGCGACCTTCACCTTGTGCACCTTCTCCCACGGCCACTTGAAGTACGGGCCGCCTGGCGGAATCACCCTCACCTGCGGGTAACGGTAGCGCTCGCGCTCGTCGGGCCGCAGGTGCTCGGCCATCGGGTTGTCGAGGGTGGTGGTGTGGAGCCGCTGCGCCTTGCCGAACGAGGTCTTCACCGCGCGCTCGTTCTGGTTCACCGTGAAGAACCCGAAGATGACGTAGCGAAGGGTGAACCACCCCATGGCGCCGAAGAGCAGCCCTGGAATGGAGATGATGGAGTCTTCCATGTGCGTTCCTCCCCGCCGCGACCATACGCGAGGTGACCGGGAGAGGAACTCGTTTCAGCGGAAGGTGGCGATCACCGGCGCGTGATCACTCGGCAGCTTGCCTTCGCGCGCGTCACGATCGACGACGATGGAGGTGCACCGCTCGACGAGGTCGGCGGTCACGAGCAGGTGATCGATGCGCAGGCCCTTGTTCTTCCGGAAGCCACCCTCGCGGTAGTCCCACCAGGTGTAGTGCGGCTCGTCAGGGTGCTTGGCGCGGAGGAGATCGACCAGGCCGTGATCGGTCATCAACTGCTTGAGCGCGGCGCGTTCCTTGGGCGTGAAGAGCACGTGGCCCGAGAACAGCCGCGGGTCCCACACGTCGAGCTCCTCGGGGGCGACGTTGAAGTCTCCGCACACGAGCAGCGGCGTGCCCTTGGCGAAGGGCAGCCACCGCGAGAGCGCCGCGTACCAGTCGAGCTTGTACTGATAGGCCTCCGAGCCGATGTTCTGGCCGTTCGGAGCGTAGAGGCCGACCACCCGCACGCCGTCGGCGATCGCCGAGATGATCCGTGCCTGCTCGTCCTCGTTGCCCATGTTGCGGCGGACGTCGCTCACCGGCTCCTTCGAGAGAATCGCGACCCCGTTGTACGACTTCTGCCCGAAGAGCATCGAGCGGTAGCCGGCTGCCTGCACCTCGAGGGTCGGGAACTGATCGTCGGTGCACTTCGTCTCTTGCAGACAGAGCACGTCGACGTCGCGCGTCTTGAGCCACTCGATCAACCGATCGACCCGCGCGCGAACGCTGTTGATGTTCCAAGTCGCGATCTTCACCGGGCGCGAATTAGGCGAAGGCGAACGAAGTTAGAACTTCCGAGTGAAGGGCATCGGCTTGCGCATGCGCACGAGCAGGAGCAGCGGCAAGAGCACGTACGGCAGGTTGAGCGAGAGGAACTTGAGCGGGTTCTGGGTGCGGAACTCGGGCTCGCCGAAGAACTCGACGCCGAAGACGAGAATGCCGGTGATGGTGCTGATCATCGTCGCGTAGATCACCGCCGGCAGCTGAATGCCGTTCTTCCCCTTCACCAGGCACCAGGCGAGCACGAGGTAGAACGGGCCGTAGACGAAGGTCGACAGGCCGGTGACGAAGCGCATCCACACCGGCGGGTGCATGAAGAGCGGGTCGGCGTCGATCGCGTACCAGTAGTTGGCGCGGGCGAGCGGGTTGGGGCTGTCGGGCGACATCTCGATGCCCAAGGTGGGGATCGCGTCGCTGATGCCGCTGGTGACCGCGAAGACGACGAAGATGACGGCGAAGAAGAGATCGACTCGACGCTCGCGCAACGGGAGATTCGGAAGCTCGTTCACGTTGGCCACTCTGCCAGCTTCGCTTCGGCGGCGCTCAGCCAACCTTGCGACGTGCCCGATCGGCGAAGGCGCTGCTCACGTGCGTCGACTCGTCCTTCAGCTGGGTGTCGAGTGAGCGGAGCAGGTACGGGTTCACGTTGAGCGCCGCGCAGCTCTGGTTCACCTCTTCGCGGATCTCCTCGAAGCGCCAGGGGTGCCGGCGGAACTGCACCAGCGCGCTCACCAATCGAACGATGTGCACGTCGACGTACTCGCCGTCGGTCGGCAGGTTGAGATCGTGGTGCCGCATCGCGACGAGGGTTGGAAACCGCGGCAAGCCCCACGCCTGGTGCACCTCTCCGCCGATGTCGACGTGCACCTGCTCGAGCACCCGGTCGACGTGATGGAGATCGTCCTCGTCGTCCGACTCGCCAGCGACGACCAACGCGGCGATCGAGCGCAGCGCCACCGGCCGGCCGAGATCGTGGAGCATGCCTGCCACGAAGACGTGATCGCTGCGGCCCTTGCGGAGCTGCAGCGACAGCCACGACGCCCCGCGCGCCGAGGTGACCGAGTCGGTGAAGAGCTCTCCCCAGGTGCGGGTGAAGTGGGAGAACTCGTTGCGGACCTGAGGCTGGAAGAGCGAGCGCGCCGCCACCATGCCGGCCACGCGCCCCACCTCGGTGAGGCCCAGCCGGGTCACCGCGTCACGGAGCGTCTGGATCTCCTGCGCGCCCGCATAGGCCGGGCTGTTCGCCACCTTGAGCACCCCCGCCGCGAGCGCGGGATCCTGCGCCACCAGGCGTGACAGCTCCGCCAGCGAGAGATCGGGCTCGGCGATCGCGTTGAGCACCTGGAGCGACACCGCCGGAAGCGACGAGGGCGCCGGCCGGTTCTTCCGGAAATGATCGATCACCCGCGCCGCGAGGGCGTGGTCACGGGCGACGGCTTCCTGGGTCAGGATCAACCGATCGGGTGGAGAGAGCCCCAGCCACGCCATCAGCTGATCGAACGGCGTCTCCTTCTTCGCGCCACCGTCGAGCACCTTGAGAGCGGGCTTGGGAACCTCGGCGGTTGGACGCCTCGGCGGGCCCGGAGACGAATGCGTCGGCGCTCGGCGCACAGGGGGCGAGCCGCCAAAGAACCGTCGGACTCGCTCCCACCAGCCCATGGAGGGGAGGCAAAGCACGAACCGAGCCCGTGCCCTGGGTGCGTCGCACCCCAGTCAGCGCCAGCGAATGTGCAGCTGGTACTCCGACGGCGTCGCCTGACGCACCTCGACCGAGGCCTTCACACCCAGACGCTCGATCGCGATCTCGATGAGGCCGGCGACGAAGGTGCCGGGCACCTCGGCCGGGTTGTGCACCTCGACGCGGTTGAACCCGTCGCCACGCTCGACGATGTCGAAGGTGAGGCCAGTGTCTTCGCGGCCCACAGATCGGGCGAGAGTTCACCCTGGGCTTCTTGGAGACGATCCCCGGTCGGCTCGTCGGTGTGGCGCTGCCCTTCATGTCGTTGGACTCGTTTCTCCGCCGGCTGCAGAGCTACTTCCGCACCGGTAGGCCTCCTCTCGAGAGAGCGTCGGCCAGCGATGTCGGCGGGCGAGCTCGAGGCAGCGCGTCCACACGTCGGTCGGGTACTTCTGCACGGCCTGCTCTGGATCATACCCAGCCGCCCGCAGATCGTCGGCGAACGCGCCAGAGGGCTCGAGCCGCCGATCGAACAGCGCCTCGAACATGCTCTGGTTCGTGAAGGACCCCACCAGCTCCCAGTGTAACGACGAAGCGCGCTGCGATCAGCGTCGCGAGTGCTTCACGTGTCAGTCAACCTTGCGGCCCGGCACGCCACTCATCACACTCGGGAGCCGTGCTGTCTCTCCTCGCCACCGCCCTGCTCGCGCAACCGATGCCGTGCCCAAAGGGATGGGACTCGCTCTCGGTGCCTGCCTGTGTGCTGAGGGGCTCCGCGCCGGGAGTCGTGATCTACCTCCACGGAATGATGGCGCCGTCGGAGCGCGCCTTTGCGCGGGAGCTGGGCTTCGTCACTCCGGCGGCGACGCGCGCTTCCATGACGGTGATCGCGGTGCGTGGCGAGCCCGGCCTGTGCGACTGGTCGAAGGACTACAAGGACTGGTGGTGCTGGCCGAGCACGCGCACCCGCACCAAGGAAGCCGACGACGCGCTCGCGCGGATCAAGGCGGCGATCGAGGAAGCCGAACGGCTGCGTGGCCAGGCGTTTCCACCGCCGCTCGTCGCGGGCTACTCGAACGGCGGCTACTTCACCTCGGTGCTGCTCGAGCGCTCGGTGGCAGTCACCGGCTACGCGGTGCTCCATGGGGGCCTGGTGAGCGGCGTCAGCATCGGTGAGCGGCCGAAGCCGATCCTCCTCGTCGCGGCGGAAGGCGACACGATTCAGCGCCCGGCGATGGAGTCGTTCCGGAGCGCCCTCGAGCTTCGCCACTGGACGCCGGCGTTCGTGATGCGGAAGAAGGAGCACCCGCTCGAGCTGGAAGACTTCGAGCAGCTCTTCGGGTTCGCGCGACGGCTGTCCTGGCCTCGCTGATTCGATCCCAACCTCGGCGGGCTTCGAATACCGTCGCGGCTTCGAGGGGTCGAACCACACATGACCGAATCGCTCGCGTCGCTGCCGCCGCACTTTCGTTTTCGCGTCAAGGAACTCCGCGCGATGATGCCGAAACGCGGAGAGCCGCCGAGCCCGGTGGCGCTCACTCGCTTCGACGCGTTCATGACCGACGCTCAGCCGTGGCTCGCCGCCCAGCCCGACCTGATCGAGTTCGGCCTCGAGCTCATCGATCCCGCGCAGGTGCCGGTGCTGAGACAGCACGGCGCCCACTGGCTCACCCACTTTCCCTCGCTGAAGATGGTGGAGGCGCTCGGGAGGGCCGCCCGTGACGAGAAGACGGTGCTCGACGTTCGCAACCAGGCCGCCTGGAGCCTCGGCTACCGCCAGCGCCGTGACGCGCACCCTTCCCTCTCCTGGACGCCGGAGGTCGTGGCTGCCGCCGACGAGGTGCTCGCCGAGCTGATCGAGCGCGACGCCGCCGCCGGGAAGATCGCCCTCGATCAGCTGCCGCTGGCGGTCCGCCACTGTCACAGCCCGCGCATCTTTCGGGCGCTCGAGAAGGCGCCCGCGCTCTTCGGGGACGCGATGGAGTGCTTCGCCGACGAAGGCCTCGCGAACGCGCTGCTCGCTCGACTCGGCGAGGTGAGCCCCGCGCATCGCCTCCGCAGCATTCGCCTCATCGCCGCCACGCTCGGAGCCGACGTGATCCCCGCGCTCCAGGAAGCGCTCGAGCACGCCGAGCTGGCCGATCAGCTTGAGTCGGCGTTCCTCTCGATCACCTTCGGCGATCTCGGTGGCGTCGACACCATCAAGCGGCTCCTCGAAGGCGCGGCGTTCGCCAAGTTCTTCCTCGAGCGCGCGGGCTGGCACGAGCGCAACCAGGGCGTCGTCCCCACGGTGAGAGGCCTGGCCACGGCGAGAGTGACGGCGGAGCGGCCGATGGTGGAGCTCCCGGCGACCTGCGGCGCCGCAGCCGACGATCTCGGCGCCCTCGCGCAGTACGCGCGCCACCCCGAGGCGTACCTGTACACGATGTGGGCGTGGATGGTGCGGAGCTCGAACGATCCAGCTCGGGCGCGCACGCTCGCGATCACGCACCCAGAATCGGAGCCGACCGTTCGACGGCTGCACTTCGAGGATCTCGCGCAGCGCGGGCGGGTGCTCCAGCTGCAGGCCGCGGCGCAAGGTGCGGCGGGAGGCGACTTCGCGGCCTTCGAGCTCGCGGTACATGGCCGCCCCCGCGCGGCGCTCGAGCTGGCGTCGACGACGCGGCGACACACTCCGGCGGTCGTCGCGGCGAGAGTGCTGGGCTGCTTCCGCGCCGGCCGCGCCGATCTCGCCGAGCAGCTCCTCGCCGAAGATCTGCCGCCCTCGGAGGTCGTCGCTGGCGATTCGCTCCCGACGTTCCCCGGGCCGCACGAGAGGTGGATGGCGGAGCACGCGCCCGACGTCGATCCCGCGCTGACCGCGCTGGTGAAGGGACGAGACGCGCTGCTCGCGCTGGCCCGGGCGACTCCAGTCGACGCCGATCCCGACACGCCCAACCTCGAAGGGGCCCGGGCAGTCGCGCGCCGACTGTTCCGTGGGCTCGATGGAGCGACCGTGTTCTTCGTGGGGGAATTCCAGACGATGAACAAGGACGAGCTGCGCGCGGCGGTCGTGAAGGCAGGTGCGCGCGAGGTGCACGGCCCGTTCCCCGACACCGACTACTACCTCATGGGTGACTGGGCGCCGGTGACGACGATTGCGACGCTCGAACGACAGGGCACCCGACGGCTCCGGCGCGGAGAGGTGGAGGGCTACCAATGATCTCCTTTCACCGAGTCGCCTTCCTCGAGCCGCGCCTCACCTGGAATGGCGCGAGCACCGATGAGCGCCGCGTCGCTGCGATGCACCTCTGGCACCAGCAGCTCGACGTCTGCGTGCGGGTGCCGACGCTCTCGATCGCGATGCCCAATGAGCTGGGCGGAGGTGTTCCCTGGGGGCTGCCGAGCGATCCCGACTCGAATCGGGAACGCGTGAAAGAGGCCTTTGCGACGTGGCGGCGCGACGAGCTGCTCTGGCTCGAGGCGACGGTGAAGGAGACGAGCGTCGGGCTCACGCTCCATGCGATCGCCCGCGACGATCAGCGGCGATCGTTCGACGCGGTCGGGAGCGATGTTGGCACTGCGCTGACGACGGTGCTGAACGCGTGGCTCCAGGCGAGTGGGCTCGGGGCCCTCGTCGCCCCGTGCGAGTCGATGAGCGTCGCGACGATGCTCAACGCGGTGAGGCAGATCGCCTCGTTCATTCCTGCCGAGTCCAGGGTGCTTCACGCAGCCGAGACGCCCATGCTCGAGCTGGTGAAGGCCGCCGCGGAGGACGAAAAGAGCGACGACTCGGACTCGGACGAGGAGGACTCGGGCGAGGAGGATGATGCCGACGATGAGGACTCGAGCGACGACGACGACGACTCGAGCGACGACGACGACTCGGACGACGACGACGATGCCGACGAGGATCTCGAAGACGACGACGACGGCGTGGACGGAGATGCCGATGGTGACGCCGGGCCTGAAGGAGACTCTCCGGAGCAGCTGAAGAAGTGCCTCGAGGCGCTCGGCTCACCTGGCTGGTCTCTCGTGCGAACGGCGCATTCGTTCCTCGGAGGCAGCATCAGCGCCGAGCTGCAGCGGCTCGATCCCGATCACCCGTGGTCGCTGTGGCTCGCCTTCGCGCCGACTCGCTCGGAGGATCCCGACTTCGACGCGCTGAGACGGTGCCTGGCGGCGGCTCCCGGTTGGTGGATGCCGTACGACGCGCTCACCGACGACGAGGACGAGCTTCCCGAGCCCGAGACGGACGAGGCCTTCGAGAAGCGGCCGACGGGCCTGGAGCGCACCGCGGCAGCGACGTTCATGGTGTACGCCAACCCAGCGAGCCACCAGGTCGGCACGAACGCGGCGAGGCTCCTGGCCGACGAGCACCGGGGTGGCGAGGCGCTTCGGATCCTGCGTGATCGCGTGGCGCGCTTCGGTCGCGACAGCGCGGAGCACATCGAGTTGCTCCGGCTGCACGAAGACACCGAACGAATCGGAGACTGGGTGCACGAGGCCCGCGAGTCGGCGTGGAGGCACGGCTGCCCCATGGCGCCCGGCGCGGCGTGGTTCCCGGATCAGATCCTCGTCGACCTCGGTGAGTCCGACGCGCTGATGCAGGCGGGCCGGCTCGAAGAGGCCATTCAGCTGCGCGGCAATCGGCTCGACGGGCTCGCGGGCAGTTGGCCTCGCCACACCTCGATCCTCGAGAAGTGGAAGCGAAGCCCACGCTTCGTCGCTTGGAGCTACTCGCGGGAAGGCGCGTTCCGCGGTGAGGACGCGCGAGTGGTCGAGGGCTTCGGTCGAGTCGAGCCAGGCGATGGGGTCGATCTCGGCCTCTTCCTCGACGCGCTGGTCGCGACCGGACGTGAGCGGGAAGTGCCGATGGCGTGGGCCCACTTCGGCGAGGGTCACGAGTTCGGCACCGCCTTCGCGCGGCTCAGGGCCGCACGCGCGCTCTTCGCCGCGGGGGCCTGGAAGACAGGGTTGGAACAGCTCCTCGAGGTGTCGATCAGCGCGCCTCAGCGAGGAGACGAAGGCGAGCGGGCCCACGTCGCGCGAATGCTCACGGGCGTGCCCGACGAGATCGTGACGTCGGTGTTGGGTGAGCTGCTCGATGCGCGCGCTGGCTCGATCGCGTGGCACCTCGGGCGCGAGCTGGCCGACTTCTGGCCGGGCGCCGCGAAGAGCCGGGTCGTCACGTGGGCGCTCGGGAAGCAGGAGGCCAGTCCACCTCCGCCGTCCGTCATCACGATTCCGGGGCTCGATGCCGCGAGCGCGAAGGCGATCGACGAGCTCCTCGCCCAGCAAGCGCCCACCCTCGAAGCGGCAGATGCCCTGGTGAACGAGTGGCCCGAGCGGGTCTTTGGTGGAGAGCCGAAGGACGTCACCCTGCGGCTCGCCCACACCGCCACGCGCGCGCTCGATCGGTACCTCCGCGCGACGCTGAGCGCCCCGATGCCGGTGGCTGGCGCCTTCCGAACGATCGCCGCCGAAGCGCTCGAAGGCCTCGCCCGGCGCGGTGAACACCTCGACGTGTCGATCGCGCGCGCGGTGCTGGAAGCGCTCGAGCCCTTGTGGGAGCTCGTTCATCCACGGGTGGCCGATCGCTGGCTGTCGGCGATCGATCGATCCTTGCTGCTCGAGGAGCTCACGCAGGGCGCGCTCGGCAAGCTCCTCGCCGGGCTGCCGAACACCGACGAGCGGCTCCTCACGCCGGAGCGGGTCGCCCTCCGCTCGCTCGAGCTCGCGCAGCTGTACCGGGAGAAGAAGGACGGCTGGGCCGCGAAGGTCGCGCCCCTCGCCGAGCGCCTCGCCTGGCACACCTGGGACGCAGGGCCGATCGAGTGGGCGAACGCGGTCGTCGCGCTCCGCGAAGAAGAAGAGCTCCACGCCGACGACGCGCTCGACGCGCTCAGCGCGGCTGCGTTTCTCACCCGAGACCACGACGCCGAAGCGAGCGTGCTGGCGGCGTTGGCGCAGTTCGAAGCGGGTGACGGCGAAGCGGCCTTCGCGATTCTCTGCGCCGGTCTCCAGCCCGCAGGGGAAGAGTGGCGCGACAAGGCACTCGCGCGGCTGAAGAAGCCCTTCGAGGCGGCGAAGCTGGGCGTGCCCTTCGACTTCCAGAAGGCGGCGAACGGCGTGCTTCAGGCGTTTCAGAAGAACGACCCCGTGAAGGCGGAACGGCTCGCGCGGTGGTGTCTGGCGCTCGACTCCGAGAACGGGGAGATCGCGCGGAACCTCGGCCTCGCGCTCGCCTACCAAGGCCGGGTGACCGAAGCGCTCGGGTTCCTCGTGCGCGCGACGCCGGAGCAGGCGACGCAGATCCTCTCGGGCGTGCTCTCCCAGCAACAGAAGGTGCCTGAGGCGTTGGCGGTGCTCGACTTCGCCTCGCGCTGGTTCGTGCGCGCCGATCAATGGCTGACCTACGGCGGCGTCGTCTACGGGGCGATGGACAACCCACGCACCGTGAAGGCGTACGCGACGGCGTGGAAGCTCGACCCGTCGGTGTTCGACGCCTCTCAGCTCAACGCCTACGCGGGCGTGCTGGACGAAGTGGGCGACGCGATCACCTGCGAGAAGATCGCGCGCAAGCTGATCGAGGTCGCAGGGAAGGACGTGATGTGGCTCACCAACGGGTGGAACCACCTCGCGTGCGCGCTCATCGGCCAGGGCCAGTTCGAAGAGGCGGCGAAGTGGGCGAAGAAGGCGGTCGACAAGAACCCGCTGCCCGACAACACCGAGAACTTCGCGAAGACGCTCGAGCGCGCGAAGAAGAAGCAGAAGCTCGAGGTGCCGCCGCTCGGGCCGGCCGAGCCTCCGCGGCACGAGGCGTATCAGCTCGCGGAGAACGGCGACTTCACCGCGGCGATGGCGCACCTCCAGTCGGATGATTGGAACGCTCGACGGGCTGCATTGCGCGCGAGTCGATTTCGCTTCACCTCGGACAACAAGGTTCCGGTGACGAAGACGGCGCGAACGGCGGCGAGCACGGTGCTCTCACAGTCGACGGCTCAGAGCGCGATCGCGGCGACGATCTGCCGGAGCTTCGCGCTCGATCTCCGCGCCGAGGGCCTCGACTGTGCGTTCGATCGTCCACCCGACCTGGGCGATCGGCTCACCCGCGCGGCGTTCTACGAGGAGTTCCGGGCGCGCGGTGGGGTGATCATCGGAGACGCTCCCGACACCAAGCCGCCGTTCGTCGACGCCGAGCTGTTCCCGGGGAAGCCGATCGCGCGCACGTCTCAGTACCTCGCGTTGCTCGCCGACGTCGGAGGCCGGCCCTTCGCGGAGGCGCTGGCAACGCACCAACTCGACACAGCCGCCTATCTCGAGGTGTGCACGCGTTGGGGCAAGGCGATCGATCAGGACGCGGCGCTGGCGAAGAACGTGACCAACGCGCTGTGAGTCACTTGCGCAGGCCGAGCACGTACCGCTCCCACTCGGCGCGGAGCTCGTCCGGCTTGCGTCCGAGGACTTCTTCGAGAGCCTGATGCCCGGTGGGATCGGTCTTCTGCAGCTCGATCGCGCGCTTCACGAACGTGGTGAGGAGCCCCTTCTGTTGCAGCCAGTGGCAGAGGTAGCGCGCCGCCGCGTAGTTCACGCCGTGCGGGTCTTCGTAGAACTCGGTCTCGGACTCGTGGGTGAGTTCGTAGAAGGTGGGCACGAGCGCACCCGTGCTGACCTGGAGATCGGGGTGTCGGCGATCGCGCTTGGCTGCCTCTCGGCGGTCGACGTCGAGGCGGAGCGCCTGCTGGAGCGCGGGGAGCCGCCAGTTGACGCGGCCCTTGAGGTGGCCGTCGTCCTCGTAGGGAAACTCGAAGAGCGAGGCGACGCCCTCGTTGAACCAGGCGGGCGTGTCGGGCCAGGCGTGGTGCATGAACGGGTGCACCATCTCGTGGGTGAGCGTGCCGTAGCCCGGGCGGATGTTCATGATCAGCGCGCGGCGGGACTCCAGGTAGAAGCCGTACGGCGTGGTGGGCGTGGTGTGGAAGAGCGTCTTCGAGATGCGCTCGTACGAGGCGGCGTCCTTGAGCACCCAGACCTCCTGCAGCTCCGAGGGCGCTTCGGCGAAGAAGTCCTTCAGGAGGAGATCGCGGAACCACCGGACGATGTCCTTCGCGCGGCCGCGCACCTGCTCTGGTGATTCGTCACCGATGACGAGGAACGGCGGTTCCCACACGAGGGTGAAGCCGGCGGGGAGCGTCTCCTTGAGGGTGAGGACGTGCTGCGCGAGGTCGGCGTTCTCGTGCGTCTTCGCGGAGGAGATCTGGCCTGGCGATGGCGGAAGTCGGAGGCGAATGATCGTCCACCGATCCTTGGCGGGCTTGAAGGTCCACAGCGAGAGGAAGTCTTCGCGGGCCATGCGGCGGCTCGCGCCGTCCTTCTCGGCTGGCTCTTGGTAGATGACCTCGTCCTTCGCTTCGTCGAAGCCGGTGACGAGGCGGAAGTGCTCGGTGGTGTTGGGCGTCGCGTCGTAGTGCATGCAGACGATCGACGGCTGGCCGTGGTGGAGATCGTCGAGGAGCGCGCTCCATTGAGCGCCGATCTCGGCCGGCGCCTTCTTCGGGTTGATGCGGTACCAGGTGCGGCCCGGGTCGACGCCGAAGTGCCGGAGCGATTGGGCGAGCTCGTTCGTCCACGCGCCACGGCCCTTGAGGGGATCGACGCCGCTGGCTTCGAAGACGTCGTCTTGGGTGACCTGGTGGCCCATCGCGCGCAGGGCCATCTCGGCGGCGGCTTCTCCGCAGAAATCGGGCTTCTGGTGAACGAAGGGAACGTCGATGGTGACGGGTGCGGCGGAGAGCAGCAACGCGATCAGCACGGGCATGGGACACCGTGACTGCGAGATCCGTTCCGTCGTCGTCGCGCGCGGTTGAGCGCAAGGCGGTGCTGTGTGCCGTTACGAAGCGTCACGCGCCGTGTCGACGCGCCATCGGCTTCCAGGCGACGGAGAGGTGAGGTCTGATGCGGTCGTGCTCCGCCTGATCGGCCTCGTGGTGCTTGGCGCGCTCGGCTGCGGTCCGAGCGCCCTCCCCCGCCTCGACGACGCCGTTCGGGACTCGTCGAGCGCGCTCCCGGTCTTTCCTGGCGCGGAGGGCTTTGGGACCGAGACCATCGCCGGTCGCAGAGGTGCGGTGCTGGTCGTGACGACGCTCGCCGACTCGGGGGAGGGGTCGCTGAGGTGGGCGCTCGCGCACGCGGGGCCGAGAACCGTCGTCTTCGAGGTCGGCGGTGTCATCGAGGCGAAGACGGCAGTGGAGATCCACGAGCCGTTCGTCACCGTCGCTGGCCAGAGCGCACCAGCACCAGGCATCACGCTCTTCGGCGCGGGCCTGAGCATTCAGACGCATGACGTCCTCGTGCAACACCTCGCGCTGCGACCAGGCGACGCGCCGGAGGGGCCCGACCCGAACGACCGCGACGCGCTGCAGATCATCGGGAACGGGAGTGGGCTCGAGGTCTTCAATGTCGTCGTCGACCATGTGAGCCTCTCCTGGGCCATCGATGAGGGGTTCAGCACCTGGTACGCCGGCGTTCACGACGTGACCGTCTCGAACTCGCTGGTGGCGGAGTGTGTCGACGACTCATTGCACCCGAAGGGGAAACACTCCAAGGCGTTCCTCATCGGAGATCACACGCGGCGGGTCGCGATGCTCCGCAACGTGCTCGCGCACAACCACGACCGGAATCCCTTCATCAAGGGCGACACGAGCTCGCTGGTGGTGAACAACGTCATCTACGACCCTGGTCGGTGGCCCGTTGGGCTCTTCGACGACGAAGGCGCGGGCCCATCGTTGACGACGCTGGTGGGGAATGACTTCGTGCTGGGGCCGTCGAGCATCCGCGAGCACCACACCATGCTGGTGAGCCGTTCGGTGAAGACGGGCACGCGGGTTCACCTCGCCGACAACCGCGGCTGGGATCTTGGGGACGATCAGCGCTCGCTCGTCGACGCCGAGGCCGGGCATGGAGCGCGGTTCGTCGACGCGCCGCCGGTGAACGTGAAGCCGCTGACGGTGCTTCCAGTTGGAGCCGTCGAGGCCCGCGTGTTGGCGAACGCCGGGAGCCGCCCCAAGGCGCGGGACGCGGTCGACGCGCGAATTCTCTCGACGATCACCGCGCGTGGCGGGCGCATCATCGACCACGTGAGTGACGTCGGCTTCACCCCGTCAGCCCCGACACACGCACCCCTCGTACTGCCAGACGAGCCCGCCGCCGACGCAGACGGCGATGGCTATTCGAACCTCGAGGAGTGGCTGCAGCAGCTGAGTCGAAGGCTGTCTGCCGAGTAAGGAGGCGACTTCGTCGCGAAGCGCTGGTGAAGGACCAGATCAGCGAGTCGCGGGCAAGTTCCAGCGCCGCGCCGCGCTGACTCAGAGCTACGGCATCAACAGGCTGTCTGGAAACTCCCGCAGGAACTTCTCCTTGCGTGCGTCGGCTTCCTTCTCCCGACCGGCGGCACGAAGCGCCTCGATGAACAACGCCTCGCGCTCTTCGCGCAGCCGGCCTTTCGCGTGCTCCTTCTCATGACGCTCGAGCGCCTCGAGCGCATGCACCGTGTCGCCCTTCGCGAGCGCCGCCCGCGCGACCTCGAGCAGCGCCCGCTCGGCCGCGAGTGACACGTCACGCCCACCCACCACCTTGCCGGGATCGTTCTTCACCGGCTCGGGCTTCACGATCACCTTCTCGGGAACGACCGGCGCCACCTCGATCGGCTTCACCGGCTCGACCGCCTGCACCTCGGGCACCGTCGGCGGCGGAGTCACCACGACCGGCACCGGCGTCTGCACCACCGGCTCGGGCCGCAGCACGGTGCGATCGAGCGCGATGCCCGCGCCGATGCCCGTCGTCAGCACCGCCACCGCGCCGACGATCAACTTCGCCGTCGAGACCGCGACGCCTGCCCCTGCCGTCGCTCCTGCCGCACCCGCTGCGCCCAGGTGAGCGATCGACTCGGCGACTCGGGCACCGACCCGATCCTCGAAGCCCGACGGCAGCGGGGGCGCGCTCACCTCTCGAAGCGCGGCGAGCTCGTCCGGCAGCGGAGGCAGCTGCGATCCATCGTTCGTCATCGCGCGCCTCCTCTCGCCGCTTCGTCCCGCCGGTACCGCTCGAGCGCCTTCGCCACCTCTTCACGCGCGAGCTTCAACCGGGAGTACGTCGTCGGCGCCGGAGCGCCCATCAGCTCCGACACCTCGGTCACCGACAGCCCCTCGAGTTCGTGCATCACGAACGCGGTGCGCCGCTCCTCCGGCAGGCTCGCCAGCGCCACCTGGAGCACCTTGCGCCCCTGCGCCTGCGCCACCGTCTCGTCCGGCCCGGGTCGCACGTCTTCGAGCTCGGGCATCTCCCCGCGTGGGCGCTCCTTCTTCCTCGCGTCGGCGAAGACGCGAAAGGCGATCCCCAACAGCCATGGACGCGCCGGACGCGTTGGGTCGTACGACGCCCACCGCTTGGCCGCGGTGACGAAGACGTCGTGGACGAGATCTTCCATCTCCGACTCGCTCGCCCCCAGTCGCCACAAGAAGGCGTACACGGACCGCACCTCGGCCCGATACACCACGTCGAGAGCCGACCGGGCTGCGCTCACCGACGTCTCCCGTATTGGCGCGAGCAGAGAAAATTCATGAAGGATTCAATTCGACCGAGATTCCACCGGAAATCGCGAGCGGCCAGCTGACCCACAGCACCATGCCGCTGCGCAACAGCGTCGTCCGCGTCACCACGACCGCGCCCTCCACCCAGGGCACCAGTGAAATCAACGGCGAAGGCTCGAAGCGCACCCCCACCCGTGCCCCTCCCGTCGACATCACCGTGGTCGCGCGCTCGAACCCGTCGTCGAACTGAAACGGTCCGGCCGACACCACGAGGCAACCCGAGACGCGGCCGAGGTCGAGGCAGGGCACCAGGCTCCCCATCGCGAGGAAGGTCGTCGTCACCGACTCGCCGACCAACACCCGCGTCGGCAGATGAAGCCGCGCCTCCACTCCGATTCGAAAGCTCGACACTCGGAGCCCACCTCCGACGATCAGCCCCGCCGAGAGACCCGGGAGCGCGCCCGCGGTCGCCAGCGCAGCCGCCACCCCAAACGCCCTCACGGCTGACGGCGCCGGAGAAGAAGGCGGCGGCGGCTTCGTCTCGACCACGGTGACGCCCGCATCCACCGGCTCGGAGACCACCAGAACTCCCGCGTCCACTGGAGGCCCCGCATCCACCGCGGCGGCTCGGCGCGCCGACGGATCGAGCGCGAGAGAGATGGCGAGCTCCACCGCCGACGCGAGCTCGAGACAATCACCCGTCGGAGAATCGAGCGTTCGCCGGCCGATCTTCCCACCGGGGCGCACCACCTCCACCGTCGCCACCAGCGCCGCTCCCAAGGAGCGCGAGAGCTGCACCGACACCACGTGCTCGCCCGGTGGCTCGAAGGGATCGCGCCCCAGCCGGGCGCTCACCGCCGAGCGAACCCACTGCTCATCTGGACATCCGTCCAGTGAGGGCGCCACCCGGTACTCGAGGCGTGCGGTCGGGCCGGCCATCAACACCAGCGAGATCAGGGGCCCCAGCATCGGTTTCGTCACCTACCAGAGGCGGACGGAGAAAATTCTTCATAATCCTCCCACCGGCTCACCAAGACACAGGAGTGCACCATGCCTCGCCACGTCCCGCTGGTTCTCCTCGTCACGCTCGGCGCGTGCGACGTGCGCGTGGAGTTTGCCGACGGTGGGCGCGGCGGTGGCTCGGCGGGCGGCTTCTCGACGGCGGGCGGCTTCTCGACGGCCGGCGGCTCGGCTGGGGGAACGAGCGGCGGAACGTCGGGGGGACTGACGGCGGGCGGCTCGGCTGGAGGAACGGCGGGAGGCGCGACGCTGGCGCCCTGCAACACGGCGCAACCCTGCACGACGGGCGAGTGTTCGAACGGCGTGTGCGTGGCGAGTTGCCAGACCTCCGGCACCTGCCCACCGACCTTCTTCTGCGATGCCCAGGGCGATCGCCTCTGTCATCCCCAGCAGGTGCAGACCTGTGCGAGCGGCTGCACGAGCACGCAGGTGTGCATCGGCGGCTTCTGCAGCGTCGCGCCCACGATGATGACGGCGTGCGATCCGACGATGCTCTCCAGCGGCAACGACGGGTGCGCCGCCAACTCGCTCTGCAGCGACCCGATCGGCGCGCAGAACCCCAAGTGCTACTCGTTTCCCGCCTGCGCCGCGGACAAGACCTGCCCGACGGGCACGATGGGCGCGGTCTGCAACGACGCGCTCATTCCGAACAAGGCGCTCATCTGTCTCACCGGCTACTGCCGCACGGCGGCGAACTGTCCGGCGAACTGGGTCTGCGTGAAAGTGAACACGAACGACGTCTTGGGCGTCTGTGGCAATCGCGGAGTCGGCGCTCCGTGCGTGTCAGCCTCGGACTGCCAGTCGAACACCTGCTCGCGGCTCTTCGGGCCGTTCGCACCGGGGCTCTGTCAGTAACGCTCGAGCGATCGCCTCTCGCGTCGCGCGCAACGAAGTCGTCCGAGGCGGTCCGTTCGTCGTCTCCCAACTCAACCCAACGAGGAGTGTCGTCATGAAGCGTTTGATCGCCGTGGTGGTGTCGTGTCTTTCGTCGCTGGCTCTCGCGCAGGTCGACCCGTACGACAGCGCCGACGTCGAGGTTCAGGGCGCGGCGGTACAGGTGCAGCAGACCGGCTCCACCACGATGGTCGTGCCGGGCGCTGCGGTGCAGATGCGGGTCGGCACCACCAGGACGACCACCACCACCGTCGTGGGAGGCGCCGTCGGCGTGGGCGTGGGTGTCGGCGCAGGGGTCGTCGTGCAGCCCGGCATCGTCGTGCAGCAGCCGGCCCCCGTGATCGTGCGTGAGCGCGTGGTCGTTCAGCAGCCGGTGCTGGTGCAGCAGCAGCCCGTCGTGGTGCAGCAGCCGGTCGCGCTGCGTGACTGCGGCACGGGCCCCAACGATCCCGGCTGCATGATGCGGAAGAACGGCGTCTACCCGATGGAGGGCGTCGCCTTCGACGGCGCGCTCAAGACGCTCCGCTCGCAGCGCAACACGATCACCCGCGAGGAGATGGCGAAGAAGATGCTCGGCCGGAACATGCTCACCGCCGCGCAGCTCGGCCTCGTCATCGACGCCTTCGCCGATCACGGCATCACCCAGCTCGACGTCGCCAGGCTGCTCGCGCCGAACGTGGTGAACCCGCAGCACGCGCTCGCGCACTCGACCAAGTTCACCAACTCGATCTCCGCCGAGGAATACGTCGAGACGATGTCGGCGCAGACCGCCGGCTACTGAGGCTCCACTCGGCGCCGCGCGTTCTCGTCGGCCGGCGCCGAGCTGCGTCCCGACCGGCGCGGCCACTCGTTCCGATTCAGTCAGCGCCGAGCCTCGAAGTCGACGCTGGCGCTCGCGTCTCCCTTCACCCACGCTCTCCCACGATCATGAAGAAGCTCCTCCTCCTCCTCGCCGCGGCGTCGCTCCTCGCTTGTCCACCTGCCCCACCGGTCGGCTCGTCCTGCGCGCCCAACCCATGCACCGAAGGCGACCGCACCGTGTGCACGCTCGTCGATGGTCGCGCGAGCTGTTCCTGCCGTGAGGGGTTCGAGGAGTTCGGCGGCATCTGCGTGCAGCGTGGGCCGTGCGCGTCGAACCCGTGCACCCAGGCGAACCGGACCGTCTGCGTCGCCTCGGGCGGCACCGCGATCTGCCAGTGCAACGCGGGCTTCCGTGACGATGGCGCCGGCCGCTGCGTCGCGGTCACCTCGTGCACGCCGAACCCCTGCACTCGACCGGGGAAGACGGTCTGCACCGAGAGTGGGGGCGCGGTGACCTGCAGCTGCGAGGCCGGCTTGCGAGACGACGGCATGGGCGGCTGCGTGAGCACGAACCCCTGCGCGATGAACCCGTGCACCGAGCCGAACCGAACGGTCTGCGTCGCGCAGAGCCAGGCGGCGGTCTGTCGCTGTGACTCGGGCTTCATCGAAGACGCGAGCGGGCGCTGCATGCCGGCCCAGAGCTGCAGCCCGAACCCGTGCACCCTGCCCCACCGCACGGTGTGTTCGCTCGCGCAGAACGTCGTGTCGTGCGGGTGCGATCAGGGCTACCGAATGGACGCGATCGGCCAGTGCGTCGCGATCGACCCGTGCCAG
The DNA here is from genome assembly GCA_052034585.1 of Myxococcota bacterium. GTDB lineage: Bacteria > Myxococcota > Myxococcia > Myxococcales > Myxococcaceae > Xiheimicrobium. The sequence continues at coordinate 35,335 of JBPOIJ010000016.1, forward strand.
CCCAACCCGTGCATGGCGCCGCACCGCGGGGTCTGCACGAGCAGCGGCGGCTCGGCGACGTGCGGCTGCGATCAAGGCTACCGGCTCGACGCGCTCGGCCAGTGCGTGCCGAACGACCCGTGTCAGCCCAACCCCTGCACGACCCCGAACAAGACGGTCTGCACCGCACAGGGAGGCGCCGCGACCTGTGGCTGCGTGCAGGGCTTCCGCCTCGACGCGCTCGGGCAGTGCGTGCCGAACGACGCCTGCAGCCCCAACCCCTGTCAGCTCCCGAACCGTGACGTCTGCGCGTCGGTCGGAGGCACCGCGATCTGCAGCTGCCGGTCGGGCTTTCACGACGTCTCCGGCAACTGCGTCGCCGACGACGCCTGCGTTCCCAACCCGTGCTCGCGGCCCAACGAAGGGGTCTGCTCGAGCGGCGCCGACGCGGGCGTCACCTGCTCGTGCAACCCTGGCTATCAACCTGGGACGAACGGCTGCGAGCTGCCGATGCCGCCGACCTGCGCGAACCAACACACGGCTGGAGACAGCTACGAGCCCGACGAGTGCCCGTCACTCGCCAAGCCGATCGTCCCCACTGCGGCTCAGGCGCACACCTTCGCGCCGGCCGGAGACGTCGACTTCGTCACCTTCACCGTCGATGCAGGAACGATCGTGCGCATCGACGAGGCCGGGCCGATCGCCTCGTCGCTCACCTTGCTCGACTCCGATGGGGTGACGCCGCTGTTGTCGAACCAGACCGATCTGCTGATTCGCAAGATGACGCGCGCGGGGGCGTACTTCGTCTCGGTGCGCGCTCCGACGGCCACGACGACTGGAGCGACCTCGTTGCTGTTGAGCGTGAGCACCGATGATCACGCCGACGATCGAGTGGGCGCCGCGCCGTTGCCTGCAGGCACGTCGATCAGCGGGCGCTTCGACTTCCCCGCCGATCAGGACTGTCTCGCGGTGCCGGTCGTCGCCAACCACATCTACGCGCTCGAGGAGACGACGAGCACCGACGTCTACCTGCAAGTGCTCACGGCCACGGGCGTCTACCTGTCGTCGACCGATGCCGAGCTCGTGCGCTTCCGAACGACGACGACCGAGACGCTCTACTTCTGCGCGCGCGCCGCGGTGAGCTCGTCACTCGCGACCTGGACGCTTCGGGCCACCGACGAGGGCGTCGACGATCACCCGAACACCGCGCCGGGGACGTCGACCCTCGCGCCGCTGCCTTCGCCGGGAGCCAGCCTCACCGGACGCTTCGAGTATTCGCTCGACTCCGATTGCATCTCGGTGCCCGTGCTCGCCAATCACGTCTACGCCTTCGAAGAGACGACGGCGACCGACGTGTACCTGTGGGTGCTCACCAACACCGGCACGTTCATCTCCCAGACCGACGCGGAGTCGTTGCGCTTCGAGACGAGCACCAGCGAGACGCTCCACTTCTGCACGCGGGCCTACTCGAGCTCGAACCTCGCCACCTGGACGCTGCGGGTGACGGACGTGGGCGTCGACGATCACGCCGATGGGCGGGTGGGCGCGGCGACGCTCACGCCCGCTGCGACGCCTGGTGCGAGCCTGTCTGGCCAGTTCGAGTACCCGTACGACCTCGACTGCCTCGCGGTGCCGACGCAGGCCGGCCGCGTCTACGCGTTCGAGGAGATCACCGCGACCGACGTGTACCTCACCATTCTCACCGCGACCGGGACCTTCATCTCCCGCACCGATGCTGAGACGCTCCGCTTCGAGGCCGCCACGACCGAGACGCTCTTCTTCTGCACCGAGGCGTACTCGCCATCGTCGCTCGCGAGCTGGACGTTGCGAGTCACCGACACCGGAGTGGACGATCACGCCGATGGACGCACGGGAGCGACGGCCTTGCCACCGACGCCCACCCCAGGTGCGAGCCTCTCGGGACAGTTCAACTACCCCTACGACGTCGACTGCCTCGCCGTGCCGGTCGACGCGAATCGGGTCTACGCCTTCGAGGAGACGACCGGGACCGACGTGTACCTCACGGTGCTCACCGCGTCGGGCACGTACATCTCGAGGACCGACGCCGAGTCGCTGCGCTTCGAGACGACGACGGCCGAGACGCTGTTCCTGTGCACCGAGGCCTACACGCCATCGTCGATCGCAGGCTGGACGCTTCGGGTGACCGACCTCGGCGTCGACGATCACGCTGACGATCGCGCCGGCGCCGTCCAGCTCGCGCCACTCCCGACGCCTGGCGCCAGCGTGACGGGCAAGTTCGACGTCGCGTACGACATCGATTGCCTGGCGGTGCCCGTCGATGCGAATCACGTCTACTTGTTCGAGGAGACCACCGCGACCGACGTGTACCTGAAGGTGCTCACCGCGACCGGAACGCTCTTCGCGCAGACCGACGCCGAGTCCATTCGCTTCAAGTCGGCGAGCACCCAGCCGCTCTACCTGTGCACGAGCGCCTACTCGCCCAGCTCGCTCGCCTCGTGGACGTTGCGGGTCACCGACGTGGGCCTCGACGATCACTCCGACACTCGAGCTGGTGCGACCCAGCTCCAGGTCGGCGGCGCGGCGGCGAGCGGAAGCCTCCAGTACGGCTCCGACGTCGACGTGTTCACCTTCGATGCGTCGGCCGTGCTCGCGCTGAGGGCGGTGACGACCGGCGGCACCGTCACCGTGCAGGTGCAGAGTTCGACCGGGACGATCATCGCGACGGGGACGGGGCCGGGCACGCTCGCCTTCGCGCTCCCGGCCGCGGGGACGTACTTCGTCGCCATCTCGGGAACGGGCTTGTCGAGCTACACGCTCGCGGTCGCGAACTAGCTCAAGAAGGGAAATACACGGAGCCTGCGCACCTCACGCCGCGCTTCACCCACACACCTTCTCCGTCGAGGTCTTGCGTTGCCCGTCTTGCGCCGGCCGTCGCCGTGTCGTGGCCGGGCATTCCACTCGCACGGCCGCCGACGTCTCGAGCTCGAGATCGTGCACGAGGATTCGCGCGGGCCCAACAGCGGCTTCCTCGGGCCGCACCGAGAAGAGAACCGACCAACGTCACTTCACGATCAACGGCCGGCGCGGCCCTCCCTCGACTGCCGTCGGAGGCGTCATGCGTGTGCCCGCATCAGGCGCGGACTTCGCCTGGAACTCCCGCGACGACTTTCGCAGCTTCTCGAGTTGCTCGACTCCCGCCGTGTCGTTGATGGCGCCAGCGAGCTCAATGGCGTCGTCGCAGGCCTGGCGATGCCCACTCCGACAAGCCTTCTTCATCACCACGAAGCGCTCCCCGCCGGAGCTCTGCAAGCCCGCGGAGTAGCACTCAGCCGGATCTGCCTCGCAGTCGACGTCTTTGGCCGCCGACATGGTCGCGGTCGCGGCCTGGCGAGCCTTCACCTTCGCCACGAGAGCGTCTGCTGCGCCTGGCTCACAGGGCCCGGTCTTCGTGAGCAACCGAGGCTCGCCGCGCTCGGACACCATCCACGCGAGCGTCACTCGAATGATGTCTTCGTCGAACGAGACGAACACCGTCTCTCCGGCGCCCGAGAACAACGCCACCTGCTGCTTTCGGCTCAAGTCCTTGAGCACCAGCGGTGTGCCCTTGAGATCGAGGCTGGGCTGGGTCGTGTCGAGTCCGACGAGCAGCACCGGCCCTGACGCGCTGCGCGCCTCGAGCAGCTCTGGCCCTTCGGAGAAGAGTCCCCACCGGGCGCTCTCGGAGAGCTCGCACAAGACGGCGGCAGGGCGTTCGCTCACTGAGAACGCCGGTTGACTCGGAGCGTCCGCAGCTCCATTCCCCTTCCGCAAGTCGTCGATCCACTCCACGGGGTGCGCGAAGTTGAGGCTCTGCCCATCGACGCGGGTCTTCGTGGTGACACCGACGAGCCGACCGCGCGTGTCGAACAAGCCCCCACCACTCGAGCCAGGCGAAATCGCGGCGGACGTCTGAATGACGAAGGCGCCTGCTTCTTTCCGAAGCGCCGAGACGAGCCCTTCGGTCAACGTCTGCTCGTAGCCACGCGGGTTGCCGATGGCAAAGACCCGCTCACCGACCGTGAGCTCCGACGACCGCCTCATCGACACGCGAGCGGTGCTGCCAGTGCCGACGGACAACAGCGCGAGGTCGCGATCGGCTTTCGTCGCACTCTTCACGGTCGCGAGCTGCTCGGAGCCTTTGAATGAGACGACGATGTTTGTCGCGCCCGCCACCACGTGGAGGTTGGTGACGACCAAGTCCTTTCCAACGACGACTCCGCTTCCCTGAACGGTCCCGCGTGGACCCGTCGCGCGGATAAGCACGACCGAAGCGGCGACGCGCGAGAACACCATCGCAGGTGACTCGCTGGTGAATGGAGCGACTCGGTCGGTCGCGAAAGACGTCGACGATGCGACCAGAACCAGGCACAGGGAGGGCCGAAAGCACATGCCTGCTGAGTGTGCCGATCTCGTCGGAATTCTGCACGACCAACGTGGGCTCCCGAATGACGGATTGATTCGTCACTGATCACGCATACTTGCGATTCGCGCGCCGATTCGAAGCCCGAAACCCAGCGGTGCGTACCCAATCTGCGACAGGCGTCGCTCGACTGGCCGCGCTTCACCAACACCTTCTCCGTCGACGTCTTGCGTTGCTCGGCAGTGTCAGTCGCTTCGGCGCCCATCGCGACGATGGCGTGCGATGGAGTGCTCGAGCACCCACTGCATCGCCGCGATGTCTTCCAGCGTCGTCGCGTTCTCGAGGCACGACAACGTCAGGCCCTCCAACCGCCCGACTCGGCGTCGATCCGTCAGGCGGCCTCGGGCTCCCTGATGGCCCGGCTCCGCGCGAACAGCTCGCTCATCACCTCTTCGAGCGGAGGGTTCTCGACGTTCAGATCGACCACTGGGAGCGTCGAGAGCGCCTTGCCCACCACCGCGTTCACCGAGTCGTGGCTCACCTGCAGCACCGCCTGCGCGCCAGAGCAGCTCACCACCGTGCCGAGCGGACTCACCTGCTCGGCGCTCACTGGCTGGGAGAAGTGGAGCGTCACCCGCTTCTCCGGCCGGACCTTCTTCACCAGCTCGTCGAGCTTGCCGTCGAACGACAGCGTTCCCTTGTCGATGACGATCACCCGCGGGCAGAGCGCTGCCACGTCGTCCATGTAGTGGCTGGTGAGGATCAGCGTCGCTCCGAAGCGCTCGTTGTAGCGGCGAATGAAGTCGCGCATCACCACCTGCATCGAGACGTCGAGGCCGATGGTGGGCTCGTCGAGGAAGAGCACCTTGGGGCCGTGCACCAGCGCCGCGGCGAGCTCGCACTTCAT
>JBPOIJ010000009.1:0-183077 GCA_052034585.1 Myxococcota bacterium
GAAGGCAACGGCTGCATCGAGCGACTCATCCGCACCCTGAAGGAGCAACTGCTCTGGCTGCGTCCCTTCCGGAACGTCGAAGAGCTCCGGCTCGCCCTTCACGCGTGGCGCGAGCAGTACAACACGAGCTGGTTGATCGAGAGACACGGCTTCCTCACGCCAGACCAGGCCCGGCGCGAGCACGAAGCCTTGAGGAGCGCGGCCTGAATGCAGTCAAACTGGTGTCTCAAACACCGGATGCGCTACAGCCTCTCGCTTGCCTTATCCGCTGACGGAGCAACGCTCGCCGTTGGAGCACCGTGGGAAGACAGCAGCGCGACCGGGATTGGAGGGAGCCAGACGAACAACTTGGCCTCAGAAAGCGGCGCCGTGTACGTCTTCTCGCGAACGGGTGCGACTTGGTCACAACAAGCATACGTGAAGGCATCAAACTCCGAGGCAGACGATCAGTTCGGCCTCTCGGTTGCGTTGTCGGCTGACGGATCAACGCTCGCTGTTGCGGCACCGAATGAGGACAGCAATGCGACCAGCGTCGGCGGCAACCAGGCCGACAACTCCGCGAGAAACAGCGGAGCAGTGTACCTTTTCGTGCGGACTGGAACGGCTTGGTCTCAGCAGGCGTATGTAAAGGCATCCAATAGCGAACTCGGTGACTTCTTCGGCTCTTCGCTCGCCTTGTCGGCCGATGGCGCCACGCTTGCCGTGGGCGCGCCGAGTGAGGACAGCATCGCGACCGGAGTTGGCGGTAGTCAACTGGACAATTCGTCAAGCGATAGTGGCGCTGTCTACGTCTTCTCGCGGACCGGCACGGTCTGGTCTCAGCAAACCTTCATAAAGGCCTCCAATACTGACGGAGGTGACGTCTTCGGTTCGTCGGTTGCTCTCTCCGCCGATGGAGCAACGCTTGCCGTCGCGGCAAGGTTTGAGGACAGCAACTCGTCGGGGCTCGGCGGAAATCAGGCTGACAATTCCGCGACCGACAGTGGAGCCGTCTACGTCTTCGTGAGGACCGCTGCGGGCTGGACCCAGCAACAATATGTCAAGGCGTCCAATGCTGACTCTGCGGACATTTTTGGCTTCGCCGTCAGCCTGTCCAGCGATGGGACGCTCGCCGTCGGGGCTTCCGATGAAGCCAGCAATGCATCCGGCGTGGACGGGAATCAGAACGACAACACTGCAAGTGGGAGCGGCGCCGTCTACTTGTATTGATGAAGCACGCCGGATGCTGGGTGTTGGGGTTTCAGCAGTCTTGTGCTCCAGAAGAGACGCTCGCCCCTTGAGTGCGCGCGTGGAGAGTGGGTCAGCGAATTAGGTGCAATAGCCGTCGCTCCCGCAGGTGCGCGGAGCGGTGCAGCTGGTCGATCGACAGCGCGGGAAGCAGAACCCGAAGGGCAAGGTCTGCATCGTGGCGGTGTCGGTGAGGGCCTGGCAGACGTAGCCGGACCGACAGTTGCCCTGGCCCGCGTTCGGCGTCGTACAGGTCTGTACGCACAGCTCGAGGGGAGTGGTCGCATCGCCGAAGTTGAGGCAGAGCGCGCCTGAGCCGCAGTTGCTGCTGGAGCAGCTCGCCGTGCAGTAGCCGCCGGTGAAGCCAGTGTCGCTCCCGACGCCGCCGTCTGCGTACTGCCTGATGCACACCGGGCCCGTCACGTTGGTGCAATCGCCCGCCGACAAACACCCAGCACCATATCGGCCAGTGGGCGGACTCCCGGAGAACTGGCACGCGGCCACCTGGCACGTCGTCGGAGACCCGCAGGACTCACACGCCCGGCCGAAGGTGCCGCACGCGGTCGAGGACGTTCCGGAGACGCAGCTCGTTCCGTTGCAGCAGCCAGTTGGACAGGAGTTGGAGTCGCACGTGCCGGCCCCGCAGCTTCCCGCGTTGCACGCAGGCGTCGCGCCCGAGCAGATGCTGCACGCGCCTCCCGACTGACCGCAGGCCGAAGGGCTGGTGCCCGGCACGCACGCGCTGCCTTGGCAGCAGCCCGAACAATTCCCCGGGCCACAGGGCGCTGAGGTGCAGGCGCCGTTTCCACAGTTCGGGGTCGTGCCGGAGCAGACCGCGCAGGTTTGTCCGCCCGTTCCGCACGCCGCAGGTGCCGTGCTCGAGATCGACAGCGGGATGCACTGAGTGCCCTGGCAGCAGCCGCTGCAGTTCGAAGGAGAGCACGTCGGCGCGCCGCCACCCGTCGCGAAGCCGCCACCCGTCGCGAAGCCGCCGCCCGTCGCGAAGCCGCCGCCCGTCGCGAAGCCACCGCCCGTCGTGATTCCGCCGCCCGTCGCCATGCCGCCGCCAGTCGCCACGCCTCCTCCACTCGAGTTGCCGCCGCCGGTGGGGTTGACGTTTCCGCCTCCGGTGCCCGAGGTGCCTGCGCCGGTGCCGAGCTGTTGGCAGGAGCCTCCGAGGCAGGTCAACCCGAGGCCGCACGACTGACACGCGGAGGCGCGGCTCCCGCAGGCGCTGAGCGAGGTGCCCATCTGGCAGAGCCCCGAGGCGTCACAGCAGCCCGTCGAACACGTGCTGGCGTTGCAGACTCGCGAGCCTCCACACGCCTGAACCAAAACGCCCATCGTCAGGGCGGTCACCGCAGCAGCGAGCTGAACTCTCATGGTAACCGCAGGACACTTGAACCGAGGCCCGCGCGCAAGTTCCCTCACCGTGCCCGAAGGAAGCCCTCTGCCGCGAGCAGCTCGGCAGTGAGGACCGCACCGCCCGCCGCGCCGCGCACCGTGTTGTGGGACAGACCAACGAAGCGCCAGTCGAAGACCGAGTCGGGCCGCAGTCGTCCGAGGGCGACCGCCTGGCCGCGACCGAGATCCCGATCGAGCTTCGTCTGCGGCCGCGCGTCGTCTTCGAAGTAGGTGAGGAACGGCGCGGGCGCGCTCGGCAGCTTCAAGGCTTGCGGCTTGCCCGAGAACTCGCGCCACGCAGAGAGGATCTCGTCCTTCGAAGGCTTCTTCTGGAACGAGACGAACACCGCCGCGAGGTGCCCGTCGCTCACCGGCACTCGAATGCACTGCGCGGTGATGGCTGGGCCGGCCGCCTTGGTGATCTTCCCATCGACGACCTCGCCCCAGATCTTGAGCGGCTCCTGCTCCGACTTCTCTTCCTCGCCCTTGATGAAGGGAATCACGTTGTCGACCATCTCGGGCCACGACTCGAACGTCTTCCCCGCGCCGGAGATCGCCTGGTACGTGCAGACCGCGACCTTCTCGAGCCCGAAGCGCCGCAACGGATGGAGCGCCGGCACGTAGCTCTGGATCGAGCAGTTCGGCTTCACGGTGACGAAGCCGCGCGTGGTGCCGAGCCGTCGCCGCTGGGCCTCGATGACGCTCGCGTGCGCGTCGTTGATCTCCGGAATGATCATCGGCACGTCGGGCGTCCACCGGTGCGCGGAGTTGTTCGAGACGACCGGCACCTCGGCGCGGGCGTAGTCCTCCTCGAGCTTGGCGGTGACGTCCTTGGGGAGATCGACGGCGCAGAAGACGAAGTCGACGTTGGGCGCCACCGAGCCGAGGTTGGAGGCGTCGGTGACGGTGAGCGCCGAGATCTTCGAGGAGACCGGTTTCGCGAGGGTCCACCGGCCTGCGACGGCGTCGCCATACGACTTGCCGGCCGACGAGGGGCTCGCGGCGACGCTCACCACCTCGAACCACGGGTGTTCCGAGAGGAGCGACACGAAGCGCTGCCCGACCATGCCGGTGGCGCCGAGGACTCCGACCTTCAGCTTCGTCTTCATTGCGTTCACCGTAGCGCGATCGTCCCGCGCACCGAACGATCACTTCTTTCGCTTCGCCCGCTCTTTCAGGCGGCGGGCCAGCACCTCGCGGCACGACTTCCGGTCCTCGAAGTACTTCGAGAACTTCGCGAAGTCGCCGTCGAGGAAGCTCAGCGCCACCGCGCGCACCCACCAGCAGGTGTCGTCGTCACAGTTCGGCACGTCGAGCGCGTCCCACATCACCTCGGTGAGCACCGGATCCTTCGAGTCCTGCACGAGCTCGATGATGAACACTCGCTCGGGCCACTTCTTCGTCGCGAAGTACTCGCGGGCGAAGTGGGCGATGTCCTCGGGCTTGACGTGATCGCGCTCGCTCTCGGTGTCGACGGTTCCTTGGCGCACCTTCGTCATCACCTCGTCGACGTAGGGCCGGCGAGCGGGCGTTCCGGCATCGGGGATCGCGAGGAGGATCATGAGGAGGAGGGGCATTGGGAGCCGAGCCCAGCACGGCGTAGAATCACTCGCCATGCTGCTCGCGCTGATCACGATGATCGTCGCCGCCGAGCCCGGGTCGTGCACCGGCGCGACCGGCGTTCGAATCACCTTCAAGGACCACGCGCGAGGAGTCGCCTTGTTCGATCGAGTGAAGGTCGGCTGGTCGGCGAAGCGCCTCCGTGAACACCTCGGCGCGCCCGAGCGCTGTGACGGCGACGTCTGGTTCTATTCGGCCGGGCGTTCCGATGGGCCGCTCGCCAACGCGAGCATCACGGTGAAGAAGGGCGTGGTGACGGCGATCGATCGCTCGGGCGCGGGCTGCATTCTCAACGAGTGAGTCGTTTCGTGAGGGCGGCCCTGATCAGCTCGGTGGGAGCCTCGGCCAGTGCCGCCACTCGGTGCCGCGCCGCTTCATCCACGTGCCCTGCGCGGCGATGGAGATCGGACAGCGCAGCCGACCAGAGATACGAGCCGGCGAGCCAACTCGGTGGAGGGTCACGCTCGAGCCGAAGGAGCGCGGCGGCTGGACCCTGCAGCTCGGCGATCGCGAGCGCCTGGTTCAAGCGGTGGAGCGGCGAGGGCGCCAGACGATCGAGCAGCTCGTAGAGTTCGACGATGCGGTCCCACCGGGTCTCGGCGAACGACGGGGCGAGACAATGCTCGGCGGCGATGCCGGCCTCCGCATGGTACCGCGACAGCTCCGTTCCTTCCGACGAGGTCGCCAACCACCGAAGGCCCAGGGCGATCTGCTCCGCGTCCCACTCGGCGCGGTCCTGATCTTCGAGGAGCACCAGACCTCCAGTCTCGTCGACCCGGGCCTCGAGCCGCGCCGCGTGCAGGTGCATCAACGCCAGGAGCGCGCTCGTCTCTGGCGACGCGCCCCAGGGACTCTGGGCGAGCAGGGTCGTCAGCCCGATCGCGTCGGCGCAGAGCTCTTCGCGAATCGCCACCTCGGGGTGCGAGGAGAGGTGGCCTTCGGTGAAGAGCGCGTGGAGGACCGCACGCACCGCCGGGAGCCGCTCACGGAGTTGCTCCTTGGTCAACTCGACCTCGAGCGGACGTTCGCGCAGCCGCGCACGCGCCCGGCCGAGTCGTTTGTAGACGTTCTCCTCGGTGAGGAAGAGCCGATGCGCGACCTCGTGCACGTCGAAGCCGCACAACGTCCTCAAGGTGAAGACGAGCCGTGACTCGAGCGGAATCGCCTCGTCACAGGCGACGAAGATCATTCGCAAGAGCTCTTCGTTTCGTTCCGCCTCGCTCGGAGTGGGAACCTCGGCCGCTTCGCTCGCGAGCGCTGACCGTCGCGCCACGGTCAACCCATCACTGATCAGCCGGCGGGTGGCCACCTGGTGGAGCCAGGCCGCGGGATCGTTCGGAGCCCCGGCTCGCGGCCAATGCTCGAGCGCCGCGAGCAACGCCGCTTGCACCGCGTCTTCGATCACCTCGAGCCGATGAAGGCCGAACCGGCGGGCGAGCACCGCCACCAATCGGGCGAAGTGTTGGCGAAACGAGTGCTCGACGAGCGCCGAGCTCAAGGGCCGCGGATCTCGATCACCTCGACACCCGAGCCGGGCGAGACCAACCCAGGGCACTCCGAGGCGATCGTCGCCGCTTCATCGAGCGAGTCGGCGGAGACCACCATGTAGCCGCCCACCAACTCCTTCACCTCGACGAACGGTCCGTCGGCCTTTCCGACGAGCTTCCCTTGGCCGAGCCGGCCGCCGAGATCGGGCAGCTGCGCCTGGTACTTCTTCCGCCACTCTTCGAACTTCGCGTACAGCGCCTGCATCTGCGCGGGCGACGGCTTCTCGCCCCCGCCGCCTCCCGGCTTTCCAAGGGAGCGCTGCAGGCAGAGAAACTTGGGCATCGAAAGACCTCCAGTGAGGCCGGGTGAGTCCGGCAGACTGAGACGAACGAGCGGGCGAGGGGTGGACACCTCTTTTCAGAAAACCCGTCAGTCGTCGATGCGCACCCGCGCGCCCTGGGTCTTCACCCCGTAGGTCACCTTGAGCGACTTCACCTTCGAGAGATCGTACGCCGCGCGCTCGTCGGGCGGCAGCGTGGCGACGGCGTGCTCGAGCTGCGCGTGGACCTCGCGGGCGAGCGCGGTGAGCTGCTTGGTCATCTCCGGCTGCACCCTCACCGAGTTCGCGTAGTCGGGGAGATCGAGGGTGATCGGATCTTTCCCGGCGCGGGCGGCTTCGAGGATCTTCGCGGCGAGCTGCTCGGCCAGCATGCGCGGGTCGATGGCGTCGGCCGGAACTCCAGCGGGCCTCGGGAGCGCGACCTGCGTCAGCTTCACCTGATCGATCGCGCCGTTGATCAGCCCCGCCGGTCCTGGCTCGCCGGGGTCGGTCGGGAACACCCGCTCGAGCTGCTTGCGGTCGATCGTCTTTCGTTCGCTCTTCACCGGGCCGTGCAGCTCGAGGCCGATGGTGCCTCTCACCTCCGGCCAGCCGCCGACTGGGTTCGGCCGGAGCTCGGCGTCGACGACGACTCCGGGCAGGCCGATGGCGTCGCGGATCATCTCCGGCCACAGCTCGCGGCGCTGGTGATCGAACCCGCCCTCGGGCGTGATCTGCGTCTCTCCGCGCGAGGGCCGGCCGACGGCCGAGACCTTGTCGAGGTGAGCGTCGAACTGGTTTCCCGGGCCGACCGAGACGTGGAGGCTGCCTGGGTCGTCAGTCCACTCGCGGGTCGACGCCTGGCCTTGATGAAGCGAACCGACGATGCCCTTGTCGACGCCGAAGTGACCCGTCTGGAGGAGCCGGTTGGTGAAGCGCTTGCCGTCCTTCGCCTCGAAGATCACACCACCGGTGTTCCCGGGAACGTCGAACGTCACGCCGCCGACGTGCACCTGTGGCTCGGTCGGGTTGAGCTCGCCTTTGACCTGCTTCACTTCGTCCCAGACGCCCCAGCTCTTGAGCCGCGAGTACGTGGAGATGAGCGTGTCGCGCTGCTTGGGCTCGAGATCGCGCCACACGGTCTCGGCCATCGTGTTCTTCAAGTCCGAGGGCAACCGGTCGTAGCCGACCTTCGAGCTGACGATGCCATCGGTGTGGATGATCTTCTTTCGCGGCTCGGGAAGGCGGGTCGCCTGAGCGGTGCGGGCCAGCATGTCCTGGTACTCGAGCTGAGCGGTCTCCGCGAGGCGCTGCACGAGCGTCTCCGGCGCGATGGAGCTCGTGTCCGACACGTCTTCCATTCGCAAGGTGCCAGCGCGAAGGCGATCGCGCATCACCGCCACCGCTTCCGGGTTCTCGGTGCCCCAGCGCGCACGCGCCGCGACCTCACTCGCGACGGCCATCTTCAGCGCTGGGTCGCTCAGCGTGCCGGAGCGCAGCTGCTCGAGCGCGGTCGCCAGCTGCTTCGTCGTCATCTTCTGCACGCGATCGAGGGGCGCGCCCGTGGTGGAGACGGAGCTCGTCCCTCCAGCAGCGGCAGCGGCGCGCAGCTTGTTCACGTCGTCGGCCAACTCCGGGTTCACCGGCCCAGGCGCCTTGGCTGATTTGTGCCGACCAGTGAGGTTCACCTTCTTGGCCTTCGGCGGCTCGACGCCCAGATCGGTGGGGGCCGGTGGAGCGCTCTTCGGCGAGGTGGACTTCGTCGTCACCGGCTGCGTGTCGCTCGGCCCGCGCATCTTGAGGGAAACGGGGTTCTGTCCAACTCGTCCAGCCATGGCACGCTCCTCGCGGGAACGACGCCCGCCGTGCACTCCCAGTGCCCTCGGGCCCAGACGTCATTTCGCGGCCATGGCGCCCCGCCCGGGTGCGGTGTCGCGTGACCTGTCGCGCGTCGTCCGGCTGCTCGGTTCTCGACTCAACCGGCTGGCCTGATCCGACCGGAAATTCGCTGGAGCCGCGCCGCCCCTGACAGCCGTGCCGTGGTTTGAACCCTCCGGCCCTCGGCGGGAACCATGCGCCGAGTCATGGAGAATCAACAAAAACCCACGGGTTGCAGCATCTCGACGCGACTTGAGGCTAGAAGGGGGCTCTCGTTGCAGGGAGACCCCCGCGTGGGCCAGAAGACCGTCATGACTGCCAGAGGGTTGTCGCTGTTGCTCGCCGTTTCGACGGTGGGCTGCGGGCCAGATCGCATCGTGAAGACGCTGCCGCCCGACGTGCGCGTCGACTCCTATTCCCAGCAGGCCGCCTCGAAGATCGACGTGCTCTGGGTGGTCGACAACTCGGGCTCGATGGCGCCGCGGCAGGACAACCTGGCCCGCAACTTCGCCTCGTTCATCGACCTCTTCACCCGCTCGTCCATCGACTACCGCATCGCGGTGACCACCACCGACACCTTCAAGGAGAAGGGCGCGCTCGTCGGCACGCCCAGGGTGATCACGCCGCAGACCGCCAACGTCGCGCAGGCGTTCTCGAACAACATCAAGGTCGGCATCCTCGGCAGCCCCTTCGAGGCGGGCCTCGAGGCCGGGCGAATGGCGATCGATCTCCAGAAGGCGACGAACGCGGCAGCGATCGATCAATGCAAGCGCTCGTGCCCATCGAACAAGCCGGCGTGCCAGACCCAGTGCGACGAGAAGAAGGACTTTCCGTTCCTCCGGCCCGACGCGTACCTCTACATGATCTTCGTGACCGACGAAGAGGACGAGTCCAACCAAGACGTGCGCTACTACTACCGCTACTTCGAGACCGCGAAGGGCATCGGGAACGACGGCATGGTGACGACCGCCGCCATCATGGGCCCCGAGAGCAACGCGTGCGGTGCGGCGCCCGGCCTCCGCTACAAGGAGTTGTCCGATCTCACCGGTGGAGAGGTCGGGAGCATCTGCGATGCCGCCTTCGGCGCGACCTTGAAGAAGCTCGCCACCAACGCGGTGGGCCTCAAGCGCAAGTTCGCGCTCCAGGAAAAGCCCAACGTGATGACCATCGAGGTGCGGGTGAAGTACGCCTGCAGCACGCCCGAGGCGAACCTCTCGAAGTGCGACTCCATCGATCGCGCGGACTGCATGGGCGCCTCGCCCGACACCCTCGGCATCGTGTGCAAGCCGCCCTTCAAAGGGACCGACGGCTGGGACTACGAGCAGGCCAACAACCTCATCTACTTCGCGGGCGACTCGGTGCCGGGGCTCAACGCGCAGGTCGAGATCCAGTACTACGAGGAAGGCAAGGGCCCGCAATGAGCCGTGTGCTGGTGCTCGCCTCGGTCACCCTCCTCGCCGGGTGCCCACGAGACAACCTCGGCCAGGTGCGCCCACGCCTCGCGCCGCCCGCGTCACCGGTCGACTTCGGAACGTTGCCGGTGCTCAACGACAAGACCATCGAGGTCGAGCTCACGAACCTGGGTCGCGCCAAGCTCAGCATCTCGAACGTCGCGCTCGCGGCCGATGACGGCATCTTCTCGATCGTCTCCGCGCCCGAGAGCGTCGAGTCGGGAGAGACCGGCTTGCTCAAGCTCTCCTTCAGGCCGCGCAAGGAACTCGACTACACGAACAGCGTCTCCTTCGAGTCGGACGACATCGACAACGCCAAGCTCACCCTCGAGCTGAAGGGCCAGGGCTCCACTCGCGCGGTCGTCGAGGTCGAGCCCACCACCCTCGACTTCGGCCGCGTCGGAGAGTGCGCCACCGCGGTGCAGCAGCTCACCATTCGCAGCGCCGGCACCGCCGATCTCATCGTCGACGAGATCGCCTTCACCGAGGGAACGCCCGCGGGCTTCACCTTCGTCGGTTCGACCCGCACGCCCGCGACGGTGAAGACGAACGATCCCCGTACCGGGCTCATGGGGCAGATCCAGCTCACCGTGCGGCTCGCGGTGCCTGCCGGCGCGATGGGCGACATCACCGGCGGCATTCGGCTCAAGACGACCGATCCCGACAAGCAGGAGCTCATCGTTCCCCTGCGCGCCACCGTGAACCGCGCGCCCATCGCCACTGTCGCCGACCTGGGCAACGGCGCGCCCGGGCTGACCGTCACCCTCGACGGCACCGGCTCGATGGATCCCGACGGCGACAGCCCCATCACCTACAAGTGGACGCTGCGCAACCGGCCGGCAGCCAGCACCACGGCCATCATGATGCCCGAGGCGCCGACCACCGGAATGCGCCTCGACCCCTCGGTGCCGGGCGCCTACGAAGTGCAGCTCGAGGTCACCGACTCGCAGGGCGTGAAGTCGTGTCAGCCGGCGCGAAAGACCATCGTCGCCTCGCCGGCCCAGAAGCTCCTCGTCGAGCTGTACTGGGAGAACATGGGGACCGATCTCGATCTCCACGTGCTGCGCACCACGACCTCGCGCGTCGGCTTGGCGCCCGACGACGTGTTCTACCAAAACCGGGCGCCCGACTGGGGCGTGATGGGCGACCCGATGGACGACCCCGAGCTCTCGCGTGACGCGCTCACCGGCTACGGCCCCGAGGTGTTCGGCTGGGTCAACCCCATCGACGGCACCTATCGCCTCGCGGTCGCCTTCGAGCAGGACTTCGGGCTCGGCACCATGGCCCGCCAGTCACGCGCGACGGTGCGGGTGTACCAGTTCGGCATTCTGAAGGCGCAGTTCACCAAGACGCTCCTCGAGCGCAACGAGATCTGGATGGTGGCCGACGTGGTGTGGCCCTCCGGTGAGGTCACCGCCGTTCCATGAGCCGCTTCCTCGCCTTCCAGAGCGTCGCCCTCGTGTTGGCGCTCGCCGGCTGTCCCAAGCCGATGATGGCGACCGACGCCGGTCGGCCGCCCGAGTGCGAGACCCGCGCCGACTGCTCGGCGGGGAAGGTCTGCACCGCCGACAAGTACTGCGACACCTGCACGACGAGCGGTCAGTGCAGCGCGAAGGAAGAGTGCTCGGCCGAGACGAAGCTGTGCGTGCTCCGGGCAGGGTGGGGCGCCGAGTGCGCGAAGAACGAGGAATGCCAGGCCGGCAGCTGGTGCAAGCAGGGCCTCTGCCTCGCGCGCTCCGAGGTGAACCTCTGCCCGACTGGAATGAGCGCCTCGTGCCCACAAGGCGAGCGCTGCAACACCCTGACGACGGTGTGCGAAGAAGACCTCGGCTGCTCGACGAACGACGACTGCACCGCTCAGGAGGTCTGCAACACCGGGAGCCGCCGCTGCGTGCCGCGCTGCACCGCCGACACCCAGGCCACCGTCTGCGGCGCCGGCGAACGCTGCGTGATGGAGCGCTGCGTCCAGTGCACCCAGGCGAGCGAGTGTGGCGTCGGGCTCATCTGTGACGCGGCGGGGAAGTGCTCGACTGCCGAGCGGTGCTACTCCGACCGCGACTGCATGGTGCCGCTCGCGTGCTTCATTCAGACCGGCGCGTGCCTGCCCAAGCGCCGCTCCTGCACCTCGAACGACGTCTGCCCGCCCGATCAACGCTGCGACGTCGGCGCGCAGAAGTGTGTGCCGCGCACCTGCCAGCCCGACCGCTACGAGCCCAACGACGAGCAGTCGAAGGCCTTCGGCGCCGCGGCCGGCACCTTCCGGGGAATGACGCTCTGCATGGGCGATCAAGACTGGTTCGGCTTGCAGCTCGGCCGTGGCGACTTGCTCGGGGTGAATCTCGACGCCGACCCGTTCAGCGAGAACACCTTTTCCACCGTCATCAAGGACGCGAGCGGGCGCACCGTCGCCTCGGGCCGACTGCTGGTGAGCTACGTCGCGCCGACGCCAGCCAAGTACTTCGTCGTCGTCTCCAGCATCGACCCGTTCCAGACCTACGACGCCACCTTCCTGCTCTCGCGCGGCAACCCCTGCGATGACGACACGAACGAGCCCAACGACGACGTCTCGACGCCCACGGTGCTCAACGCTCAGACGCAGATCGACGGGAAGATCTGCCAGCAAGACCTCGATCACTTCCGACTCGCGGTCGCCGCAGGCCAGGGCCTCAAGGTGTCGCTCGCCAACTACGACGCGAGCCGGGGGCTCCTCAACCTCTGCCTGCTCTCGAACGACGGCATGATCACCTTCGGCTGCTCCGACGAGGTGATGCCCTCGGTGACTGCTTCGGCCGCGCAGGTCGGCGGCCAGAACGTGGTGGTGCGCGTGGCCGGGAGTACCGAGCGCATCGCCAATGCCTATACGCTGAAGGTCGAACCCCCGTGAGGATCTCCATGATCGCACGTCTCGCACCGTCGTCCGTCCTGCTCGCCGCGCTGCTCGGTCTCGCGCTGTCCGGGTGTCCCCGGCCGACGACGCCCGTCGATGGTGGCCAACCGGTGGAGGACGCCGGGGTCGAGCAAGACGCGGGGGTCGTCGAAGACGCGGGCGTCGAGCCCGATGCAGGCGCCGTCGACGCCGGCCCGCCGCCAGAGCTCAAGATCCTCAAGGTGCTCCCGCCGCGCGGCTCGACCGCAGGCGCCGCCACCGTGCTGCTCGAGGGCTCGGGCTTCTTGCGCAACTTCGCGCCGACCGGCAGCCGCGCCAAGCCGCTCACCACCGTGCGCTTCGGGTCGAACCCGGTGCCCGACATGACGATCATCGACGACCAGACGATGGAGGTGAAGACGCCGCCTGGGCTCGCCGGCGCCGCCTCGGTCTCGGTGCAGAACCCCAACGGGCGCTTCGTCTGCAACAACTGCTACACCTACTTCGACGACCTCGTGGTGACCGGGTTCAGCCCGCGTGAAGGCCCGCTCGCCGGGAACACCACCGTCACCATCACCGGCCAGGGCTTCGACGACGAAGTGCAGGTGCTCTTCGGCAACACCTCGGCCGCGACCGTCACCAAGGTGAGCAGCACCGAGCTGCGGGTCACCACTCCGCGCGGCCAGGCAGCCGACCTCGTCGACCTCGTCGTCTACAACAAGAACGGCGTCTCGACGCAGCGCCGCGCCTTCCGCTACCTCGCCGAGCTGCGCGTCACTCGCGTCGCTCCGCCCAGCGGCCCGCTCGCGGGAGGCACCGTCGTGCGGCTCACCGGGACTGGCTTCACCGGCGTCACCGAGGTGCGCTTCGGCGCCAACCCTGGCACTGCGCTGAACGTCGAGAGCGACTCGCAGCTCGTCGTCACCACCCCGGCAGGTTCGGCGGGTGCGGTCGATCTCGTCGTCACTTCCCCGCGCGCCTCGTGGACGGTGAGGCGCGGCTTCGCCTACGTCGACGCGGCGGGCCCCCTCGCGCTCTTCGCCGTCGCTCCGCGCATCGTGGTGGCGCAGGACTCGGTCACCCTCGTGGGGCAGGGGCTCGACGCGCCGGGGCTCACGGTCTCCATCGGCGGGCGGCCCGCGTCGATCGTCTCGCAGTCGGCGACCCAGGCGGTGGTGACGGTGCCGTCGCGCGGCGCGGCGCCTCGGGTGTCCGACGTGGTGGTGACCGCCGGCACCTCGGTCACCCTCAGCCAGGGCGTCACCTGGCGCGTCACCCTCACCGCCGTCACGCCCGCCTCGGGCCCGGCCGCGGGCGGCACCAGCGTCACCAGTCCCGGCTCCGCGATTCCGGCCGACGCGCTGCTCACCATCGGCGCCCAGGCCGCGACGACCGTCACGGTGACGAGCGAGACCGAGCTCACCGCCACCACCCCGCGCGGCTCTGGTGGAGAGCCGAGCGATCTCTGGGTGCGTGAAGCCGCCGACCTCGAGAACGAGTTCGTCCTCCGTGGCGCCTTCACCTACGACGAGGCCCTCTCCATCGGCCGGGTGCAGCCCGATCGCGGCGCCATCGCCGGCGGCACCTTGGTCACCGTTCTCGGCAGCGGCTTCGGCGAGGGCACGGTGGTGAAGTTCGGCGCCTTCACCGCGAAGGACATCAAGTACGTCACCCCGCACCTCATCACGTGCCGCACCCCGCGAGGTGACGTCGGCACGGTGGACGTGAGGGTCGAGCGGGCGACCCAGAACGACACCCTCTCGGGTGGCTTCTCGTACTTCGACCCGCGCAGCATCTCCGGCGGCCTCTCGGGAGGGCCGTTGGTGGGCACCCTCAACGTCACCGTGCTCGACGGCTCGCGGGCGAACTACGGCGCGCCGGTGCCGCTCGCGCGCGTGATGCTCGGCTCCGACGAGACCACGCCGTTCCAGGGCTTCACCGACAACCGCGGCCAGCTGACGTTCTCGGACCCCTCGCTGGTGAAGGCGCAGACGGTGACGGTCTTCAAGGAGAACTACCAGTCGGCCACCGTCACCAGCGTCAACGCCGAGAACCTGACCGTCTTCATCTCCTACACGGGCCCCGGAGAAGGCAGCCCTGGAACGCCCCCGCCCGGCGTGCCGCCCTCGCAGATCGCCGGCCGGGTGCTGGGCTTCAAGCTGCCGCGGCCGCTGATGCCGGGCGAGTCGCTCGAGGCGCGGGTCTTCGTCGCGCAGACCTCGCTCTTCGGCGGCGTGCCCTTCGGCGGAGTCCCCACTCGCATGGGTGAGAAGTGGAAGATCACCCAAGACGGTGGCGAGTTCCTCGTCTTCACCGGCGCCGGCCTGCGCGCGGTGTACGCCTACTTCGGCATCGTCAGCGCGGCGACCGGCACCTTCACGCCGTACACCATGGGCATCAAGCGCGGCATCACCACCTCGGCGGACAACCCGGCGGTCGGCAAGGACATCGTCCTCGACATGGCGCTCGACCTCACCGTGCCCATCACCGTCGACTCGCCGCTCAGCTTCCCTCCGCTGATGCCGGGGTTCCCCGACGAGCCGGGGAACAACAAGATCTACGCCTGGCTCGATCTCGGCGCGGAGGGCTTCGTGCCCAACCCGAACAACTGGGCCGCCGGCACCGCGCCCACCACGGCGGTGGCCTCGACGAACCCGACGCTCAGCTTCCCGAACTTCCCGCAGCTCGACGGCTCGAACTTCATCTTCATGAACGAGTCGAGCGGCGCTTCCACCTACCCGGTCACCTACTACTTCCGTCGTCAGCCCGGCCCGATGGCGCCAGGCGTCACGATCGGCCCCATGTTGCCGCCGCCGCTGCTCACCGCGCCCACCACCGGGACCTTCACCGGCACCATCGCGTGGACGACGCAGCCCGGAGCCGTCGCCGACCTCCACAACGTGCAGATCCTCAAGCCCACCCTCGCGGGCAACGTGAACCTCTGGAACATGGTGCTGCCAGGCGCGGAGAGCCGGGTGGTGCTGCCGCCGCTGGTGGTTCAGAAGCTGCGCACCGAAGAGGCCGGCAACCAGCTCTTCGTCGTGATCTACTCGAGCCGCTCGCCGAAGTTCGCCTACAACCAGTGGACGTACGATTCGCTCTCGGGCGTCTCGTGGTCGAGCTTCTCCATCGCCGTCTCGCAAGCGTTCATGCCGTGACCCTTCGTTTCGCCCTCACGCTCCTCGCCGCGCTCACCCTCGTCACCTGCAAGGACACGCGGGTGATGGGAGGGAAGTGCGGCGTCGACGCTGACTGCGCGACCTCCACCACCTCGTCACTGGTGATGGGCGCGGCCGCTGCGGCCTATCGCTGCGAGCAACAGACGGGCGTCTGCTACTGCCGCACCGACGAGGCGTGTCCACCGTCGCAGCTCTGCAACGGCCTCGGCTTCTGTCAGGACCGAGCGGGCTGCGCCACCAACGCCGACTGCCCGGGCACCTCGCTCTACTGCGACACGGCCGCGGGCCAGTGCGTGCCGAAGGGCCGCTGCTCGTCGGACCTCCAGTGTGCGCTCGGTGAGGTGTGCGACTTCAAGAAGGGCAGCTGTGTGGCGGGCTGCCGGAAGAACGGCGACTGCAACGGCGCCTCGTGCCGCTGTGGCGACACCGCCTGCACCTGCACGGGTACGACGCCGGCCGAGCTCGCGCGCTGCTCCATCGGCGTGTGCGACCCGTCGTTCTGCGCGTCGAACGACTTCTGCGCCTACGGAGATCAGTGCGGCATCCTCCCCGACGCGGGCCTGCCCACCGAACCAGACGCCGGCCCGCGGGCGCAGTGCTACTCCGACTACGACACCCGGCTGCGGCCCTACTGCGACAACTGCGTCATCGGTGCGGGCGGCCTCCAGGTCTGCGGCACCGGGCCGAACTACTGCCTCATCGACACCCGCCACCCGGGGAACTTCTTCTGCGGCGCCGACTGCAGCGAGGGCCAGTCGTGCCCGCGTGGGTACGCCTGCCAAGACGTCATCGTCGTGCTGACCCAGTGGGCTTGCTCGCGCTCGAACCCGGCCTGTCCCATCAACCAGAACCTGCCGTGCATGAAGGACGAAGACTGCCGGCGCGGTGGGGTGTGCGCGAAGAACCCCGGAGAGACGAGCGGCTTCTGCGCGGGCCGGTGCTCGGTGGACGAGGGCGACGAGCAGGGCTTCTGCAGCTGCCAGGTGGACTCCGACTGCGCGCCGGAGTCGTGCATGGGCGGCGAGTGCAGCATCTCCCGCAAGCGCTGCATCACCGCCGACGACTGCAAGTCGATTCGCTGCGTCGACTTCCAGGGCGCCGGCGGCTGTCTCATCGGGCAGAACTGTGCGCCCGCGAACGGCCTGTCGTGCAACGACATTCGCGGCGCGCAGACCCCGTGAGCGTCAGCGGAAGTGGGTGATGAAGAAGAAGTGGGGCGGCGGGTCGGTCGGCGCGTACGAGTAGCGGGTGCCGTTCTCGGTGGTCGAGAGGACGCCCGGCATGAGGGAGTTCCACACCCCCAGGGCGCCCGCGTCGGCCACGCCCCTCGCGCACTCGTCGTCTGCAGCCGGGTGGAGCGTCGCCACTGGGCTGTTGGTGCGAATCGCGAAGTACTCTCCGGTCAGATCGATGAAGCCGTAGGTGACCAGGTTCCGGCCGCTCTGCAGCACGCCGCCGACGTTCATTTCGTAGCCGACGGTGAGGGTCTGGCACTCGGCGACGCTGGCCGCGCGCTGGTAGGGAATCGTCCACACCAGGTCGATCATCGTGTCGGTCGGCGCTCCCAGGCCACCGTCGGCCAACACCGGGCGCTTCTGGTACGGGACCGAGATCGTCTGGCCGTTGCACACGTAGGTGTCGGTGCACGCAGGGATCGAGCCCGTCGGACGACAGCAGGAGACGTTGTTTCCAGGCGTCCTCCCGCCCGCGCATTGCGTCGTCTTGGTGTAGTTCGCCGCCGGGCAGCCGGACGGCAAGCCTCCTCCGGTGCCTCCGTCTCCGCTCCCGCCGCCGGTGTTCGTTCGATCGCGGAGGCTGATGGACGCTTGGGTGGTGATGACGGTCTTCCGCTCCCAGCGCGCGGTGATGGTGGCTCGGGCGACTGCGCAGTCTTGGGTCGTCGCGGCGTTGCAGGTGAAGGTGAAGGCGGCGGTGCCGAACTCGTCGAGGGTGACGCTCGTCGGCTCGACCGTTCCGACGTCGGGCTCGAGGGTGACCTTCCCCGCGCCGACCTTCCCGTCTGCCTCGGTTCCCACCACTCGCAGGGTGATGGGGGTGCCGTCTCGCAGCACCGCCGTCGGCCCGGTGATCTCGAGGGTCGGCATGCCGGTGGGGCCGCAGCCCACGGCCGCGAGGGTGAGGAGAACGGTGGTGTGTCGAACCATGGCTCGACTGTAGTCGAGAGCCCCCGGGAAGACGCGACTTACCCGCGGAGCGCCGCGAAGGCGACCGACGGCACCTTGAGCCAGCTCGGCGCGTACTCGAAGTTGGTGAGCCTCCGGCCGAGCAGGTGCTGGGTGCGGTGCCCCGGGAACCAGGGCGGAATCGGAGAGACCTTCGCCGGGGCCCGCAGCACGAACTTCTCGACCCCGTCGAGCAAGAGGCTGTTGTGCACCGAGCCGCGCCCCGACTGAATGTCCTGCAAGGTGGCGCTCGGGTGCCCGCCCCAGGGCGAGTTGCCGATGCCGAAGACCGCGCCGCCCCAGGTGTTGATGGCCACCGTGCCGTACTGCAGCTCGCGCACCATCTTCTCGACCGCCTCGGCGCTCTTGGGGTCCTTCATCGTCTCGGGGTGGACGAGCACGTTCGCCGCGAGGGTGCCCCACACGTCGGAGTTGAGGAACCTCGTCGCCTCGTCACAGAACGCCGGCACCGCGTCTGCGTCGAGCGCGGTCTCGGAGATGACGGTGCACCAGGGCTCGTTGGCGAAGATGAGCGCGTCGCGGCTGTGACGATCGACGTCGGAGAGGATCGCGTAGGGCAGCTCGCCCGCCTTCGCCTCGCCGATGATCTTCACGTTCTTCCGGCCCTCGACGATCGCCTTCCACCGCTGCTCGGCGCCTGGGTAGTAGGCCTGACGAACGCCGCCGCTCGCGACGTGCCGTGAGAGGCTGTCGAGAAACGCCGCGCGCTGGCCCCAGCCGCGAGCGGTCACCACCAGCTTCGCGGCGGTGCAGTTGAAGCTGGCGTTGTTGCAGAGCATGCCGGCGGTGTTGCGCGCCTGGAAGCTGAGCGACGAGTCGTCCCACGGGCCGGGTACCACGATGACCGGCGAGATGTTGCCGAGCTCCGACGTCACGTCCTTCGCGAGCAGCGGCTCGTTGCGCGCCTTGCGAGCGTCGCGCTCGGGTCCAGGCGGTCCCCACACCATCAGGTCGTGCGTCTTGTCCGAGCCGGTGATGTGGATCTCGTCGATGGACGGGTGGTTGACGAGGAACGCTCCTTCTTCCGCGCCGCCGTACACCACCGCGAAGAAGCCGCGCGCCACCAGCGGAGCGAACGCCTTCTCGATGAGCGGGCCCAGGTAGGCGTTGACCGGGTTCATCTTCAGGACGCAGGCGGTGCCCTCGATGAACATCTTGTAGACGACGTCGGTCGGCGGAATCGCGTTCACGTTCCCCGCGCCGAGCACCAGACACACCCGGCCCTGGTGCGGCTTCTTGTAGGCCGCGGCCTGGTGGTCCTTCAGGTTCGCCCGGGTGACGTGGGCCTGCATGTAGTTCTCGCCCACCTGCTTGGCGAGCAGCACCGAGTCGAGCGCGTCGCCGGGGAAGGCGCGCACCGCGATTCGTCCATCGGGCAGATCGCGGATCATCTTCTCGGAGATGCGCGGCGCCCCGAAGGCCTTCACCTCTTCGAGCGACCACTGGGTCAGGCGGAGCACCCGCAGGGTGATCATCGGGCCCGCGAGCCACTCCTCGCCGGAAACGGGCGAGTCGAAGGGAATGTTCTTGTAGGCGCAGGCCAGCCGCACCGACTCCTCGGCGACGGCGGCGTAGCCATCACGGAGCTGCCGGAGAAAGGCGATGCGTTCGTCGAGGCTCGTCTTGGCGAAGGCGGCCGCCTGGTCGCGCACCTTGGCGATGGCGACCTCGAGCGCCGGTTGGGGCATGGGCGGCGGAATGGCGACGGCGGCGGTCATGGAGCGGCTCCGAGAGCGAGAGGACAGGTGCTGTAGCGAGTCCCCCGGGCGACCGGAAGAGGGCAGGCCAAAACCATCGACGCTCACGGGACCGCGAGAGCCTCCGAGGTGGCTGGTGGTTCGGGCGCGGGCGCACGCGGTTGCCTTCCATCGACGCTGCGAGTCCCGGTCGACGCTCGGGCTCGTCTCGACTCAGCGCCGACGAATGAGCGCGAGGTGCTCCTCGTCCGCGCTACGGTCGACGCCATGGGTCGGTCGGCCGAGCTCGACGTTCTCGACGGAGGCCCCTCGGAGCTGCCACACGGCACCGAGGTCGTCACCCGCGTCGAGCGGCTGCTGAACGAGCGGCGGCTCGCACCAGGAATGGTCGGCCGGGTCTCCCGCGCCAGAGACGATGGCTACGACGTGCAGCTCGTCGGCGTCGGTGAGGTGCACTTTCGGCGCGACGAGCTCCTGCCGCGGCGGGAAGGCCAGCTGCGCTTCGCGCTCCGACGGGAAGCTGCCTGGGCGGCGCTCAGGCCCTGCGTGGTGCTGGAGGCGACGGTGGGGTCGCGTGCGTGGGGGCTCGCCGAGGCGAGCTCGGACACCGATCGACGAGGGGCCTTCCTGCTGCCCTTCTCGTGGACGGTGGGGCTCGGCACGCCTCCGAGCGATCTGGTGAGCGCCGACGGGAGCGAGACGTACTGGGAGGCCGAGAAGACCATCGCCCAGGGCCTGAGGGCCGACCCGAACACGCTCGAGCTCCTCTTCGTGCCCACCGTGCGCGCGGTGGACGAGGTGGGCGCCTGGCTCCTCGCCGACCGCGAGGCCTTCGTGTCTCGGCAGCTCTTCGGCAGCTTCGGGAAGTACGCCCTGCGGCAGCTCGACAGCCTCACCAAGTCGGCGCAGCTCGCCGAGCATCGGCAGACGGTGCTCGACTGGCTGCGCGCCGAGCCGTCCCTCACCCTCGACGACGTCGCCGCTCGCCTGGCACGCGTGTCTCCCCGCGCCAGCACCCACGCCGAGGCCGAGCTCGCGGCGAAGACGTACTTGAAGCAGCTCTACCGCTCGCTCAGCGATCAGGGCTTGCTCGCCGCGAACGACTTCGCGTCGCTGAAGGCCTTCGCGCTCGAGGCCCGCGTGCTCCGAGACGACCTCGACGGTGATGGCCTCGGGCGGCGGCTGTCGCCCAAGAACGCCTACAACCTCCTTCGGCTCATCCACCTCGCGACGGGCTGGCTGCGCACCGGCACACCCGTCTTCGAAGCGTCGGGCTCGGTGAGAGCGCGGCTCCTCGACATCAAGGCGGGCAGGGTGCCGCTCGACGAAGTGCTCCGCGAGGCCGAGGCGTTGACGCCTGCGCTGGAGGCGGCGAAGGACGTGTCCGTGCTCCCGCTCCAGCCCGATCGCGCCCGCGCCCATCAGCTCGCCGTTCGCATCGCCGAGGAGCGCGCGCGGCGCTGGTTCCTCCAGGCTTCGACCCCGTGGGGGGCTCGAGCGCCACCGCCGCCTCCGGTGGAGTGACTGGGGTACATCACCCCACACGGTCGAGCAGCTCGAACTCGGCACCGCACCGAGGATCGTCGAGAATGCCGAGATGGGCTCCACCCTTCGACGTGGCGCGGTCGTGCTGCTCGTGGTCCTCGCGAATGGCTGTGGCTCGAGGCCACCCGAGGGCGCCGCCATCTTCGTTCGCATCGATCGGGGCACCGCGACCTCGACCTGCGTGAAGGTGCTGACGGTGACGGCGGGCGCTCAGTCGGAAGCGGGCTCCAAGCCGTTCAGCTCGTCCGGCTCGCTCGCGGTGGGCATCCTCCAGCAGGGCGCCGCGACCGAGGTCGAGGTGATCGCCATCGGGGGACAGGGCGCGACCTGCACGGCGACCGTGCCGGCGGAGCGTGCCGCCAAGACCTTCCGGTTCCCTGCGACCGGCGTCAGCGAAGAAGTCCTCACCCTCGAGCGCGCCGGGGAGGACGGCGGCTTCCAACCAGACGGTGGAGGCTCCGACGGTGGCGCAGATGCGGGTGCAGCTGACGGAGGCTCGGATGCAGGGTCGACGGACGCCGGCACGGATGGAGGCACGGACGGCGGCACGGACGGAGGAACGGACGGCGGCACGACCGATGGAGGAAACGACGGTGGATCGGGAGTGAACGACGCGGGGAGCGACGCGGGCGCAGACGCAGGCCCGATCGATCTCGACCATGACGGCTCCCCCGCAGGCGTCGACTGTGACGACAACGACGCGCGGCGCTTCCCGGGCAACCCCGAGCTCTGCAGCGGCGGCGTCGACGAAGACTGCAACACCCAGATCGACTGTGCCCAGCAGCCAGCGTGCGCGAACCAGGCGTGCGGGACCGGGGTCGCCGGTGCAGCGCAGTGTCAGGGGACCCTCTGTGTCGAGCTGAACTGCGGCAACGGGCTCGACGACGACCTCGATGGGCCGCCGGACTGCATGGACTCGAACTGTGTGAATCGCCCGTGCGCCGGTGGAGGCACCTGCGTCGGCACCACCTGCCAGCAGCCAGTGGAGACGGCCTGCGCCGACGGACAGGACAACGACGGCGACAACGCCTCCGACTGCGCCGACCCCGATTGCAACAACCAGTCGTGCGCCGACCCATTTGCCTGCTCGATCGGCGATCGCTGTGTCTCGGGCAACTGCGTGGCGAACGGCACGGTGCTCTGCCAGAGCCCTCCCAACCCGACGTGCTTCATGTCCATGGGCACGTGCAACGAGCCCGACGCAGGGTGCAGCTACACGCCGATGCCCACCGTTTCCTGTGACGACGGCACCCTCTGCACCACGGGCGACCAATGCCTCACTGACGGAGGCTGTGGAGGCTCGGCTGTGCTCTGCGCCCAGAGCACCAACGCCTGCCTGAGCCCGACGGGGGCCTGCGTGGAGGCCGATGGTGGCTGCTCCTTCACTCCGCTCACCGGCACCCCGTGCGACGACGGGAATCCCTGTACGGTGGGCGATCAGTGCGCGACCGGCTCGTGCACGAGCGGGCCCCCCATCGTCTGCACGCCGACCGAGTGTCAGTACCTCGCGGGACAGTGTCTGTCCGACGGAGGCTGTGACGTTCGCAACCACGACGCGGGTGTCGCGTGCGCCGTGGGCGTCTGCGACGGGGCCGGGCGCTGTGGCCGCTTCCCGTACTCTCCGTCGAACTTCGGCGAGGCTGACATTCCGCGCGATGCAGGGCCCGCGTTCGTCGTGAACTGCGCTGCGACCTTCGCCGTCACCGCCAGCGGCGTGCTGTCGGCGGGCTGCGCAGTGAGCGTTCCCCCGTTCAGGTACATTCCCCAGGCGGGCGCGCCGGCGCTGCTGCTCTTCCACGCGTCGTCGATGACCATCACCGATGCTGGCTCGCTCACCATCACCGGGACCCAGCCCGTCGCCTTCGCCGTCACCGGCAACATCGACCTGTCGGGAGCGCTCGACGTCTCGGCGGGGATGAACTCAGGCCCCGGCGCCGACGACCCGACTGCGTGCGCGGCCAGCTTTGGAAACGACGGTGGAATGAACCTGTTCCCCGACGGAGGCGGCGGCAATCCTCGCGGCGGCGGCTCGGGTGGGAGCTTCGGCGCCAGCGGCGGCGACGGCGGCTCGGCTGGCAGTGGACCCAACCCGGGCGGGACCGCCGGTCTCCCGTCGGGCAACGCGACGTTGATTCCTCTTCGTGGCGGGTGTCGCGGCGGCAACGGTGCCTTCCGAGGCGGCGGCGTGGGCGGGCGAGCGGGCGGCGCGATTCAGCTCTCGGCCTCGGGGACGCTCCGGGTGGGGGGCCGCGTGTCGGCCGTGGGCGGTGGTGGCGGCGGCGGCAATCGAACGTTGGAGGGCGTCGACGGCCCGAGCGGGGGCGGAGGCGGGAGCGGCGGCGCGATTCTCCTCGAGGGCAACCTGGTGCAGGTCATCGGGCACGTCTCGGCGAATGGAGGCAGCGGCGGTGAGGGCGAGGCGACGACGGGTGGCGGCTCGCTGGGCGAGGACGGCCTGCCAGGGGCCCTCTTCAGCCAGATGACCGTCGCGGGCGGCTCGAGCGGCAGCAGCGGCGGCAACGGAGGAAATGGCGGCGCCCGCTCAGGCGGAGCGGGCAACGGACAGAATGGGCAGGGTTCGACCGCCGGTGGTGGTGGCGGCGGTGGGGCGGTGGGCCGAATCCGGGTGAACTCGGTGCAGGTGTGCACGGGGCCGGCTCTGACGGTGTCGCCGCAGCCCAGCTCGGCGCAGGCGCCCTGTCAGTACTGAGGCGTTCAGTGGGAGTACCCCGCGGGAACTCGAGGCGGGGTGGTGGTGTTGCTTTCTTGGAGTTGGAGCGATACTGGCCGCCGCAGCAGGCGGGTGGTCGAGGTTGGCGTTCGCGGGAGTCGTCATGGTTGGACTCGTCGTCGCATCGCACGGTCGTCTCGCGGACGAGCTGGTGGCCACTGCGCGCCAAATCGTGGGCGAGCTGCGAAACGTGGCGACGCTCTCGGTCGAGCCCAGCACCAGCCCCGAAGAGATTCGCAGCCGGGTGAGGGACGCGGTGAGGTCGGTCGACGACGGCGATGGCGTGTTGGTGTTCGCCGATCTCATCGGTGGCTCACCGTGCACCCAGTCGCTCTCCTTGTGTCAGCAGGCGCGCATCGAGGTGGTGACGGGGGTGAACCTGCCGATGCTGCTCAAGGCCGACTCCCTTCGCGCCGAGTTGCCGCTGACCGAGCTCGCCCACACCTTGGCGACCTACGGCCAGAAGAACATCTGCTGTGCGAGCGATCTCCTCCGGAGCCGCCAGCCCGCCGCATGAGCTGAGCGCCACTCGTCGAGGCTGCGTCGTTCCCGCCAACGGAACACGTCGGATGGAGTGCTCCGTCTCCCAGGCGCCGGCTCCTGCCGCTTCGCGCAGGAAGTGCGCCCTCGCGAACCACGCGCGTTCACGACTCCCGTTCGATCGGACGGCTTCGAGCGCGACCCACTCGAGGAGACACCATGAACTTTTCCGGTGCGCGGCGGTCTCTGAGTTCGTAAGCGTTTCCTTGGTGGGGGCTGTGGAGTGTCGGGTCGTGATCGTCGCCAGTCGTATCGACAGCCGCTTGATTCACGGGCAGGTCATCGAGGCCTGGCTGCCCCACCTGCGCGTCGCTCGCGTGGTGGTGGCGGACGATCGAACGGCCGCCGACTCGATGGCGCAGGCCGCGATGGCGCTGGCGGTGCCCGAGGCAGTCGAGGTCGTGCACAGCCCCATCGCCCAGCTCGACCTCGCGCACCTGAGGAGCGACTCGGTGCGAACGCTCCTCCTGTTCCGTGACGTCTCGAGCGCCCTGGCGGCTCGCGAGCGGGGGCTGCCCGACGGGCGGTTGGTGTTGGGCAACGTGCACTCGGGCCCTGGTCGGGAGCAGCTGTCGCGCTCGGTCTTCCTGACCAACGACGAGCAGCGCCAGCTGAGCCAGCTCACCACCAGCGGAATGGAGGTCGTCCTCCAGGCCGTTCCTTCCGACGCCGCCATCGCCTTCCCGCACGCCGCGAGCTGACGCGGAAACGAGGCTCGGCGCCGCGTGAGTCGGAAACGAGGCCCGGCGCCGCGTGAGTCGGAAGCTCGGAAATTCAGCTTTCGCCCGGGGCTGCTCGGTCATACGGGGGAGCCGCGCGATGATTCGTTACGACCCCCACGTCTGGCGTTCCACCTTCTTCGCGGTGCGCGGCTCGATGGTGCGGGCGATCGGCCTGCGCTCCCTCTACGTCACCATGGTCGCGGCCGCGCTGACGTGGATTCACTTTCACCTCGCGCCGATCTCCCTCGCCTCCATCAGCTCGGTGCACGGCATCGTCTCGACCGCGATGGGCCTCTTGCTCGTCTTTCGCACCAACGCCTCGTACGACCGCTGGTGGGAAGGGCGAAAGCTGTGGGGCACCATCGTCAACACCTGCCGGAACCTCGCCCGCTCGGCGGCGGTGCACCTCTCCGACACGCCGGAGCGGCAGGCGACGGTCCTGCGGCTCGTGCGCGCCTTCCCGCCGGCGGCGACCCACCTCTTGCGGAACAAGCAGTGGAGCGCTCCCGAGCTCTTCTCGAACGCCGACTCGAGCCGTCCCCTCGCGCGCTCGCACCCGCCGCTCGCCATCTGCACCGCGCTCAGTGAACAGCTCAAGGCGGCCCACCGCGCCGGGCAATTGAGCGACATCGTCTTCACCTCGCTCGACGCCGACACCCACCTGCTCGTCGACTGCATCGGCGCCTGCGAGCGCATTCACAAGACGCCCATCCCCTTCGCCTACGTGGTGCACCTGCGCCGCGGCTTGGTCATCTACTGTGGCACCCTCGCCCTGGCGCTGGTCGACACCTTCGGTTGGTCCAACCTCCTCATCGTCTACGTCATCTCGTACATCCTCTTCGGCATCGAGGAGATCGGCGTCGAGATCGAAGACCCCTTCGGCCACGACGCCAACGATCTCCCGCTCGAGCAGATCAGCGAGGGCATCGATCGGAACGTGCGGGCCTTCTCCGATCCCGCCGAGGCGACCGCCCAGGAGGTCAGGACTGAAGGCGAGTGAGGAGCGCCTCGTGGGTGGGGAAGAAGGTGAGGGTGACGTTGCCCAGCCTCAGCTGATCGAACGCGACGAGGGCTTGCTCGTTGGTGAGGCGTCGGCCGTTGATCTCCACCAGCCTTCCGCCCACCGAGTGCACCCGCCACCCAGTAGGAGAATGCTGCAGCTTCACGTGTTGGCGGGAGACCGTCGCGTCGCTCACCACGCAGTCGTTGTCGGGCGCGCGGCCCACTCGCACGACGGGACCCTCGCCGAGGGAGAAGCAGAGCGCGTCGGTGTCGGTGGGGCTGGTCGCGCTCGTCGCCCGCTCCTTCGTCACTCCCATCGTCTGCACCAGGGCGCGGTTCGGTGGTTGCCAGCTGCCCGGTTCCCAGACGAGCCACCCGCCACCGTACTTCTGGCCGAACGTCGCCGGGAGCCGGGCCGCTTGGATCGCGAGGAACGACAGCAAGTACGAGGGCGTTCCCACGGGCAGAACTCTGCGGGAAGTCGACGGCCTTGTCGAAGACCTGGTCGAAAAGGGGCGTCAGCGACCTCCCCGAAAAAAATCGCAGAGGGGGGGTGCCCAAGTCGAACGAATGCGTATATCAGTCCCGGGCCCGGCCTGATTCCGGGCACGGCCGCAATGAATGCGGCCGGAACACGAAAGTAGAACGATGGCAACTGGTACTGTGAAGTGGTTCAACGATGCGAAGGGCTTTGGTTTCATCGCGCAGGACGGCGGCGGGGAAGATGTCTTCTGCCACCACACTGCGATTCAGACCCAGGGCTTCCGCACCCTGCAGGAGGGGCAGAAGGTGGAGTTCGACGTGGCCCGCGGCCCCAAGGGGCTCCAGGCTCAAAACGTCCGCCCGGTCTGAGCCTCGCTCAGCCACCCATTGCTGAACCCTGAAGGTTCAGCAGTCGACGGCCCGTCATCCTTCGAGGAGACGGGCCGTTTCTTTTTCGCCCGTTCCTTTTTCGCGACGGCGCAGCGCTCGGCAAAACCTGCCTGGAGTCGCCGCCACCCCGAAATTCGGCGTGCCTTGCCCGGGCGCAACGCGTGCGCATCGATCGTGACAGTCGTCATTTCTGCGCTGATCCAGTGGCATCGTCGCGCGGATCCCCATGACACACTTGTGACTTTTCCTCGGTGGCGGTCGGCACGCGGTACGCACACGGGCGCTGCCGGAGTTTTTCGTTCTGCGCAGGCCGTGGAGGGTTGTCGTGCACTCACGTGAGGGGTTGGTCATGAAATTGGCTCGAGGCGTTGTGCTGATGCTGGGTGTTGCAGCCGTGGGCTGTACCGGACCGGCTGGTGAGAAGGGCAAGTCGTGCACCGTGAAGGACAACGGGAACAACACGGCGACGATCACCTGCGAAGACGGCACGACCTTCACCGTGAAGAACGGGACCGACGGCCAGAACGGTCAGACCGGTCAGACGGGCCAGAACGGCCAGGCCGGAACCAACGGAACCAACGGCACCAACGGGACGAACGGCACCAACGGCATGAACGGCACCTCGTGCACCGTCGCCGTGAACCCTGATGCCGGCACGAAGGTCGTCACCTGCACCGACGGCACCTCGGTCACCCTGTTCGACGGCACCAACGGCGTCGACGCCAACGCCCTCATCGACTTCCAGCTGATGAACGAGCGCGAGCTCATCGAAGAGGACTTCAGGGTCACCGTGCAGAGCATCTCGAACGTTCCTCGCCCGGTGGTGCGCTTCACCGTGCGGAACGCGAA
This sequence comes from Myxococcota bacterium, assembly GCA_052034585.1. Lineage (GTDB taxonomy): Bacteria > Myxococcota > Myxococcia > Myxococcales > Myxococcaceae > Xiheimicrobium. The sequence continues at coordinate 27,596 of JBPOIJ010000009.1, forward strand.
GGGCGCCGCCGTTCGCAACATTCCCTTCGGCAACTTCTCCGGCATCGCCCTCCTGCAGCTCACGCCCGGCAACCCTGACGCCGGCACGGGCAGCGCGCTCGACACCTGGATCAACCACATCTCGAACTGCTCGACCTGCACCTCGTCGACCGAGTCAGCGAGCGCCACCAGCCTCGTCGACAACGGCAACGGCACCTACACGTACACCTTCGCGAAGGACGTGGTGAACCCGGTCGCCTATGACGGCGGCTCCGCGGTCGCTGGGGTGGCCTTCGACGCGAACGCGGTGCACCGCTTCGGCATGCGCTTCGGCGCTTCGGGCAACCCGTACCGCCCGATCGACGTCACCTACGACTACATTCCGGCGACCGGCGCGAACGTCGATGGCCAGAACGACAAGGTGAACACCGACAACTGCCTCAGCTGCCACAACCAGTGGCGCGCGAACTCCAAGAACATCGGTGGAGCGACGCCCTTCCACAGCGGCCAGCGCTACGACGTGCGGTACTGCGTCGTGTGTCACAACGATCAGCGCAAGTACACGGGCACCACCCTCAGCGGCACCGCGACGATCGCCGAGCCCACCATCAACGGGACCGCGCTGACCCCGCCGACCGGCCGCACCAACATCGCTGTGTTCCGCGGCGAGGCGATCATCAACCTCCCGGTCTTCGCTCACAAGATCCACGCGGGCGAGCACCTGACCTACTCGGGCAACTACGCCGGCATGGGCACCGAGATCAACGAGTTCACGTTCCCGCAGGACGTGCGCAACTGCACCAAGTGCCACAGCAACGCGGCGAAGGCCGACAACTGGAAGACCAAGCCGAGCCGGCGCGCCTGTGGTGCCTGCCACGACGGCGTCGACTTCGTCTCTGGTCAGGGCCACGGCCCGTCGAACCTGCCGCAGGCGAACGACGCCCAGTGCACCGTGTGCCACGACGCGAACTTCATCGTCACCAAGCACCGCCCCGTCGCGCTGCCTGACCCGGGCAACTCGCTCCTCGTCTCGGGCGGCAACGCGAACTCGAACGCGGCGTACATCGGCAGCGCGGCGAACCCGCCTCCTGGTGCGCGCGTCTTCGCCTACGACGTCTCGGCGGTGAACGCGGTCGCGGCCTCGGGTGGTGGCGGCTGGCTGAACGCTCAGGTGAAGTTCCGCTTCGTCGAGGGTGACGCTGGCGTCGTCTTCAACCAATACGATGGTGGCGCGCAGGCCGGTCTGCTCGACAACTTCGTCGGCTCGCCCAGCGTCTACTGCGCGTACGCGGTGCCACAAGACGGCCTGAGCTTCCCTGCCGACTTCAACGCGACGACCAGCGTCTACCTGCGCTCGGCGTGGGCGGGCACCGCGACTGGCGCGGCGGCCTCGACGATGACCGGCCCGGACACCGGCGGCTACTACACCGTCACCATCACCGGCACGCCCATTCCGGCGAACGCCTCGATGCTGACCTGCGGCCTCGGGTACAGCTACAGCCTCACCTCGACGATGCCGCTGACCCAGACGAACGTGACTGGCTACACCTACAACACGACCAACCGCACCGGCGGCATCATCATCCCCATGAAGAACGCGTGGCGGGTGGCGAGCCTCGGAACGGCCTGCTCGACCGCGGCGCCGTGCCCGGCGGGTCAGACCTGCGAGAACAGCGTCTGCCGGTTCACTGGCCGCCGGAACTCCAGCGCGTCGACCTCGAACACCGGTCAGATCGTCACCACCGCGAAGTGCGCGGCCTGCCACAACGAGCTGGGCGTCTCTCCGACGTACCACGCAGGGCAGCGCAACGACGGCGCGACCTGTTCGTTCTGCCACACCCCGAACCGCACCTCGAGCGGGTGGACGGCCGGCTCCGGCAGCTTCGTGCACGCGATTCACGCGGCGCAGCGGCGCACGGTGCCCTACAACTGGCACGCGGTCGCCACCACGACGCAGGAAGGCACGTCGGTCGCCGGCTTCTTCGGTGTCGAGTACCCCGGACGGCTCAACTACTGCGAGAGCTGCCACAACGCGGGCATGTATGACTTCAGCTCGAGCTGGTACTCCGCGACGAACCTGAACAACCGGCTCCTCCAGACGGTCGCGACCGGCACCTACAGCACCGCGACGCTGCCAGACGGTGGAATTCCCTCGCTGGTCTACTCCATCTCGCCCTTCGTCGACCCGACTGGCGTGACCAACTACGGCTCGGGCTTCACCTACACCGCGGCGGACGCAGGCGTTGCCCAGGCGGCGAGCACGACGCTCGTCATCTCGCCGACCACCAACAACTGCTACGGCTGCCACGACTCGCCGCTCTCGAAGCTGCACATGGAGTCGAACGGCGCGAGCATCTACAAGGCGCGGTCGGCGGCGGGGAACACCGAGCAGTGCTTGATCTGCCACGGCCCCGGCAAGCTCGCGAACGTGAAGGACGTTCACTACCGCTGAGGCGAGGCGAGTGACGAGGAGCCCTGGTGGCTCCTCGGGCAGCAAGCGAGGCGGCTCTTCTTCCGAGGGGCCGCCTCTCGTCTTTTGCGGGTGTGCGCGAAGCAGGGAACGCGGAGCTGCAGCGACGAGCGGGCGGACATCGTGCGTTCCCACGTCCGCGCTCCGACAGCGCGAAAGGTCGTCCGAAGAAGCGCGCTCAACCGCGCGCCAGCTGAAGCCGGGCGATGGTCGAGGCCACCGTCATCACCGTCACCTGCGGGTTCACCCCGAGCGAGGTCGGAAAGACGCTGGCGTCGGCGATGACGAGGTTCTTCACGTCCCACGTCTCTCCATCGGGCTGCACGACGGCGCGGGTTCGGTCGGCGCCCATTGCGCACGTCGACATCGGGTGCGAGGCGTAGATGTTCAGCTGATCCCACGGCCGGTTCTCGGCGAGCAGCGCGTCGAGCTCGGCGAGGTTCTTCTGGGCGGGCGCGCGAGAGAAGCCGGTGTGCACCTCGGTGGCGCCGGCGGCGAAGTAGATGGCGGCGATCTGCCGAATGCCCTTCTTGATGACCCGCACGTCCTCCGCGTTGGTGTCGTAGCTGATGCGGGTGCGCGGCTCCTCGGCGCCGGGTTCGACGGAGCCGCTCGAGGTGTCGCCAATCATCACTCCGCACGCCGCGAGGTGCCGGAGCTGGCTCATCGGCTTGGCGTACAGCTCGTACTGCACCGAGTAGATGTCGGGTGAGGCGCTGAAGGTCTCGAGCACCGCCGCTTCGCCGGCGAGCGGCACGTAGTAGCCCTGGACCGCGCCGTGCCAGCCGTCGACGAGCTCCTCGAACTTCGCGACCACTCCCAGCGCCGTGTGCACGTGGAGGCCCTTGCCGACGCGCCCGCTCGAGTTGGCGAGCTTCTGTCGGAGGAGGAAGGCCGGCGTCGAGATCGCTCCTGCGCAGAGGAAGACCTTCTTCGCCTTCACCGTCAGCTTGCGCCTGCGCTCGTCGGACACTGGGTCGACCCCCCAGGCCTCGACCCCCACCGCGACCCCGCCGTCGACGAGCACGCTCGAGGCGCGCGCGCACGACAGCACCGCCGCTCCAGCGCCGAGCGCCCGCGGAAGGTAGTTGCGATCGACGCTCCCCTTGCCGCCGACCGGGCAGCCGACCTGGCACAGCCCACAGCCGATGCAGCCGGGCGCGTTGCGCACCATCGTCGCGTGCCCCTCGAGGCCGAGGGCGAGACAGCCTCGACGGAAGAGCTCGTTGTGGCGGCGCCAGACCGTGGCGTCGGTGGGCACCGCGCCGATGGTCGACTCGACCGCTTCGAAGGCCTCGCGGAGGCCCGCCACGTCGGCCCAGGGCACTCCGGACTCCTCGCGCCAGCGCCGCAGCACTCGCTCGGGCGTGCGGAAGCAGATGCCCGAGTTGATCAGCGTCGTTCCTCCCACGCCCTTGCCGCGCGGCATCGGGACGAAGATGTTGCCCACGCCCACCGAGGTGCCTCGCTCGGCGTAGAGGTTCCGCACGGCCCAGGACGGTTTGTGCGAGAGCTCGTGCGGCTCCCACTTGCGGCCTTCCTCGAGGAAGACGACCGAGAGGCCCGCTTCGGCGAGGAGCGCTCCGGCCGCCGCCCCACCGGCCCCGGTGCCGATGACGCAGACGTCGCAGCTCAACGACTCGTCTCGAGTGAAGGTGTCGGCGCGCAGCAGCTGGCCCTTGGGGAACTCCATCACCCGCCTCGCCGCCCACCCACCATCGTCCACAGGTCGGGCCGGCTCGCTGCGTCGGGGAGCGCGCACCCTCGAGTCAGGCCGCCCGCCGCGCGCACGCGGTCGTCCTCGAAGTAGCCCAGGTGCATCGCGAAGGTGAGCGACTGGTACGCCGCGCGCCGCACCGCCACGGTGGAGCCGCTCCACGCCTTCCACGCCGACAGTCGCTCGGCCGCGGGCAACAACCGCATCGTCGAGCCGTGGGTCGCGAGCGTCGACACGTTCACGGCTCGCACCAAGGTGCGCAACAGGCCCTGCAGGTCGGCGTAGAGCTGAGAGACGTAGAGATCGACGAAGGCGGCCACGTTCACCTCGTCGGCGCTCAACGGCCACTCCGGGGGCCCGGGGAACGCTGCGGCGGCGAGCTGCGCGACGACGTCGGCTTCGAGCTCGTCGAGGACGAAGAAGCCCGGCTTCGGCGGTCCGAAGCCGCGCAGGGTGCGATGGGCCCAGGTCGCGCCCACGAGCGAGAGCCCACCGATGCCCGCGACCTTGAGCAGGGTGCGGCGATCGATTCGTCCGGCGGAGAGCACCGACGCAGGCAGCCGAGGAGGTGGCACCCGAAGCACCTCGGCGGTGTAACTGGTCGGGTGAGCGAGCACCACCCCGGCGAAGGCGGTCGGCGCCCACCGTGAACGTTCGCGAGACGCCAGCTGACTTCCCCAGCGCACGATGTCGGCGGGCCGGCGACACGAGGCGTCGGCATTCGTTCGACGGCCGGCCCCACCGCTGTAAGGTTCCGCTCCCGGAGGAGTTCATGAACCGACTCGCCTTCACCGCCTGCGTCATGAGCGTGGCCGCCTTCGCCGACGTGCCCCGCCCGAAGGACCCGCCGAAGGAGACGCCCCGGAGCGCGCTCATCGTCGCCGTCGTCGCCTCCCAGAACGCCGAGGCGGCCAAGGCCCAGGCCGCCGCGCTCTCGGGCTTCGTGGGAAACGCGCTCAAGGAGACGACCGTGTCCCGCGTGTACCCAGACCAGGAGGCCCTCGCGCTCGCGGTCGCCAAGGGTGAGGTCGACTACGGCTTCATGGGCCCGCTCGCCTACCTCCGCATCGACCCGAAGGCGGGCACCAAGCTCGTCCTCCGCACCGTGCGCAACGGCAAGTCGACCTACCGCTCGGCCCTCTTCGCGCCGCCGGGGAAGAAGACGACCCTCGAGATCTTGCGAAAGGCGAGCGGCCTCAAGGTGGCTTGGGTCGAGCCCTCGAGCGCGTCGGGCTATCTCCTCGCCAAGGCGCACCTGCTCCGCGCCGGCATCAACCCGGTGCAGATCTTCACCGTGCAGGACTTCCTCGGCTCGCACGACGAGGTCTGCAAGGCGGTGGCTGCCGGGAAGTACGACGTGGGAGCGACCTTCAGTGACTCGGGCCCGGGTCCGGCGCGCGTCACCGGCTGCGAGAGCGTCTTGGGCAAGGAGGCGGCCAAGCTCACCCAGATCGCCATCACCGACGAGGTGCCGAGCGAGGTCTTGGTGGCCGCGCCCCACGTGAAGCGTGAGCGGGTCGAGGTGCTCCGCGCCGCGGGGAAGAGCGCCAGCGCCTCGGAGGTTGGGAAGGACTCGCTCAAGGCGGCGCTGCTGGCGGACGGCGCCACCGAGGTTGGCGACGAGGACTTCGAGCCGGTACGAAAGGCGCTCGACGCGTTCGCTCGCTGACGGCTCGAGAAAAGGACTCATGACGGGAGCGCGTGCAGTGGTGGCGGTGGTGGTGGTGGCTCTCGGGCTGGGAGGTGGCTTCGCCATTGCGGTCGCGCAGCGGGGCGGCCACGAAGAGCGCGCGCGGCAGAACGCGCAGGACGACGCGACCAAGGCGTGGACGGCCGTCGCCGAGCAGCTCAAGGCCCAGGCCAGCGAGCAGGCGAGCCGCGCACAGAACCTCGCCAAGCTGCCGGCGGTGGTGCAGTTGGTGAGCTCCTCGACGGCGCAGTCCACCGAGGAGCTGGGCAACACCTTCGCCGATCTCTCCAAGGGCGAGGAGTGGTTCCAGTCGTCGGTCGGTGACGCGCAGGCGGGCCTCTTCATCGGCGCCCGCTCCATCTGGTCGAGCGCGCCCGTGTCCTTCGACGCGGTTCGCTTCCTCGAGCCAGCGGGTGAGGAGCGGCTCGGAGCGGTCGTCGTCGACTCGGCGAAGGGCCTGCTGGCGGTGGGCGTGGCGCGAGTGCCCCAGCCCACCCGTAACCAAGAGTCGGGCTTCATCGTCTTCTGGAAGCCGATGCCTCTCGACGCGTTCACCGCGAGCCACCCCGCCTGGGCCTTCGTCGTCTCCCGAGAGGGCAGCTCGCACAGCCGAGGCTCGCCCGACGGGCTGAAGGTGCTCGGGGAAGCGCAGCCGAGGTACCGCGACCTGCCGTGCTGCACCACCCAAGAGCTCGCGCCAGCGGTCTCGCTGGCCGTCTTCGTCGACCCTCGACAGCGCGTCGAGGAGGTGACCGCGGCGAACCGTCGCGCGCTCGGCTTGCTGGTTCCAGTCGGCGGTGGCCTCGGCGCGTTGGTGGCGGTGCTGCTCCTCTTCCTGGGCCGGAGGCGAGCCGCCGCGGAGGAGGTGCGTGACGAGCTCCTCCGGGAGACGCAGGTGCAGCTCAGGCAGTCCCAGGAGGCGCTCCAGCGGTTGTCGACGGGCGCCTTCGCCACCCAGGCCGCCGCGGGCACGCCCCAGCCGGCGGGGCCGCTCGACCTCGCCCTGGCCTCGACCCAAGCCTCCGTCACCGCCTCCCGCTACGAGGTGGTCGCGCCGCTGGGAGAGGGCGGCATGGCGCGGGTGTACGTCGCCATCGTGCGTGGAGCGGAAGGGTTCAAGCGCACCTTCGTGCTCAAGCGGCTCAAGGCCGAGCACACCGGCAATCAGGAGCTGGTGAACCAGTTCATCGACGAAGCGCGGCTCGGCGCGTCGTTGGTGCACTCGAACATCGTGCCCATTCTCGACTTCGGGCGCGACGCCGACGGCTACTTCCTCACCCAGGAGTACATCTTGGGTCGCAACGTCGACGCGCTCATCGAGGCGTCGGTGGCGAAGCGCGGCAGGCCGCTCGAGCTCGAGCTGGTGGCGGCGATCGGCCAGGAGGCGCTCAAGGCGCTCCGCTACGCGCACACCCGAACCGACGACGCCGGCCGGCCGGCAGGGCTCGTTCACCGCGACGTCTCTCCCGCCAACCTCATGGTGTCGCGCCGTGGCGAGGTGAAGCTGCTCGACTTCGGCATCGTGAAGAGCGCCGATCGCGTCACCCAGACGCAGGCCGGCATGGTGAAGGGCAACCTCTTCTTCATGTCGCCCGAGCAGGCGCGCGCGCTCCCGGTCGACCCACGCAGCGATCTCTTCTCGCTGGGAATGGTGATGGCGACGGCAGTGCTGGGGCGCACGCTCTACTCCGGGGAGACGATGTACGAGCTGATGAACCGCGCAGGCGTCGGCCCGACCACGGGCGATCTCGAGCTGCTCGCGAAGGGCGCGGGTCCCCTCACTGGGTTCCTGACCAAGGCGCTCTCCATCGACCCATCGAAGCGGTGCGCGAGCGCGGCGGAGATGGCGGACGAGCTGAGCGCGGCGCTCCCGGCGGCGCCGTCGAGTCAGCTCGAGTCGCTGATGAGCGAGCTCTTCGGCGCGGACTTGGACGCCGAGAGGCAGCGCTTCTCGGGAGCTGCATGACGCGCCCGCTGATCGTCCTCCTCGTCCTGACCGGCGTCGCGTCGGGCTGCAGCCAGCCCGGGCCGGCCACCGCCAAGCTGTTCACGCCGAAGGCCTTCCTCGCTCCCGCCGACGAGGTCGATTTCGGTGGCTGGGCTCCCAAGGAGCTCGCGGTCGCGTCGACCGAGCTGATTCCATTCTCGACGGAGCGACAGCGCGACGGCTACGGGCTCCCCGTTCGGCCCGGTGTCTCCGAAGGCCGCGCGCTCGGCTTCGTCATCACCGACATCTGGGAGGATCACCCGGAGCCCTGGGTGCAGCCGGTGTGGCACCTCGCGACCGACGCGTCCCCGCCCGTGCCTCGGGGGCGCCCGTCGATCTTCCCCGTCGACGTGGACTCCACCTTCTACTCACCCTGGTGGCGGCAGGTGCTGGTGGCGCAGCCCGCCGACGAAGGCGATCTCCACGGCGCCCGTGAGGTGCTCACGCACCGGTTGGTCGAGACGCCGAACCTCATCCTCTGTCCCCTCGTTCCAGAAGGCGTGAGCGTCGCGAGGCCGGAAGGTGCCCCAGTTCGTCACCCGTTGACGCGGCGAGAGCTGAAGGCGCCCCCGAGTGGCTCGGGCGTCGTCGAAGGCAAGCCGGTGTCGTACCTCGCCTTCGGGGCGGGGCTCGCGCCCTTCGAGAAGCAGCGCCTCGTCGAAGCGGAGCTGTTCGTCTTCACCCACGCCGGCAAGCCGGTGCCAGTCGCCGCGGTGCTCCCTCCAGATGCGCTCCACCACGCGTACCTGGCGCGAGTGGAGGTGCGCTTGCCCGACGACGCCAAGGTCTTCGTGCCGTCGAACCGGTCCGACCTCCGGGTGGCCCTCGGAGACCTCGCGCCGATGGTGGGGCCAGAGCTCGACGGTTTTCCCGAATACGCGCTCCGGGTCGCGCGCAGCAGCGCGTGCTTCACGCTGCCCGACTTTCCCGCCGGCTGTGACTGGCTCGACTCCCAGGCCAAGGTTCGCGCGGCGCTGCCAGCCTCGGCCTTCGTCTCCACCCACGTGGAGGTCACCGCTCCGGTGCTCGAAGAGGTGATGCCGTGAGCCGGCTCCTCTTCTGCGCCACGCTGCTGCTGGGCGCCTTCGCCTCCGCGCAGGACGAGGTGGTGGAAGTCCCCGAAGGCAGCGAGAGCGACGGCTACACGCCCGACGAAGCGCAGGCCGCCGAGCCCGTTCGCCTCACCGGGTACCTCGACGTCGGGTTCGCCAAGGCGACGGGCAACGGCTCCAGCTTTCTGCCGAGCGATGGCCGGGTGCCCCTCGACTATGGCAGCGACGCCTTCGCGCCGGCAGTGAACTCCCGGGGAGAGGTCGCCTCCACCGACGCGACGGGGCGCTTCACGAACGGGTTCCTGCCTCGCAGCGTCGGCCTCGGGAGCCGCCCGTCGTTCCTCCTCAACACCTTCTCGACCGACGTGCGCGTGCAGCCACGGAGCCTCCCCCTCTTCCTCTTCGCGCGGGTGCAGGTGATGCCGCGCTTCTCGGCGAGCGGAGACGCCACCCGGCTCGAGCTCCAGCAGGCGTTCGCGCGGTACTCACCGTTCAAGGCCCACGAGCTCGCGGTGTTCCTCGGCCGCTTCGATTCGGTGTTCGGCATCGAGTACCTCGAGACCGAGGCCAACCTCCGCCTCGGCATCACCCCGTCCTTGCTCGCGCGCTACACGACGGGGCAGGGGCTCGGCGCGAAGGCGTTCTACCGGGTGCAGGTGCCCGGGCTGTGGTCGGCCTTCAGCCTCAACGCCGCCGCCACGACGAACGGGACGCGCATCGAAGCGCTGGTGCCGGTGAGCCAGAGCCTGACCGGTGTCGTCGTCGGGAGCGCCCGGCTCGGCTACGAGCTCAACCTCCAGAAGGTGCAGGTGAAGGCGGGGGTGAGTGGGCTGTATGGGCCGCGCAACGACGTGAAGGCTGGCCCTGCCCGGCAGCTCGCGTTCGCTGGCGATCTCCGGGTCACGGCCTTTGGCGTCTCGCTCGCGGGTGAAGTGTTGCGGCTCATCGACGAGCCGAGCGCCTCGGCGAAGTTCACCGGCACGACGGTGGGCGAGCTCGCGACCGGCTTCGACGTGACTGGCGGCTGGGTTCGCCTCGGGTACACCTTGCCCGTCACCACGCCGGCGCTCACCTCGGCGACGCTCTACGGCCGGTACGATCACCGTCGCGGCCACTTCGTCGGCTTCCCCACCCTGGTGACCGATCGCTTCACCCTCGGCGCACGGGTCGACGTGTACGAGGTGCTGGCGCTCAAGGCCGAGCTGCTGCTCAACCGGGAGCTCGCCGGCGCGCCCACCGTCGACAACGACGTCTTCACTTCCTCAGTCGTCTTCACTTGGTGACTCGATGATGCACGCGCTCGCCGTCGTCTTGCTGGTCGCCGGAGGGAAGCCGCAGGGCTCGAAGGACGCAGGGGTCGGCCTCGGAGAGCAGGCGCCGCTCGAGGTGCTGGTGAAGGCGCCCGAGGAGCTCGGGTACAAGGCCGTCACCGAGCGTCAATACCTGCTGGTGACGCTGCTCGTCGGCGCGAAGGCCGCGTGGGATCGGCAGGCCTGGGACGAAGCGGCGACCAAGTGGGAAGCGGCGCTGCGGCTCCCGGCGCTCCCGGCCGAGGTCGAGAGCGCTGTTCGACCGTTCGCGACGGCGGCGAGAGAGCGCGCTGGCGGGAAGGCGTCGTCGGTGCCACCGCTGACCGCGAGCCCCGAGGCGAACCCGACCTCGGTCACCATCACCATGGAGCCGCCGGAGCTGAAGGAGAAGAAGCAGCTCGTCGAGGTGAGCGGCACGGTGCAGGGCGGGGGAACCCACGGCCCTGGTGGCGCCGTCGTCATCTTCCGGCGGGCGAGCGGCTCGACGCCCAAGCCGAAAGCGGCCCGCGTGCGCGCGGTGGTCCAGAAGGACAAGCGCTTCGTCCCCCACGTGCTCGCGGTTCCACTCGGCGCCACCGTCGAGTTCCGCAACGACGACGACTTCTTCCACAACGTGTTCTCCATCTCGAAGCCCAACGACTTCGACCTGGGGCTCTACAAGTCGGGCGCTCAGCGTGAGCAGGTCTTCAACACGCCGGGGCCGGTGCAGCTGCTCTGCAACATTCACTCGTCGATGAACGGCTGGCTCTTCGTGTCGGACTCACCCTGGTTCGGGCAGGCGAACGCGCAGGGGAAGTTCACCGTGAAGGGCGTGCCGGTGGGCGAGTGGGAGGTCGAGGTGTGGCACGAGTGGGCGAACCAGAGCAGCAAGCAGACCGTCACCGTGAGCGCGTCGATGGGTGAGCTGTCGCTCTCGGTCGAAGGAGACCGCCGCGCGCCTGCCTTCGTGCCCGACAAGGCGGGAAAGCCGCGTCAGCCTCAGCTGGGCTACTGAGAAGCTCTTCGCGCGCCCAGCACGATGAGCGCGACCGCGAGCAGCACGGGCAGCGCGCCGGCCTCGTTGCACGAGCACCCCAGCGGCTTGAGCCGTTGATTCTCGAGGCGCTCCGGTGCGCCGGAGTCTGGCACCTCGAGGCCTGCGTCGTCCCCACCGCCTCCATCGAGCGCGGGCGGACCAGCGTCGGGCTGGCCTGCGTCGAGCTCAATGGTGCCCGCGTCGGTCTCGAGCCCGCCGTCGAGGCTGGGCTCCCTGCAGCCGCTCCCGATGGCGCGCGCGTCGACGAACCCACGGCCGCCCGTCGCGGCTCGGAACCACCCTTCGAAGGCGCGCCGGTACGCTTCGATGGTGAGCACCGCGGCCGGCGAGGCGGGCCCGCGCGTCACGTAGACGAAGCCCACCCGAAAGCAGCGCTGCGAGGTTGGGTGGGGAGGACTCCGCGTGCCCATCTGCCGCACCACCGCGTCGATGCCGACTCGCCGCTCGAAGCCCTGAATGGTGACGGGGGCACTGCCCGGAGGCAGCGGCAACGGCGGGTCGTTCGAGCCCTGACCGACCACCACCAGCAGCGGCTGCACGTCGGCCGCCGGGAGCAGGCCCATGAAGTAGAGGTCGAGCGAGTTGTACCCGCGGGCGCAGGCGCTGACCCGGAAGTCGCCGCCGCCGAGCGCGTCGATGCAGCCGCCGAACATCACCGAGCGTGAGTCGACCCGCGGCGAATAGTGCCGGTCGCCCGAGCGGAGGTCTTCTTGTTTGCCCGCCCCGAGGTCGTAGTCGGCGCCGACCAACCACGCGTGGCCAAGCTCGTGCCCCAGCACCTCGAGCGCGGTGAGCCCCGTGACGCCCGAGCCGAGGTTGGTCGCGAGCGCGTCGGGTTCGGGCGGCAACCGCTGGATGGAGCCCATGAAGAGGCAGCCCTTCAGCTGCGCGCGGCTGCCGAACGGAGTGCCGTCGTTGAGGAGCGGGTTCGCGCCGATGTTCTGCGCAGTGACCCGCGCCTGCTGGAAGGTGGGCACGTTGGTGGCGCCCGGGTTCGGCTCGGACATGAAGACGACGAGGAAGTCGTAGGCGTCTCCGAGGCTCCCGAGCGCGGCGCGAGAGGCGTCCTGGCAGGCCAGGCCCTGCGGGGTGACGAGGCCGAGGGAGAGGCCGGCGAGGCGCTGGTGAATCGAGCCGGTCGCGTCGGAGACGATGATCAGCTCGCCCACCGAGGTCACCTGCGCCGACGCCGTCGCGCTCAGCACCAACGAGAAGACCAGAGCCGTTCTCACGGCCTCGCTCTCCACCAGAGCCCCGCGCATGGGACAAGCTGCTCCGTGTATCCTCCTGGCGTCATGCGCACGCTCCCGCTCCTGCTCGGTGTCGTCTTGGTGGTGGTCGTCGTCGTCGTGCGCGCCGTACACGCCGAACCGCCACCTCCGATGGAGTCACGCTCCGCCGCCGAGGTGCTCCAGGCGCTCGAGCAATCGAAGACCAACTCCAGCACCCTCGCCGCCGTGCGCTGGTACGTCGAGGTGACGCATGGGACCACCCTCGAGGCGCCGGTGGGGAGCCCGAAGACGACGCTCGGCGCGTGGAGTGACAATGGCGCGCTGCTCGCCGCCGAGAGCGCGCTGGGGTCGTGTGAGCCGATGAAGAAGGAAGACGCGGCCGCAGCGCTCGCGCTGCTCAAACGCACCGGCGACGCCTTGCCGCCGCTCTTGCGAGGGGTGGCGCTGCGAGAGAAGGGTGACGCGACCGGCGCCGAGCGGGCCTTCGTCGACGAAGCCCGGGCGACGTTGCCGGCGGCAGGCTGCCCCTCCGAACACCCGATGTATTCGTTCCGGCGCGTCTCGCGGCTCAGCGTGATGGCGAGTTGCCTCGCGCGATGGAAGGCGAAGGACGCGGCAGCGGTGAAGGCGCTCCTCGAGCGGGCGAAGACCTGCGCGGCCAACAACCACGCCGTCGGCTGAACCTCGTCGTCACGCGCGCCGATTGCGCAGGCCTCACGCCCGACGGGCGCAATCCGTGCAGCGAGCCCGCGCGTCGATCGGCGAAATCGCTCGGTGGCACGCCGCATTCATGCCTCGACGAGTCGACTGGAGGTTCGTCATGACTCGTCGCCTCTGGAGCAGTGTCTTCGCAGTCGCCGTCCTCTCCGCGTGTGTCGAGACGGTGCTGGTGCCAGCCGGGCCAGTCACCCGCCAGGGCTCACGACAGGTGGCCTTCGCCCAAGCCGCTGGCGTCACCGTCTGGGCGGAGTTCCAATGGGCGGGCGACCCACCGAACCTGCACGAGTACGTCACGCCGGTGCTCGTCACCATCGAGAACACGAGCGGGCGGCCGGTGCGGCTCGCGTACCAGGACTTCACCCTGCTCGGCTCGACGGGGACTCGCTACGCCGCGCTCCCGCCGTTCGGAATCACTCCGGGCGTGAGTGAGCGCCCCCTCGCCTCGAACATCGTCTTCGCCGACTACCACCCCGCAGGGCCGGCGCGCCCGCCGCCGCCTCCGCCTCGCCCAGTCACCCCGCGCATCCACCACCACGGCTTCCACGTCGCCCCGCCGTACGCGCCCTTCTTCGTCGGGCTGCCGCTCTGGGCTGGCTTCTGGGCGTTCAACGCCGGGTACCATGCGCGCTTGGCCTCCTCCTGGCCGGTGAGGCTGCCGACCGCCGACATGCTCGAGCACGCGCTGCCCGAAGGCGCCCTCGAGGACGGCGGCCGAATCTCCGGCCACCTCTACTTCCAGAACGTGCGGCGGGAGGCGGGCGTGCAGTTCACCGCCGACCTCCACGAAGCGACCTCGGGGCAGGACCTCGCGACGCTCTCGATTCCCTTCGTGGTGCGGTGAGAGCGAACGCGCTCAGCGCTCGAGCCGGCCGGCGCGAATGATCAACGGCCATTCCACCGTCTTGGCGCCGCCGGTCCACGCTGAAGAGAAGGTCGTGGCGAACTCGTCGAAGACCGCGCCGCGGCCTGCCTTTCGCAGCGCGGCCACCGCCGACCAGGTGCCGACGTAGCCGAGCAGCTGATCGACCGTCCACGTCGCGCGCATGGTGACGGCCGGCAGCTCGACTGGCTCGAGGGGAAACTCGAGGTGGCGGTACCCAGTGTCGACGTGGTGCCGCTCGGGGGGCCAGAACGCTGCCAGCGTCTCGAGCGCGAACCCGTTCATCAGGCGATCGAGGTCGGGCTCGACGAAGGCCCAGCCGTACGTCACCAGCGCGACCAGCGCCCCGGGTCGCCCGACTCGCCGGCACTCGGCGACGAACCTCGGCAGGTCGAACCAGTGCGCTGCCTGAGCGGCCACGATGCAGTCGACGGACCGCTCGTGGAAGCCGCTCGCCTCGGCGGTGCGGCACAGGTAGGCGACGCGATCGGCGGGAACGGCCTGGTCGATCTGCTGCTGGCTCGCGTCGGTCGCGAGCACCGCGGTGAAGCGCCGAGTCAGCAGCGTCGAGAGCTGGCCCGAGCCACAGCCCACGTCCCACCCTGCCGAGGTCGCTGGCGAGGCGTCTGCCAGCACGTCGACGAGCTGTGGTGGGTACGCCGGCCGAAAGGAGGCGTAGGCCTTCGCGTGGGTCGAGAAGTGGTCCTTGAACGACATCAGCGAACGGGCGCTCCGCAGGCGACCCGGCGCAGCGACATCAGGTACTGCTGCTGGGCGATGCGGTTGCGGGCGTAGACGGCCTCGCGTTGGAAGCGCTCCTCGCCGCCGAGCTGGGCTGCGCGCTCGTAGGCTTGCAGCGCCTCGTCGAGGTTGCCGCGCACCGATTGGATCGCGCCCAGGTTGTTCCACGCCCGGCCGTCGTTCGGGTTCGCCTGCACGTAGGTCTGGTGAAACTGGAGCGCCCCGTCGAGGTTGCCGTCCATCGCCAGCTTCACCCCGGGCTTGAGCGGCTCGGGCTCCGAGAGCTCGAGGGTGTCGGTCGTCTCGCCGGGCACCAGATCGCTCGCGAACGAGTTCACCATCGCGCTCATCGCCCGCTGCGCCAGCTTCGCGGCGTTCTGCACCGAGATGAGCGACTCGTAGAAGTTGTTGCCCGTCTTCGAGACCGACGGCGTGGGGCCGCTGCGCCGGCCGTAGTAGTTCTGAGAGAAGATGCGCACGCCGTCGTTGCGGGTGAGGGTGAAGGTGGCGTCGGCCTGCACCGAGAGCGCGGTGCCGCTCGTCTGACCTGGCGCCGGAGCGGTGCCTCCCGTCGCGCGCACGCTCGTCAGCTGCACCGACAGCGTCGCCTCACTCGCCGGGCACGGCTGGGTCGCGCACCGGTTCGCCACCGCCATCGCGCAGAGCTGCAAGAGCTCCCGCTCGGTCATCGCCACCACCTCCGGCTCGAGGACGGCCGCGGTGAGCCCGCTCACCGGGTCGATGAGCGTCTGGAGCACGTTCGGCCCGGCTTGCGGCGTCACCCCCTGCACCGTCACCACCGTCACGCCCTGCGCGTCGAGCGCCGGCGGGGTCTGGTGCTTGAGGTACAGCTTGGGACTGCACGCGGACACCACCACGCTCAGCAGCAGCAGCACGCTCGCTCGGATCATCCGGGCATCTTCCCAGAGGGCCGACCCCAGCCAACCGAAATTGACCGGAAACGACGACGGGAGCGAGCCGCGAAGCCCGCTCCCGTCGATCGGTTCGTGTCTTCCGAACTCAGAGCGAGCGCACGTAGGCGACGAGGTCGTCGACCTCCTGCGGGTCGAGGCCCGACGTCAGGCCGTGCTGGTTCTTGTCCTTCCCAATCAGGATGCGGGCCTTGAGGGTCGGCGCCGAGCCGTCGTGGAGGAACGGAGCGGTGCGCGCGATGTTGAGGAGCGAGGGGGTGTTGAGGCCGGAGTGGAAGAGGAACTCCTGATGATCGACGACCTGACCCGTCACCGCGTAGGTGCCGACGTTGTAGAACTTGTTGTCGGTCAGCGTCTCGCCCGCGTGGCAGCTGCCACACTGCGCCTTGTCCCAGGCTGCGTGGCCGCGCGCGAGCACCTCGGCCGGGGTCTCGGTCTTGTACGGGTTGTCCGGCGAGGGCACCGACTCGATGAAGGCCATGATGTGCTGGGCCACCGACGAGTCTGGCCCGGTGCCGCCCATGCGATCGCGGGTGGTGTGGAGCATGAAGTCCGAGACGGTCGCGAACTCGCCGTTCCAGTGGAAGGGCGCCGTCTTGCCGAGCGACTTGCCGATGAGCGACGGCGTGGTGCGCGGGCCCTCGGTGGTGTTCCACACGTGGCCGTCTTCGCGCGCGTCGACGTGGCAGGTCGAGCAGCTGATGCCGAGCTGCGGGTTGTTCATGCGGGTGTCGGTCGCGCTGAAGAAGAGCTTGCGGCCCTCGACGATGCCGGGGTCGAGCACGTCTTTGCCGAGCGACTGCACCTGGGTCTGCTTGACCGCCTGCCCGCTGGCCTCGAGCTTCGAGAGGGTGTGATCGAACGAGTTGAAGACCCAGGCCGTCTTGCCATCACGCGCCACTGCGACGCCGGTCGGGCCGGCGCCGACCTTCACCGTCTGCTGGCCCGCGGTGTTGATCTTCCCGGTGAAGCGATCGTTCGTGTCGCCGAGCGCCCCCGCGGTGGGAATGACGGAGACGTTGTTCGACTCCCGGTTGGCGACGAAGAGGAAGGCGCCGGAGGGATCCGAGGCGATCGCCGTCGGGCCCTGCACCGCGGTGCCGTCGTTCGAGCCGAGGAACATCGCCGGCCGCTCGCTGACCGAGAAGTTGCACGACGTCACGTCGTCGACCTGGGCCTCGCCCTTCTCGTTGAAGGTGAGAATGGCCGGAGCCGCGACCGCGCCGGTGTTCCCGCAGCCGCCCGGCATGCCGTAGCCCGCGCCCGAGACGCCCCCGGTGAAGCCGCCCGAGCCGCCGATGGGAGAGGGGGCCGCGCTGCCGCCGCCGAAGCCCTTGTCGGGCCGGGTGTTCAACACCGAGTCGGTCGAGAGCAACGAGGCGACGTACACCTGCGAACCAGACGGGTTGGCGATGATCGCGTGCATCGCGCGCGGCCGGCGGGTCTGCGGGCCGACGTTGCCGGGGAACTGGGTGGGCGCGAAGCCCGAGCGGTTGTCGATGCCGAGCGCGGTGCGGTTGAGCTGCTTGAAGAGGTCGGTGCCGTTGCTGAGCACCGTGCCCTTCACGGCGTCGAGGGTGACGAGATCGCCCGACTTGAAGAGCGTCACCATCGCCTTGCCCTCGAGGAGCGTGATGCCGCGCGGCTCCGGGCCGACCGGCGTCTCCCACTTGATCTGCCGCGTCGCGGTGTCGATCGCCATCACCGTGCCGACGTCGAGGTCGAGCCGCGAGGAGCTGTTCACCACGAAGAGCGTCCGCCCGTCCGAGCTGACCGCGAGGCCGACCGGCTCGATGCCCACGTCGATGGTGGCGCTGACCGCCGCCTCACCCTTGCGCACGACCGAGACGCTCCGCCCGAAGCGGTTGGCGACGTAGATGGTCTCGTCGGGCGCGACCACGATCTTCTCCGGCGTCTTGCCGACCTTCACCTCGGTGATGGCCTTCAGATCGTTCGCCTTCACCACGTAGAGGGTGTCGAGATCGGGGTCGACCGCGTAGACCAGCGAGTCGTCACGGCTCACCGCGACCGAGCCCGAGGCAGACGTCCCGGCGCCTCCCGGCGTGTCGGGCGTGCACCCGAGAATCACGGCGAACGTCAGCGCAGCAGTCAGCAAACGAGTTTTCATCGGTAGGGACCCTCAGGACTTCATGATCGAGACGGCGATGTCGTGGTTTTGAGGCGGGGGACGGGGGATTGGGCTGGATCAATGCAGGTGGCGCGCCATTCGGCAAGCCCCCCACTCGAGCGCGATGCGCGGTGGTGATGCGACGAGCGAACGTCATGAGAAGGAGTGAAGTGGTGGCGCGAGTCGGTGCGAGCGCGAACCGCACGACTCGGCTACACGCTCGCGCATGAACGACCTGGGCCTCTTCCTCGCGCGCGCGTTGCTGGGTGGCTTCCTCGCGGTGCTGTTTCTCCAGTCGGGCCTCGACAAGGTGCTCGATTGGTCCGGGAACAAGGCCTACGTGAAGGGCTACCTCGAGAAGACGCCGTTTCGGCGGGTGAGCGGCTTCCTCTTCTTCGTCATCACCGTGATGGAGGTGCTGGCTGGCGTCACCTCGGCGGCGGGGGTGCTCTCGACCGTGCTCCTCGGAGCGACCGAGCTGTCGTTGGTCGGTGCGCTCCTCGCGGCTGGCAGCATCATCAGCCTCTTCCTGGGCCAGCGGCTCGCGAAGGACTACCAGTCGGCCGCGGCCATCGTTCCCTACTTCCTCACCTCGGTGCTGGCGGTGATCGTGTTCGGAATGCGCTGAGCGACTGCTCAGGGCATCGCGCACACCAGCGGGATCGGTTGGGTGGTGCGGAGGTAGACGTCGATCAGCGCGCCGCGGGTGCCGAAGCGCATCGAGAAGGTGCCACGTTCGCGCTCACAGTTCCCTCGATCGTCACAGCGCACCGCGAGCTCGAACCGGGTCTCGAGGCGAGCGACGCCGACGTCGCGGAGCGCCACCAGCTCCTTGCGGCTCGAGCGCTTGTCGCCGTCGAGATCCCGCCAGACGAGCAGCTCGTCGAAGGCCGGGTCGTTCTCGTCGACGACACCGTCCTCGTTCAGATCGAGCGCGGCGAGCGCCTCGAAGCCGTTCTTCGCGGTGCGGTTCGCGTCGAGCCGGGTGTCGCTGCCGAAGAGCTCGCTGCCGTCGTCGACGCGGCCGTTGTGGTTCACGTCGCGCGCGAGCCACGGCGTCACCGCGCTCGGCCAGTCCGAGTCCTTCGAGACGCCAGGACTGAAGGCGAAGCTCGCGGTCGAGCGCTCGAACCGAACCTCCGCGCCGTCGAAGGAGAGCACGAGCGGGGTGGTGCACTCGTAGCGATCGTTGGTCGACGAGGTGCAGTACCAGGTCGAGTACTGGGTGCCCGTCTCGGCGACGGCCCCGTCGCAGCGATCGTCGACCCAGCCGCGCACGTAGTGGTCCCAGATCTCCGGGTACTGGTTGTTGCGACGGTTGCACCAGGCCCAGAAGCGCTGGGGGCTGCAGCCGTTGGTGTTGTCCGACGCCGCGCAGTGATCGCCGTAGCCCAGATCGCCGTTGCAGCCGTGGCCGTCCTGGCTCTCGCAGGTGTGAACGACGGGCGGGCACTCGGGGTCGCGGGAGTCGACGAAGCCATCGCAGTCGTCGTCGCGGCCGTTGGTGCAGGTCTCCCGAGGCACCACGCAGCTGCCCGCCCAGTGACCGTCCACCGAGCAGGTGCGCGTGCCCGAGCTCCCGCACGCCGTGCTGCAGCTGGTCGTCTGCGAGGGCGTGCACTCCATCACCACTCCGCCAGCCGTCCCTCCGCCCGTCTGTCCACCGCCAGCGGCCCCTCCGCCCGTCCGTCCGCCGCCGCTCGTCTCACCACCCGCCGTTCCGCCTCCCTCGAGGCCGCCGCCTCCACTCGTCCCTCCTCCGATGAGCTCGGGGCTCCCTCCACCCGCGGGCTGAGTCGTGCCTCCAGCGGTGCCTCCGCCAGTGACGATGAGCTCGCTCGGGTTGGGGTGCTGGCCCGCGTCGCGGGTGACCTGCGACGAGCGCCGCTCGATGTCGAGGTGCTGCATGCGAGGGTCGTCGTTCAGCACGACCGTCGCTTCGCCACAGCCGAGGAAGAGAGCTCCGATGATCGAGGCGCGAGTCCACATGCCCAGGAGCGAGTGCGAGGCACGTGCCCGCTCCACTCCCTGCCAAGCCGCTTGCCACGAGCCTCCAACCCTCCGCCGTTGCTCGACCTCGCGAGGGGGTGTGGGCGCGTCCACGCTCCAGGTGGGCGCGCGAGCGCTCCCGTCGTTGCCCCGGAGGCTTCAGTCGCCGACCCCTGAAACGACGGCGGGCCGCCCCCGCGAAGGAGCAGCCCGCGCACCGCACGACGCTCGGTCACTCAGTCGCGGTCGAACACGCCGCGCTTCTGCTGATCACGCTCGATGCTGCGGAAGAGCGCGCCGAAGTTCCCCTCGCCGAAGCTGTAGTGGTTCTTCCGCTGGATGATCTCGATGAAGATCGGCCCGATCAGGTTCTTGGTGAAGATCTGCAGCAGGTAGCCCTTCTCGTCGCCGTCGACGAGCACGCTGCGCTTCTGGATCTCTTCCTTGCTCTCGGTGACCGCCGGGAACTTCTGGAAGATGTCCTTGTAGTAGTCGGCGTCGATGTCGAGCATGTCGATCGGCGTGCCCTCGAGCTTGTTGAGCGAGCTCAAGATGTCGTCGGTCAAGAACGCCAGGTGCTGAATGCCCGGGCCCTTGTACTCCTCGATGTACTCGTTGATCTGCGACTTCTTCTCGTCCGCCTCGTTGATGGGAATGCAGAAGCGGCCGCAGGGCGAGCGGAGCGCGTAGGAGGTCAGCCCCGTCTTCGCGCCGCGAATGTCGAAGTAGCGAACCTCCTCGAAGCCGAACACCGACTTGTAGAAGGTCGCCCACGTCTGCATGGTGCCCTTCTCGACGTTGTTGGTGAGGTGGTCGATGACGGTGAAGCCCTTCGTCGGCACCACCTCGGCCTTGGCCAGCGGCACGAAGCCCATCGACTCGAACGTCGACGTCTGGAAGCGGTCGACGAAGTAGATGAGCGAGTCGCCGATGCCGAAGATGGCGGGCAGCGGCTTGCCGTCACGGAGGAAGTCGCCCTCGGGCCGCGCCTTGGCGCCCCGTGAGACCGCGGTGTCGAGCGCCTGCTTGGCGTCCTTCACCCGCCAGCCCATCGAGCAGATGGACGGGCCGTGGAGCTTGCCGAACTGCGCGGCGAACGACGCTGGCTCCCGGTTCACCAGGAAGTTGATGTCGCCCTGTTGGTAGAGGTCGACCGGCTTGGTGGAGTGGCGCATCGTCTTCGACAGGCCGAAGCCCTTGAAGAGCGCGTCGAGCTTCTCGGGCTCGCTCGAGACGAACTCGACGAACTCGATGCCGTCGAGGCCACACGGGTTCGAGGCGGACGTCTGAAACTGCGGCTTCGCGATGGTTCGGGTCGTCATTTCTGCCAGCTCCTCCAGTAGTCGTTCAGTTCGGTGCGCGAGACGGCCTCGCACGGCTTCAGCGGGAACTTCGTGTCGAGCATCACCGCGACCTCTTCGGTGCGGGTCGCCTTGGCGGCGCGATCGAAGGCCTTCTCCTGCGGGCCGTGGTGAATGCCCTGCGGGTGGAAGGTCAGCATTCCGGGCGCGATGCCGGCGCGGCTGAAGAACTCTCCCGAGTGGTAGAAGAGCACTTCGTCGAAGTCGATGTTCGAGTGGTAGAACGGCACCTTCAGCGCCTTCGGGTCGCCGTTCTCGAGCGGCCGCGGGAGGAAGGTGCAGATGACGGCGTTGTGCATCACGAAGGTCGAGTGCGCCGACGGCGGCAGGTGGTACCGGTCGGACAGGATCGGACGAATGTCGCGCACGTTGAGCTTCTGCACGGTGAGGGTGCCCTTCCAGCCCACCACGTCGTGCGGGTTGAACGGGTAGAAGACCTTCGTCACTTCTCCCAGCCGCATGATGCGCAGCTCGAACTCACCCTTGGCGTCAGCGGTGAGCGACGACTTCTCCTCGGGCGACGGCACCTGAATGACGGCGGGGTCGAAGAGCGCGTGCTGGCCGAGCATGCCGCGGTCGGGGAACGAGACCTCCGAGAAGGCCTCGACGACGAGGAACTTGGAGGTGCTGGTGGGCGAGAACCGGTACGCGGTGCCGCGCGGAATCTGGAGATAGTCGCCCGCCTCGTAGGGCAGCGCACCGAAGTCGGTCTCCAGCCGGCCGGCGCCGTCGTGCACGAAGACCACCTCGTCGGCGTCGGCGTTGCGGAACAGGTACGCCATCGGCTTCGAGAGCGTCGTCATGCAGAGGCGAACGTCGGCGTTCTCGAGCACTCCCTGCCGGCCGTCGAGCCAGTCGGTGGTGATCGCCTCGAGCTTGCGCAGATCGTAGGCGCGTGGCTTCAGCGGCCCCTCGATGCGGCTCCAGCCCACCGGGGCGTGCTGCCGGTACAGGTGGGCGTACTTCCCGAAGAAGCCGTTGCGGGCGAACTCCTCCTCGACGGTGCCTTCCGGAAGTCCGACGTGAGCTTGCTGCGCGACACGGCCTCTGACGTAGGGAATGTCCATGATGGCGCCCAAGATGTCGGATCCGGTGGGTGAAATGAAAGCACAGAGTTTTGCGCGACTCTGTCAGCCCGGTGAACAACTCCGAGAAGCGAATCTACTCCCACGTCAGGCGCCGAGAAGCAGGTGAAGCGCGCTCAGCGCTCCGCGTGGAGGCCGCGGACGAGGAGGTCGAGGGAGTGGCGGAGCACTTCCTTCGCGCCCTCGAGGGTGAGGAAGCCCTGCAGCCAGCTGAGGAGCCCCGAGAAGTACAGCGCGAAGACGGCTTGGGCGGCGATCATCGGCTCGGCGTCTGGGCGGACCTCACGACGGGCCTGGGCCTCGATGATCAGCGCGGCGACACGATGGAGGAAGGCGAAGGTGAGCGCGTTCACCTTGGTGGCGTTGTCCCCCTGCGCGCCGGGGAGCACGGTGACGAAGCGGCGGCCGATCTCTCCGCTCACTTCGTAGAGCGAGTAGAGCGCTCCGAAGACGTGGAGCAACTGCTCGACCAACGGCGCCTTTCGAGGGACCGCGGCGAACGCCGAGTCCGCCACCTCCGCGAGCCGGTCGTGCATGAGGAGGAAGACGAGATCGTCTTTGTCGGTCGCGTAGAGGAACAAGGTGCCCTTGGCGATGCCGGCGCGCCGCGCGATGTCGGCCGTGGTCGTCGCGTCGACGCCGTGGTCGGAGAAGAGGCTCCAGGCGGCCTCGACGATGCGCGCGCGCTTGTCTTCCTTCTTGGCTTCGCGCCGGCTCAGTTCTGGTCTGACCGGGGTCAGTGATTCTCTGGCTTTGGAAAGGCGGCGGGCGCGGGCCATGGCTCGTGGACGAATCCTGGACGATCGAGGTGCAGCTGTCGAGCGCGAGTGATAAAGATGACCATGGTCAGAAAAGGAGCACATGGCGATGACGTTGCGAGAGGGGCGGCGGCAGGCGTTCGAGGCGTTCGGCATTCCAGAAGACGGCGGCGACTCGGAGGCCTGGGTCGACTTCAAGCTCGGGCCGGTGCCGATGCCGTTCCCCAACTCCGACGCGCGGCGCCGGGCGGTGAAGCTGCACGACCTTCACCACGTGCTGACGGGCTACCGAATGGACATCATCGGGGAGTTCGAGATCTCGGCGTGGGAGATCGCAGCAGGCTGCGGCGGCTACGTGGTGCCCTGGTACCTGAACCTGATGGGCGTGTCGGCGGGCCTGATCAGCGCGCCTCGGCGAACCGCGCGGGCGTTCTGGCGGGGAGCGCGCGCACACTCGCTCTACACCTCGTTGGGCCACGACGCGGTGATCGACCGCTCGATCGAGGACGTGCAGCGTGAGCTGGGCATCGCGCCGTCGGTCGAGCCGCGCCTGCGTGACGTGGCGACGCTCGCTGGTGCAGCGCTCGCCGGGAGCGTGTTGGCGCTCGTCACCGCGGCGGTGGTGCTGACTCCGGTCACTCTCGTCGCGTGGGTCATCGCCTACCGAGCGTCGCAGCGTGCGCGGGCGAGCCGACCCGCTTGACGCCTCACGCCTGGCTGAGCGCCGCGAGCAGGTCGGAGGCACTCGTTCGGGCGGGTGCACCCAGCGCGGTGCGCAGCGCTTCGTTGGCAACGTCTCCAAGCTCGGGGACGCGTGGCGGGTGCGCGAGCCGAATCGTCAACCGCTGATGAACGGCGGCCGCACTCCCGACCCGCGCGTCGAGAAACGGCTCACCGCTCACCCACTCGACGAACGCCGCAGCGGTCAGCGCGGTGATCGCCGGCTCGGTCCGATTCCATCGAAACGGCGTACCCACGACGTCGAGCAGGTGATGCGCCTCGGGGCCCATGCGCCGGGAGAGGACTGGCACCAGGCCGACCGTCCCATCGGTACGCCGCCGGAGTTGGTCACGACCGATCGCGACCCACTCTCCGGTCACCGCGTCTGGCGCGCCGTCGCTCCACCACGCCCGCAGCGCGCCCGCGAACCAGCTCGCGAGCTCGAGCGCCTCGGTCACCGAGTGCCGTCGCAGGGGAAACGCCGCGCCCCCCGCGTCGAACTCGACGTGGAGCGCCCGGCGAACGCGCACCAACCCGCGCGGCGCCACCAACGCGCGATGTGGTGGAGCGGCGAACACGTCGGCCGCCGGCGCGTCGTCGCAGCGGAGGAGCACCCGGTCGCCAGCTCGAACGATCCGTCCTCCAGGAGGATCGGCGGTGAGCTCGAGGCGCTCGTGCACCTCCTCTGGCAGCGCCGGTCGATCGCCAGGCAGCCCTGGCGTCCACTCGTGCCGCGCCGACTTCGCGTCGTACAGCTCGCCGAGCCACTCCAGACAGCGCCCGCGGCGTTCTTCGGCCCATTGCAGCGCGTTCGCGAACACCATGCCATCGCCTGGCTCGCGACTCGGGAGCAGCCGAAGGCGCTCGACCGCTGGCAGCTCGAGCAGCCACGCGGGCAGCTCGAAGCCCGGCCCGACGCCGACCTCGAGCACCTTCACGCTCGCGAACGCGTGCTGGAGCGTCTCCACCGCGTCCTTCGGGAGCGCTCCGCTCGGGAGGGACACGGTCACGAGGTTCGGCAACGACGGGAGCGCGCCTTCCGCTGGCTGGCTGGCGACCCTCGCCGACCGAACTCGCGAGAGGTCGAGCTGCTCGACGTGCGCGATGACCGGGCTCGAGAGGAGCTGAAACGACTCGCGCAGGTCTCCCACCACCGACAGCGCGCGGATCGGCCAGGGCTCCCGACCGTCGAAGAGGTGATTGCGCCCGATCGATGGGTCGAACAGCGCCCACGACGGCAAGCCGCGGTCGAGCTCCAGCTCGCGAGCCCACGGCACCAGCTTCGGCTTGAGCGAGCTGCGCAGCTCCAGCTCGAGGGCGCGTCGCCGGTGGAGCTCGCCCTCTTCGGCTTCGAGCTGGAGTAGCTCGCCGAGCGGCTCGTCGGCTTCGAGCAACCGATCGGCCAGGACCCGTCGCAGCGCCTCGTCATCGGGCCGTCGCGCCGCCTGTCGCAGGAGCCTCCACTCGTCTTCGCGAAGCGTCACCGAGCGAGACGATACTCCTTCTGATCGACGCGCCTCGAACCGTTCGAGCCGTTCCTCAAGCGGCGTCCAGGCGCGCGCAGCTGCGTTCGAGCTGGCGCACGGCCGGGTTCATCGGAGCCTGCTTCCTCGATTCGAAGGGCTCCGTTCTCGAACCGCGAGTCGTCGGGCCCTGTCGTCGAGACGCTGCAAGCGCGCCGGGTCAGAACTGGGCGAGCGTCACCAGCGGCGTGATCGCCGGGAGCCGCTGCTCGACGAAGGGCACGGCCTCGCCCTGATCTCGAAGCCGCTTCTGGAGGAGGTCCCGTTCCTTGATGAGCTCCTCCCGCTGTTCACGGGCGCCCGCTGCGGCCGTGCTGCCCGTCACCCAGGCCACGACGATCAACCCCGCGCCAGCGATGCCCATTCCGATGACGACGGCCGCGGGAATGGCCGACGTGCCGCCGACGGCGAGCGCGGTGAGGCCGACGACGAAGGTGACGTAGAGGAGCAGCCCGCCCGCGTACCCGGCGATGACGGCGCCGGTGGGCCAGTGCACGTCCATCGCCCTGATGCGCTTGTTGAGCGCCTCGAGCTCGGCCTCGGTGCTCGCCGACGTCGAGAGGGTCGGTTCGTCGGGGATCGAGAGCGGCGGCGGGCTCTCGGCGAGGAGCGTCGCTGCCCGAAGTGCCGGCGCTCCCAGGCCGACCGGCTCGGGGTCGACGATGGCGAGCGAGACGGAGATCGCGAGGTGGAGCACGGCGCCTGCGTACACGCCTCGCCGCCGTCGTTTCAACGTCCGAGCGCGGCGGAGAACCTGGCTCGTGCCGAGGCGAGGGTGAAGGTCGCCTGCGCCACCTGGGCTCCCGCCTGGGTGTGCGCCACCTGCGCGTCCGACAGCTCGATGATGCTCCCCGCGCCGGCCTGGTACCGCCCTTCGGCGAGCCGGAGCCGTTCTCCTGCGGCCGTCTTCGCCTCCTGCGCCACCTCGAGCCCCTCGCGGGCGGCGTGCACGTCGAGCTGCGCCTGCTCGAGCTCGAGCCGCACCTGCTGGGTGAAGGTCTCGACTTGGGCCTTCACCGCCACCAGCGTCGCCTCGCCCTCGGCCTCCTGCGCACGGGTGAGCCCGCCCTGGTAGAGCGGCCACGAGAGCGAGAGCTGCCCGCTCACGTTGGGCACCACGTTCGAGAGCTGCCGCGCCTGCGCCGTGCCTGACACCTGCGCCGAGACGGTCGGCCAGTAGGTGCCCTTGACCGCGGCGAGCGAGAGCTCCTGTTGCCGCACCTGGGCCTCGAGCTGCGCCGCCTCGGGCCGAACCTCGAGCGCCTTCGGCAGGAGCGCCTCGAGCGACTCGTCTTCCTGCGAGTCGGCTCCCGGAGCGCCGTCGACGAGCGCACGAGTCACCGCGCCTCGGACGCCCATCGAACGGCCGAGCCTGGCCCGAGCGAGCGCCGCTGCGTTCTTCGCGTTCACCACCGCCAGCTTCGCGTTCGCCACCTCCGCGCGGAGCTGGGCGAGATCGATCTCCGGCCGGGCGCCCGCCGTGACGAAGGCCTGCACCTGGGTGAGGTGCGCCTGGGTGTTCTGGAGCGCCGCTTGGGTGACCGCGACCAACTCGTCTTGCGCCTTCGCGGCGTAGTAGGCGGTGCGCACCTCGAGGCTGGTGGTGAGCTCGAGGGACTTCGTCTGCGCGGCCTGGCCCTCGGCGGCGCGCTGGGTCGCCTGGTGCCGGTTCCAGGTGGTGAAGAAGTCCCACACGAGCATCTGCGCGCTCAGGCTGCCGTTGAAGAAGTCGAAGGAGTCGAGGCTCAAGGTCGACGCGCCCGAGACGCTCGAGGGCAACGCGCCGGGCCGGGCGACGAAGTTCGCGGTCGAGCGGCTGTACCCGAGCCCGAAGGAGACCTGCGGCAACATCGGCGCGAACGACTCCCGCACTCGCGCGTTCGCGGCGAGCTCCTGCGCCCGGGCGGCCTTCAGCGAGGGCAGCTGCTCCATCGCCTGGTGCACTGCGGCCTCGAGGGTGAGGCCCTCTTCGGCCACCGCGCTCGTCACGAGGACGAGGACGAGGAGCGCGCCGCGACTCACTCGAACCTCAGCGCGGTGATGGGATCCATCCGCGACGCCTTGAGCGCGGGGTAGAGCCCGAAGCCGACGCCGACGAGCCCCGAGAAGCCGGTCGCGAGCGCGACGATGTCGGGCCGCACCATCAACGGCCAGCCGAACTGCACCGAGAGCTGCTGTGCTGCGAAGAGCCCAACGCCGACCCCGACGAGCCCGCCGATGACCGCGAGCACCAGCGCCTCGACGAGGAACTGCGCGAGGATCTGCCCGGGCGTCGCGCCGACGGCCATGCGAATGCCGATCTCCCGCGTGCGCTCGGTGACGCTCACCAACATGATGTTCATGATGCCGATGCCGCCGACGAGCAGCGAGACGGCGGCGATGCTGGCCAACAGCGCGCTCAAGGTGTCGGCGCCCTGCTGCTGTGCGCTCGCGACCTCGGCGAGGTTTCGAATGCTGAAGTCGTCTTCGAGCCCGGGACCCAGACGATGGCGATCGCGCAGCAGCGAGGTGACCGCCCGCTGCGCCCGCCCGGTGTCCTCCCCCGTTCGCACCTGCACGAAGATGACGCCCGAGAGGAAGTTGCCGAGCCCGGGGCTCAAGCGCGCGCGGAAGGTCGAGGTCGGGACGAAGACCGTGTCGTCGTAGTCCTGCCCCATCGGGCTCTGGCCCTTCTTCGCGAGCACGCCGACGACCTGAAACGGCACGCCTCGCACCCGCACCGCCTGGCCGACGGGATCGGCGCCGGGCCCGAACAGCTTCTCTGCCACCGTCGCGCCGAGCCACATCACCTTGGCGCCGGAGTCGAGGTCGGACTCGGTCATCGGTGCGCCGATGCTGGTCGGCCAGCGGCGAATCTCGAAGTACGTCGGGGTGGTGCCCTGCACGCTGGTGCCCCAGTTCTGCTCCTCGCTCTGCACCTGGGCCTGCATGCGCAGCGTCGGCGCCGCGGCCGAGACCTGCGAGACCTCGGTCTGAATCGCCTTCAAGTCGTCCCAGGTGAGCGTCGGTTGAGTGCCGAAGCCGCCACGCGCGCCGCCCGACGAGGCCGACCCCGGCATCACGATGAGGAGGTTGGTGCCCATCGCCGCGAACGTCTCCTCCACCTGGCTCTTCGCGCCTTCACCGATCGCCACCATCGCGATGACGGCCGCGACGCCGATGATGATGCCGAGGGCGGTGAGGAAGCTGCGCAGCTTGTTGCGGAGCAGCGCGCGGCTGGCGAGGCGGGTCGTCTGGAGCGGTCCCATGTCAGGCCTCCATCGGGGCAGTGAGGGCAGGCCGGTGCGGCGTCTGCCGTTTGTCGGAGAGGATCTTCCCGTCGCGGAGCGTCACCACCCGCTCGGCCCAGGCGGCGACGTCGTGCTCGTGCGTCACCAGCACCACGGTGACGTCGGTGAGGCTCGAGAGCAGCGTCATCACCTCTTCGCTGGTGCGGCTGTCGAGCGCGCCGGTCGGCTCGTCGGCGAGGAGGAGGCTGGGCCTCGTCACCAAGGCACGCGCGATGGCGACGCGCTGCTGCTGGCCGCCGGAGAGCTGGTTGGGCAGGTGCTCGAGCCGCTCCCCGAGGCCCACCCGCTCGAGCGCGGCCTTGGCGCGGGCGTGCCGCTCCTTGGTGGAGACGCCGGAGTAGAGCAGCGGGAGCTCGACGTTCTCCATCGCGGAGGTGCGGGCGAGCAGGTTGAAGGACTGAAAGACGAAGCCGATGGTGCGGTTGCGCGTCATCGCCAGCTTGGCGCGCGAGAGCTTCGAGACGTCGGCCCCATCGAGGAGGTACTGCCCAGCGGTGGGGCGATCGAGGCAGCCGATGACGTTCATGAGCGTCGACTTGCCCGAGCCCGAGCTGCCCAGGATGGCGACGAACTCTCCGCGCTCGACGGTGAGCGAGACGCCGCGCAGCGCGTGTACCTCGACGTCTCCCAAGGAGAAGACCCGGGTGATGCCCTCGAGGGCCACCACCGGCGTGCCCATCTCAGAAGGCCCTCCGCATGCCGCCGCCCATGCCGCTGCTGCCGCCGAGCCCAGCGGGCCGCGGACCGCCGGTGTCACCGCCCGACTTCTCGGTGATGACCTGCGCGCCGTCGGACACGTCGCCTTGCACCACCGTCACCGTTCCGTCCGAGAGACCGACCGTCACCAAGACCGGCGTCGGCGTCTCTCCGTCGAGGAGCCAGAGGTAGCGCTTGCCCGGCTCCGGCTTGCCAGCCTTGCGCATCAGCTCGGCGTCGGGCCGGAAGCGGAGCGCGGCGTTCGGCACTCGCAGCGCGTCGTCGGACCTCGCGTACACGAAGCTCACGTTCGCCGTCATGCCCGGGCGGAGCAGGAGCTGATCGTTCTCCACGTCGATGACCGCGTCGTAGGTGACGACGTTCTGCACCACCTGCGGCGAGAAGCGGATCTGCCGAATGCGGCCCTTGAAGACGCGGTTGGGGAAGGCGTCGACCGAGAAGCTCGCCTCCATGCCGTCGGCCAGCTTGCCCACGTCGGCCTCGGAGACGTTGGTGTCGACCTGCATCTTCGAGAGGTTCTCGGCGATGGTGAACAGGGTCGGCGCCTGGAGCGACGCGGCGACGGTCTGCCCGACGTCGACCGCGCGAGAGATGACGGTGCCGTCGATGGGCGAGGTGATGGTGGTGTAGGCGAGGTTCACCTGCGCCTGCTGCCGCGCCGCGCGAGCCTGCGAGAGGGTGCCGTCGGCGGCTTGAATGTTGGCCTGCGCGACCTCCGCGTCGGCCTGCGCGCTCTCGAAGTCGGCCTGGGGCACCAGCTTCTGATCGACGAGCTGCTTGGCGCGGGCGAGCTTGCGCTGGGCGTCCTTCTCCTGGGCTTGGGCGCGGGCGACTCCGGCGAGGGCGGCCTTCTCGTTCGCGGCCGTCATCGCGAGCTGGGCCTCGAAGAGCGATGGGTCCAGCTTCGCGAGCACCTGGCCCTTCGTCACCTTCGAGTTGAAGTCGGCGGAGAGCGTCTGAATGCGGCCGGAGACCTGCGCGCCGACCTGCACCGTCACCAACGCCGAGACGGTGCCCGTCGCGGTGACGCGCCCGACGACCGGGCCCTTGTCCACCTTGGTGGTGGAGTACTTCGGGCCAGCGGCGCCTTTGTTGCCGCACGCCGTGAGCGCGAGCGCGAGGGCGAGGGCGGAGACGACTGAAGAGGCGCGCATGTGCATCAGCAACACCCGAGGAAGAAGAAGGTCAAGCGGGTCCGTCGAGCCGTGGAGAGTCCTACAGCGCGCGCGGGAAGAGTCGAGGACGAAGGAGCAATCGACTACCCTTCCGGCATGCTCCGACTCCTGCTGCTGACCCTCGCCCTGTTCGCCTCGTCCGCGCGCGCCGACGTTCCACCGCCAAACACCACCGGCTGCTCGACCAAGAAGGCTGGTGACGCGTGCGACACCGACGACTCGAAGAAGGGGGCCTGCAAGGAGGCAACGTGCAGCCGGCTCGACTACTCGCAAGGGACGCCGCCCAGGTCGATCGAAGTGCCCTGCCTCAAGTGTGAGCCGAAGGTCGGTGGCTGCGCGGCGGTGGGCATGACGCCGTTGGTCGGGCTCGCCGGACTCCTCCTCCGGCGTCGAGTGAAGGTCGGCGCGCGGCGTCCGTCTCGAGGGTCATGAGCCGTTTCCTCCCGGTCGTCAGCCTCGTGGTGGCCCTCGCCGCGGTGGGCATCGCGGTCTTCGCTCCGTCGTCGTCTCCGAGCGCCACCCCGGCGCAGGCCGAGCGCACGCAGGCCCTGCCGTCGGTCGAACGGCTCGAAGCGCTGGAGCGCCGGCTCGATCGCACCGAAGCCGAGCAGCGCACCTTGTGGAGCCGAATCCTCGTGCTCGAGCAGCACGCCGGCCAGCCCACGGGCGCGCTCCCCGATGGCGGCGTTCCGATCGCCAACCCGGTGACGGTGGCCGAGGTCGCGCAGCTGAAGCAGGAGTTGCACGCGGTGATGCAGGGTGACGTCGCCGACCCCGCGATGCGCACGGCGTTCAAGGATCTCGTTCGCGAGGTGCAGGCCGATCTCTCCAAGGAGCGCTTCGCCGAGCGCCAGGAACGGCAGAAGGAACGCGCCGCCGCGGTGCAGGCGAAGTGGAAGAGCTTCATCTCGGACGCGCACCTCAGCTTCCAGCAGGAGCAGCTCCTCACCCAGCGCCTCGCGCTCGAGGACGCGGCCCGCCAAGCCCTCTTCGCGAAGAGCGAGCCACCGCAGCGAGAGGACATGCGCGCGCTCCGAGATCAGCGGCGCGAGACCGACGAGCTGATCCTCCCCAGCCTCGATGCGACGCAGCAGGAGAAGTACCAGGCGCTGAGGCAGGAAGAGAATCGGCCCCAGCGCGCTCGGCCCGACGAGGGCGCGCGACCCGCTGGGCGTTCGAACTGAGCTGGCCGCCGCAGCCCTGAGCGTTCGAGCAATCGGTTGCGTAGTGACTCGCGCAACCACGCCTGACCGCTCGGCCTGACGACTGGAGCCCAGCTTGCACGGCAGCTGGCCATGACGCGCATCGCCGCTCGCCTGCCCTCGTTCATCACTTCACCGGCCCGTGTCGAGAAGCCGCTCGCCAGGCCCGTTCCCGCGCCGTCGTCGACTCGCGCGCCCGCCGACCCGCCAAGCCCGAAGCGTGAGGCCGTCGAGGCAGCCCTGCGCAAGGGCGACCTCTCGTTGGTGAGCGGCGAGCTCTCGGGGCCGCGCGGTGAGGCGATGCAGGCGACGTTGCGCGCGCTGTGGAAGGAACGGCCGACGCTCCGAGACGCCATCACCGACGTCTTCCTTCGGGTGCCGCAGCGGTGGACCCACGTCGACGCCTTCGAGCTCGGCCGCCACACCGCGGGGCTGCGGCGCGAGCGCGCCGTCATCGATGCCCAGCTCGGACTCGCGAGCGGCTCTCGGCCACCCGACTGGGCCGTGTACCGGAGCGTGGAGCTCGCTGCCGCGGGAAACCCCGAAGCGCTGTCGGTGGTGCGTCGCCTCGCTGCGAGCGGTCGAAGCGACGTGAAGGAACTCATTCGCCACCAGGGCCGTTCCTCCTCCGCCCGTCCCGAGGCCGCGGGGCTCCTCTTGCTCGAGACCCAGCAGGCGCTGCCGATTCGGCTGCGTGACGCGCTCGCGGAGTCGCTCTCACGCCACGGGCCCTCCAAGGAGCTGCTCGGCGCGCTCACGACCCGTGCGACCCAGGGCGACGACGGCGCGATCGACGTGTTGCTCGCGACCCGCTCGACCGATCGATGGCTCGCGGCGGCGAGGAGAGACGTCTTCGACACGACCAAGACGCCCGGAGTGAAGGAACGGTTCGCGGAGTCGGTCGCGTCGTCCGGTGTCGTCACCTCACCAGCGGAGATCCGTCGCCTGATGGAGGCGCTCGCGGCCGGCTCTCGCACCGGCTACCCGGCGCTCGCGAAGGCGATCGAGTTCCTCCCAGCGAGTGAGGCCGGGCTCCAGGGCGAAGCGGCGCAGGTGCTCGAACGCGCCGCGCTCTCGGGGCATCGGGACGCGGCGGAGGCGTTGCTCGCGGTGCCGGTCGACTTCTCCCTCGCGCCCCAGGTGCTCACGAGCATGGCGTCGGTCGCCGCCGCCTCTGGGAAGCCGGGTGACGCGACTCGAGTCCTCGACGCGCTCGAGCTCCCGCTCAGGTATCGCTCGGAGGGAGCGCACGAAGCCGCGGTCGCCGCGTTCCAACGACTCGCGAGCCACGCCGAGCCACGACACCTCGACGCGCTCACCAAAGCGCTCGCGTCCGAGACGATTCATCAGCGCGCCACGGGAACGTCGACGCCCGCCGCGGAGGTGCTCGCCCAAACCCTCTCCGCCTTGCCACGCGCTCGGCGCGACTTGGCGCTGCGGAGTCTCGAGCCGCTGGATGCGGGAACGATGGGCCGACTGGTCGACGCGCTGGGGTCACGCACGACGAGCAGCGAGCGCCGGCTCCTGGAGTCGGCTGTCACCCGCGAGGCGGAAGCAACACCTCCGTACCAGGGGCTCCCGAGCACCTCGGTGAGAGAGGGCGTGCAGGCGCTGCTTCGCCACGCTGCCACTGATCCAACACCCGATCTCGCGGTGTTCGCGCTCACCACGCCGGCGATCTTCAAACGACTGACCGACGCGGAGCACGAGGCGATCGGCGAGCTCGCTGCGCGCGGAACCGATGCAGCGAAGAGATCGGTGCTCGCAGTCACGAAGCCGACCGAGGGAATGCCCGAGCTCACGTCCCGGGCTGGCCAGTACCAGACCGCGCTCGTCACCGCGCTCCGAGGTGCACAGCGCGGAACGCCGCTGGGTGATCTCGCCGTGACGCTCAGCGCGATCGCCCTGGCAGAGAAGCCGGAGCACCGTGGGCGCGTCGACGTCGCTGCCGCGTATCGAAAGGTCGAATCGCTCCTCGCCGATCCCTCCATCGTGCGCGCCCTCGAGACGCTGCGCGCGACCGTGAACCAACCAGGCGATGAGCGGGTGTTCGACCGAGTCGTCCGGTCGATGACGAGCGGCGCTGGGAAGGCACGGCTCGCGAGTCTCCCGCCCGAGGCTGCTGCCAGGGAGTTGCTCGGTGCGCGCGAGCTGCTGCGGCAGGTGGCGCCTTCGCACGCGAAGGCCATCGAGCAGCTCACCGCCAGGCACGTGCTCGACACCGCGAAGGTGAACCTCAGCGCGATGCCGACGCCCGAGCGTGACGCAGCGATCGCCCAGCTCGGCCTCGCCGGAATCTCGCCGGCCGAGCTGGCGACCGAGACGCTCGGGCTCGCCGAGAAGTTCACCGGGCTGCTCGCGAAAGACTCGACTCTGGCGAAGGCGCTGAAGCTCGCCGACGTGACGGTGGCGCTCGCTGGTGCGACGTCGGGCTCGACGGCCGACCTCGTCGACGCCGGTGCGAAGGTGGGAGAGCTCGCCGTGACTGGGCTCGAGAAGGGTGCAGCCGCGTTGGGCCTCGCTCGGACGGCCGCGGCGCTCGGCGCCATCGGCAGTGGCTTGTCGTTCTACGACTCGGCGAGAGATCTCGTCGACGGCCTCGATGACTGGGCGAACAACGGAGACACCGCGGGGGGCGTCTCGAAGCTCGTCAGCAGCGCCGGCGCCGCCGCGCTCGCGATCTCTGCGCTCGGCACGGGTGGCTGGTCGTTGCTGATCCTCGGCGGCGCGGCGCTCATCGGAGGCAAGGTGGGCGACGCGACGCTCGGCGAGAGCGAGCAGCTGGGCAGGCTCCGTCAGCTCGGGCTGTATCGCTGAGCTACTGGCAACCGATGCGCGCGGCTCCGTCGACCGCGACGTCGTCGATCCACACCCGCAAGGTACCGTTCGAGGGCACGTAGTGAATCGAGCCCACCGCGAGGGTGGTGAAGTCGGCGAGCCGCGCGCCAGTGCGGCCGGTGAAGCCCATCGCCGTCACCTCGGTGTCGTCGATGAAGAAGCGGAAACTGTCGGAGGCGTTGTCGACGTACCACTCGGCGCAGTGCCATTGGCCGTCGTAGCGATAGGTGTAGCCCGAGCCATCGCAGCAAGAGTCGTCGGGCAGGTTGTAGAGGTACTGGACGCGCGCTGACGGGCTTTGCACCGTGTCGACCACCCGTGACTCGTTGGAGCCCGCACGCAGGCCGACGAAGGTGATGTGGAAGTAGTTGCTCGTGGTCGCCGCGTTCGGTGCTGGTGGCTCGACTCGGTAGAAGGCGCGGCCCCAGTGGTGACCGCCGAGCGCCGCTGGGAGCGGGTGTTGCGCGCGGGGTTGGCCCGCGTTGGTCGTCACGCTGAGGAGCGCCTTGGTGCCGCCATGTGCCGCCATCGTCGAGACGTTCACCGTGCCTTGGCCCCAGCCATTGAGCTGCGTCCACCCGGCTGGGAGCGCGCCCGCTGCGGCGCCTTCGAAGTCTTCGCAGAGCGCCCACGTCTTGCCCGCGCAGCCCGGGCCAGAAGCGCCGCCCGCCGAGGTGCTCCCACCACTCGCGCCACCGGCACTGACGCCGCCGCTCGCGCCGCCACCCGATGCGCCGCCGCTCGTGCCGCCGCCGCCCGACCCGCCTCCGCTCGTGGCCGAGAGACCCCCGCCCATTGCTGCTCCACCATCCGACGGGTCGGGCGCAGGCGAGCATGCCGCGGCGAGCGCGAGGACGAGGGTGAGCTGTTTCACGGAGCCTCCACGGGGGACCGACAGGCTTTGTAGTACACCGCGCGGGTGATTCGACTTCGCCCATCGAAGAGTAGAGTCGACGACTTCGATGCGTCAGTGCACCGTCTGCCACGAGCCCGTTCCTCCCGGCATGCCGGTCTGCCCACGCGATGGCGGCGCCGCGGAGGATCCGGACGAAGGGGCCGAGCGCACCATCGGCTCGATGATCGGCGAGTACCGGGTGAAGGGCCTCATCGGCGAAGGCGGCATGGGGCAGGTGTACGAGGGCTTTCAACCGGTCATCGGCAAGCGCGTCGCCATCAAGCTGCTCCGTCGAGAGCTCGCGGCAGAGAAGGGTGAAGCGCATCGGCTGCTCTCCGAGGCGCGCGCGGTCAACGCGATCGGCCACCGCGGCATCATCGACATCTTCTCCTTCGGCGCGCTGCCCGATGGCCGGCAGTACTTCGTCATGGAGTACCTCTCGGGCTGCTCGTTGTCGGCGCACCTCAAGCAGCACGGCGCGCTCCCGCTCGGTGACGTCTTGCGCATCCTCGACGAAGTGCTCGCGGCGCTCGGCGCGGCGCATGCGGCCGGCGTGATTCACCGCGATCTCAAGCCCTCGAACATCTTCCTCGTGCGGCAGCCCGACGGCTCGAGCTTCGTGAAGCTGCTCGACTTCGGCCTCGCCAAGCAGGCGCCGGCGCCGAGAGGCGAGACGCCTCAGACCCGCGTCTCTCGCGTGATGGGCACTCCCGAGTTCATGGCGCCCGAGCAAGCGAGAGGTCAGCCCGTCGGGCCCCGCACCGATCTCTACGCGGTGGGCGTCATCGCCTTCGAGCTGCTCACCGGCCAACGCCTCTTCACCGCCGACACCGCCTTCGAAGTGGTGAACATGCACCTCAACAAGGCGCCTCAGCCGCCGTCCTCGCGGGTGAGCGGAGTGCCGGCCGAGCTCGACGACCTCGTCTTGCGTCTCCTCGCGAAGAGCGCGGCCGACCGGCCCGCAGGCGCGGCCGAGGTGCGGGACGAGATCAAGGCGCTGCGTCGCGCGCTCCGGCTCGAGGCGACCCAGTTCATCGTCGCGCCGTCCTCGATGACCCAGCTGGTGCCCGAGCCCGTCGGCGACGAGCGCCCCTCGGAGGTGCGCGCCGCGCGACGCGCCGAGACTCGTGACGCCGCGTCGTTCGGAGCTCTCCCGCCGAGCGACACCATCGCTTCGCCGCCCAACGCGCTCGACAGCGACGATCTCCGTGTCACCCGGACCGCGAGCACGAGCGAGTCGAACACCCAGCTCGTCGATCACCCGGTGAGCCGGCCGACGTCGCGCGGGCGTTGGCTGTTGCCGGTGAGCGCGATCGGCGCGGCCCTCGTCGCCGCGGCGGTCGTCGTCCTCTCGGTCGAGCGCCGACCTCGAGCCGAGCCGAGCGCCGCGTCGCCGCCACCAGCGCCGAGCGAGCCGGTGGCCGCGCCAACGCCCAACGTCACGGCGACGAACGAAGCTCCGCTGGCCGAGACGCCGAAGCTCGAGCCCGCTCGACTCGACCAGCCGCCCGTCGTCACGCCAGCGCCCGATCGTCCCAAGCCCCGGCCAGACGCGCTCGCGGTTCGCTACAAGCGCATCGCGTCTGCCTGGGGAAGAGCCCGGAGCGGGAAGAGCGCGGAAGATCGCCGCCTCTTCGACTTGATGCTCGAGGAGGTCGGCAAACAGCTGGCCTCTGGCCCACGCGCCGAGACGAACGCGAGCCTCGACGCCTTCGTGCGTGGCGCCCTCGATGGCCGCGAGCCGTGACGCGTGTAGTAGCGTGCGGCGCTCATGCTCGGGGTGCTCACGGTGGCGCTGCTCACGGCTCAGCCCGAGGCTTCGGTGGTGATCGCTCGTCGGCTCGGCCTCGACGCAGCTCGCGGCACCGAGCTCGGGCAACAGCTCCTCGAGACCCTCGCGCGTCAGCCTCATCCCTTCGGCGCCCTCGTGTCGGCCGCGGAGGCGAACGAGCGGCTGGCCAAGGCGGGTTTCCCCGACACGGCGGTCTGTCACGGCGCCACCGCGTGCGTCGCGAGCCTGGCCAAGGTGGGTGGGTTCGATCGACTCATCTCGCTGCAGCTCGTCAAGGTGGGGCCCGATCTCGCCGTCGACGCGAGCGTCGTGGAGGGCTCGAGCGGCACCTCGCTCGCGGTCGTGACGCGCACGCTCAAGGCGAAGTCGATCGGCGACGATCTCACCGCGTTGGCGAACGAGCTCATCGGCAAGCTCCCGGTGGTCGAGTCGGTCCCGGCGAAGGGGCTCCCGTCGCCCACGAGGGTCGACCTCGAGCCCGCGCCGCACGGTGGGTGGGCGACGAGCCGGTGGGTGGCCGTCGGACTCGGCGCAGCGAGCGTCGTCGGGCTCGGAGTTGGGATCGGCCTCGGCGTCTCGGCGAGCGTGCAGGCGAGCCGCCTCTCGGTGCTCGATCCGTCCTACGAGCTCGCCGCAGCGTCGGTGCGCCAGCGCGCGCTGCTCGCCGACGTGGCCTTCGTCACCGCAGGCGCGTTCGCCGTCGCTGCGCTCGTCACCTGGCTGCTCGGCCCCTGATCAGAGCCGGGTCGTGTCGATGCCGTGTCGTTTGATCAGCTTGTGGAGGTAGACGCGATCGAGGCCGGCCTCCCGCGCCGCTTTGGAGACGTTGCCGTCGAAGGTCCGCAGGAGGTGAACGACGAAGTCGTGCTCGAAGGCGGCGAGCGCGTCTTCCCGGGCCTGGTGATAGTCGAGCGCG
The DNA here is from genome assembly GCA_052034585.1 of Myxococcota bacterium. Classification (GTDB taxonomy): domain Bacteria; phylum Myxococcota; class Myxococcia; order Myxococcales; family Myxococcaceae; genus Xiheimicrobium. The sequence goes on from JBPOIJ010000009.1 coordinate 65,731, forward strand.
CGCGCAGGAGCGTCGGCCTCTCCCGCTGCACTCGACAGTCCGAGCTCTCCGATGGCGAGCGCTCGTTCGATGAGGTTCTTGAGCTCCCGCACGTTGCCCGGCCAGGCGTGCGCGCGGAGCTGCTTGAGCAGGGTGGGGGTGAGGGCGAAGCCGCGCGCGCGAGGGCCGAGCTGCTCGAGAATGGCCCTCACCAGGAGCGGAAGATCGTCGAGCCGCTCTCGCAGCGGGGGCAGGCGCACCCGCACCACCGCGAGCCGATGGAGGAGATCGGCCCGAAACCGCCCAGCGCGCACGTCGGCGTCGAGCTCTCGATGCGTCGCGGCGATGACTCGCACGTCGATGCGCCTCGGCCTCTCGTCGCCAACGCGGCGGACCTCGCGGTTCTCGAGCGCGCGGAGCAGCAACGGCTGGAGCTCGAGCGGCAGCTCGCCCAGCTCGTCGAGGAAGACGGTGCCACCCTCGGCTCGTTCGAAGACGCCGGCGCGCGCCCGCTCGGCACCAGTGAACGCGCCCTTGACGTGACCGAAGAGCTCCGAGGCGGCGAGGTCTTTCGGCAGTGCGCTGCAGTCGAGCGTCTCGAACGGCCCCTGCGCCCGCGCGCTCGCCTGGTGAAGCGCCCGCGCCGTGACGTCTTTCCCCGAGCCCGTCTCGGCTTCCAGGAGCACCGTCGTGTCGGAGGGCGCGACTCGTCGGAGGCTCTCGATGGCCTCGCGCATCACCGGCACCACGCTCTCGAGTGGCCCGAAGTGAGCGCGCGCTTCCGACGCGTCGTCGATGCGCAGCTCGACGTTGCCCAGCACCAGCACGCCACCGATGCCAAGGAAGGCCTCGCCCACGCGTGAGCCCGCCAACCGAGTGCCGTTGCGCGAGCCGAGGTCCTTCACGAAGAGCGAGCCGCCCTTGGTGCTCAGCTCGAGGTGGCGGCGCGAGACGGTGTCGTGCGGAATGACCAGGTCGTTTCCGGCCGCGCTCCCCACGGTGACGCTGCCGCGGGTGAAGACGTGGGCCGCGAGTTCCTTGCCGTCGAGCCGCGCCGAGAGCCGCAGCCGCTCGGGGAGCGAGCCCTCGTCCATCGAGATCGATCGCGTGCGGGGCTCGCTCGCTCCTCCGTTCCCGTTCGCGCGCGTCGTCATCGAGGTTCGCTCGTCAGTTGCACATCGGCACCGAGCCGCTGCACTGGCTGCTCGCGATGCACTGGTTGTTCCGGGAACAGCCGCTGCAGCACTGGGCGCATTCGCACGCGGTGTCGGTCGGGTTCGGGCCACAGCCTGCCGTCGTGCCGGGGTTCTTGCAGCAGACGCCGCCAACGCAGCTCGAGTTCCCGCAGCATTCGGGAGTGCAGGCGCAGCTCTGGCCGTTCCCGCGTGAGCACGCCGCGGTGACACAGACGTTGTTGGTGCAGGTCGTTCCGCACCCGCACGCGCCGCCGCAGGTCGCCGTTCGCTGAGTGCCGCAGTTGTCGGGCGCCGTCAGCGCGCCGCAGGTCTTCCCTTGGCGCGAGCAGAAGATCGGGTCGGGCTCGGGTTGGCAGGTGCAGGTGTTGGTGCCCGAGCAGGTCGCGGGGAGGGTGCAGGTGCCGCAGCTCGGCACCGTGCGCGCCTGGCCGCAGGTGTCGGTGGCGGTGAGCGGGCCACAGGTCTTCCCAAGGCGAGCGCAGAGCACCGAGTCGTTCTCGGGCACGCAGGTGCAGCGCCCGGCGTCGCAGCCGCTACCGCCGTCGAGACACGAGCCACACTGCGCGGTGCGTGGCTGGCCGCAGAGCTCGAGGCCCGTCACTTCGCCGCACTCGGCACCGAGGCGCGCGCAGAAGTCGCTGACCGACTCGGTGCAGCCGCCGTCTCCCGCCGTTCCGCCGCCAGTCGAGGTGCCCCCCGCCGTTCCGCCGCCGCTCGCCCCACCCCCCGTCCCGTCGTTGCAGAACCCACCCTCGCAGCGCTGACCGGAGAGACAGTCGGCCTCCGTCGAGCACCGCCCGCGCGTGTCGATCAGCAACGAGCAGGCGCCGACCGCGAGGAGCGCGAGGAGTGAGAGGAAGCGAACCACGGGCGCAGTCTAGACCCAGAGCCAAGCCGCGGTGGTCCCGTCGACGCTTCGTTTCGCGGCGTCCGTCACGCCCACACCGGCGGGCTCACCCACGAGGCGTAGAACCGCCGCACGAGACCGGTCGAGGTCGAGATGTCGAACTGCTCGTTGAAGGTGTCACCCGCACGGCCGACCGCGAGCTCTTCGCCGTCGTAGGCCGCGTGGTAGCCGCGCTGACGAAGCTCGCGGACGACGGCCGAGTGGTAGGTGTCGTAGCTGGTGATGCGATCGGGTTCCTGGGGGTCGATGCCCTCTCCACGCGCGCGCACCGCATCGATGGCCTGGTTCACCACGTCCCGGAACTGCGACTTCGGCGCGACGCCCGGCGTCTGAATCGTGTTCACGTAGGCCACTTGTCCCGGCTTCTCGCCACCGATCGGCGTCGGCGCGAGCCCTGTGTCGGTCGGGAGTGGACGAGTCGACGGCGCGGGTTCGACCGCTGGCGCCGACGGCTGGGCGCGGGAGAGGAACCGCTCGAGCGCCTGGCCGAGCTTCCTGGCGATGGACTCGAACAGTCGCGTCATGACCGAGGTGAGCGTGCGCTCGGCGACGGAGGCGAGCGACGAGGCAGCCGCGCGCTTCGAAGCCTGAGCGAGGACCGGCGCGTGCCCCGAGCGCGGCTCGAAGACGTCGCGTTGGGTCGGGCGGGTCGGCAGACGAGCGCTCGGCGGCTGGGTGCGGAAGACGGCAGGTTGGGGACGGTGGGTGATGCGCATGGGCGAACTCCGAAGACGGCGAGGTGCTCGGAGGCACTTCACGGCCGATGCCAGAGACGGGTGACGTCGTTCCGCGCGTTTTCGGTTCTCGGAGATCGAGAAGCGCGACGGAGCACCGCTCCACTGTTGGTTCCGAGGCAACACCGTGAGCCGGTCACGCGGCGCCGTGGCTCCATGACTCGTGCGCACCTCCTTGCTCTCGATCGGTGTCGTCTCCTTGCTGTCGTGTGGTGGCCCCGTCGACGAGGTCGAGGAGTCGCTCGCCGTCGAGTCGAGCGAGCTGACCTACGCCGGCACCCGGGCGTGGCCGCAGTTCGTCGAGACCGCGCCGGTGCTCGTCGACGAGGTCCTCGCCGAGCCCGCGTTCGCCAACCACCCAGACGGCGACACCCCAGGAATCCAGGAAGCCATCGAGCGCTGTGTCGCGCGCGCCTCGAGCGCTCCGACGAATCACTGCACCGTCACGTTCTCTCGGCGGCGCTACGTCATGCGCCGGCAGGTGGCAGGCGGTCACGGCATCATGGTGACGGGCAGGCGCATCACCCTGGCGGGCAACGGCGCGACGATCTTCAACGCGACCACCTTCGATCACAACTGGGGTGACACCATCGACGTCGTGGGGCTGCTCAACGGCAGGTACTACCCGCGCTACGCGAAGACCTCTGGGAAACACGAAGGCGCGCCGGAGCCGTCCGAGTACGTCACGCTCGAGCACCTCGTCATCGATCACGAACCGTCGCTCGTCGGTTCGCTCCCGTACCGGAACTGCCTCGGGCTCGTGCACGCGAACCACGTTCGGCTCGTCGACGTCGAGTGCCGGAACTCGCACCAGAGCGCCTTCGCGGCCGTCTCGTACCGAAGCCCTCACGGTGGCGTGGGTGGGGCGGCCTTCACGACGGAGCTCGGAGACCTGGTGCTCGACGGCGCGCGCGCGGTGAACTCGGGGCAGCACGCGTTTCGGTTCCATCTCCAGGACGACGCCTCGGTGCTGGAGGTGCGGCTGAAGCGATGCTCGGCGAGCCAGGCGCACCTCGAGTCGTTGGCCGGCAATCGCCGCGAGCTCGGCGCGAGGCCCGTTCACCTCTGGTACCGCGCGGCGGCGAAGAACTCGCGCAGCGGTCACGCGACCCTCCGAATCGAGGGCAGCACCTTCGATGCGACTGGCCAGGTGGTCGCGACGCAGGGCATCGGCTCGGCGCTCGCGCTGATCGACACCGACGTTCGCGGCGGTCTGCATGCGTGTGTCGGCACTCCGAGCGACTGGACCGCGCCAGTCTGGTTCCAGAACGTGGGCTTCGCGTGCAACGTTCGCTCGGTCGTCGAGGCCTCGTCGGGTTCGGTGCTCGACGGGTGTCTCGCTGGACGCTTCGTCGCCCCCTTCAAGCCCGTCTCCCTCAGCGGCATTCGCGGCGGCAAGGACTTCGGCACCCGCTGGTTGTCCCCTGGCGGGAGCGTGTCGAGCTGCTTCACGGCGCCCAGAGACGCGCGCGACCTCTTCACCCACGTGCGGTAGCGCTCAGGGCGAGCAGTGCTGCGAGGCGATGCTCCAGCTGCCGCGGTTGGCTCCGGGAGCCCAGACGACCTTCCCGCCTCCGTAGTTGTAGGCGTGAAAGCCGTACCAGAGCCCCGTGCAGCCGGTGTCGCTCACCGCGATCTCGTCGGTGGAACCCACCTCGTGCTGGCCGGCGCAGAGGCCGCGCGTGCGCAGCGCCGAGGTCACCGCGGCGAACCACGCCTGGGCATCGGCGAAGCCGGAGAGCACGCAGTCACTCCCGACGGGACAGCCCGAGAGCTGGCTCATCACCTGGTTCACCGTGTTTCCGACGCTCGTGCTCGTCGTCGAGTGGCCAGTGAAGTCGGGGTCAGGGACGCCTTGCGGAAAGGAGCACCCGGTCGTCGCCGCGCAGCCAGGCGTCACCGTCACCGCACGCGAACCGATCGCGCCGAAGCCGCTCGAGCTCTTCTGCATCTGGAAGCGCGCGTCGTACGAGGCCGGCACCGCGGGTGCAGCGATCGACGCCATGAGCGTCACCACCTGCCCAGGTGCGACGGTCTGCGGGAGCACGAGCTGGTGCGCGGTTCCTGCCGGGAGCAACGGCGCGCCGGAGCCACCGACGAAGCCCAAGCGATAGCCGGCCGCGGTCGTCCACGTGGTGGTCCCGGCGTTCCGGAGCTGAACGCTCACCTGACCCGCCGCCATGCAGACGAGGGAAGCGGGGCCACTCACCGTCACCGTCGCGTCGTCCACCATCGCCACGGGGCAGGCCGTGCAGGATCCTCCGCAGTCGAGGCCCGTCTCACCGCAGTCGAGCGCGCCGTTCGAACAGTGATTCAGGCACGGGTCGATTATCGCGGTCACGGTCACCAGGAAGTGCACCGAGGACGAGGCGCTGCTCGCGACGAGCTCGAAGGTCCCGCTCTGCGTTCCCGCCGTCACCACGACCCTCGCCAGCCCCGCGGCATCGGTCGACGCGCTCGTGAGATCGGTGCGTGCATCGGTCGTTCCCGTGAAGGCGAAGGCCACCGTCGAGCCGCCAACCGGTCCCGTGCACGAGTCGCGGAGGAGGGCCGTGAACTGACCTCGCTGACCGCTCGTGAGTGAGAGCGAGTTCGTGCCGACGGCCGAGAGCGTCTGCACGCAGTTGGCCGAGGCATCCGCCGGGCCCAGCCTCGACGAACCACCACCTGCGGTGCCTGCATCGGCCGGAGTCGAGGGGACCCCGTCGGCGCCGAGCTGCGCCATGCCCACGCCACACGCGGAGAAGAGGACGAAGAAGAGCGATCGCATGGAGGACCTCACGGGCAGTTGGTGACGGGGAAACGCGCGGAGGGCGTCTCGCCGCGGGTGTCGACGAAGGAGTCGGGGCTGATGACGACGTTCGCGGTGGGGCGCTGGCCACAGCTGAAGCGTGCGCTCGAGGGGCTCCCAGCGACGTCGTTGCCGAAGAGCACCATGGGCGCGTCGACGGTTCCGGCACCCGAGGCGACGATGCCCAACTTCGCTCCACGCACGAGGTTGCCGCGCACTTCACCGCCGCGAACGTTGGCCGACGGGTACCAGGCGTGTGGCCCGAGCACGACTCCGTAGTCACAGCGCTGCGCTCCGCACTCGACGTGGTTGCCCGCGAGCACCGCGCCTTCGAAGTCGCCCGGCGTGCTCCCGTTGAAGTTGTCGAGCATGAGTCCGCCGAACGCGAGCTGCCGGGCCTGCCGCACCACGTTGTCGAGGAAGCGAGCGCCCCGAGCGCCGCCCGAGATGAAGCCGATGTCGGAGTTGTCGATGAACTCGTTGTTGCGCACCACCGCGCCATCGCTGCGGAGCAAGGTGAGCCCGTCGGACCACATCATGTGCCGCGCGTTGTCTCCGTTGTCGCGGAAGGTGCTGCCGATGATGGTCGCCTCGTCGCCGCGCCACTCGAAGCCGGAGCCGCAGAGCGCGTCGATGGAGGCGGAGTAGAGGAAGCCGCAGGCGAAGCATTCCTGGGCGGTGGCGTTGAAGCCCGCGCGGTTGTGGCCAGCCGCGCACTCGTTCGCCGACGCCGAGCTCAGGCGCGCCGACCGATTGCCGTCGATGACGACGTGCTCGAGCACGACTCCTTCTCCTTCAATCACCACGAAGCCATCGTCGACGTGGAGGTCGGGTGCGGCTTGCAGGCGCGCACAGCTCACGCCGCTCAGACACGAGCCGTCGGGTGGAGCGCCTTGCGTGCGCAGGGTGATGGGCTGACGAAGCCTCAGCTGGGCGTTCATTCGGTAGGTGCCGGGTGGGAGCTCGAGCGTTCGCCCACTCGCGGTCCCCTCGATGCAACGCTGGAGGGCGGCGGTCGCCGGTGTTCGGCCCGAGCGATCGACCATCACCCCACGACAGAGCTCGACCTCGTCGCCACCGCTCGGCGGAGTGCTGGCGCCGCTCACCTCGACGCTCCGCCGGACGAGCTGCCCAAACCAGCGCACGCCTTCCTGAACCATTTGCCAGTCGGTGTCGGCGCGGCCGGGGCTCGAGGGCGCCTCGAGTTCGAGCTCGAACGTGGCGGTGCCTCCGGGGCCGATGCGGGCGTCGTCTTCCAGGAAGGCGCGAACGTCTCGCCGATGGAGCGGGTCTTCGTCGCCGACCGCGCCGAGCTTGAAGCCGGTGGCCGCCGTCCAGGTGACCGAGCCGGTGTTCTTCACGGTGACGGTCGCGGTGCCGTGCTCACCTGGAGCGAGGCGAGCGGGGAACTGCGCGTCGACAATGACGGCGTCGAGCGCACCAAGGGCTGCCACGTGAGACGCGAGGCTGGGTGAGTCATCGAGCTGCGCGGAGGACGTTCCGCACGCCGACGCGAGCGCTGAGAGGAGGAGCAGACGGTTCATGCGCCTCGGTCGTGCAGGGCGCGTACCTTCGTTCGTCCCTGCGAGCTCGTCTCGGAGCAGCCACTCCCTGGCAGATCCCTTGACGCGCGAGAGTGCGCACTCCGCAGTCCACCTGTCGCTCCGCAGGCAACACTCGCGGTCACCCTTCCGAGCACGCGCCCCTCGCAGGCGCTGGCACGTCACGTGGAATGGCGACGCCGATGCGAATTGCGTGCGTGGCGTCGATCGTCGTTCTCGGGTGTGAGGCAGCGACACCGACTCCACCGTCACCTGACGCGAAGGTCGCCAGCCAGTGCGGTGACGGCGTTGCCGAAGCGGCCGAGGTCTGTGACGGCGCCGACGTGCGTGGAGCGACCTGCGGCCCACTCGAAGTCGGCGTGATGCGGTGTGCTCCAGGGTGCGACGGCTACGACGTCTCCGCGTGTCACCCGCTCGAGGTCGACGGAGGCGCGCCTGACAGCGGAGCCCCCGACGCGGGCGATGCTGGCGTCTTCGAGGCCGGCACCTTCGACGCCGGGCGGACCTTCACGATGGCGCTTGGGGTGAGTGGCTCGCGGTTCGTGCTCGGTGATGGCGGCGCGATCGACGTGCGCGGCGCGATCAGCTGCTGCGGTGGTGGTTACGGGTGGCCGCTGGTGGACGAGGCCTGGATCCGCCTCACCTCGTCGAACGACGTCAACTTCCTCCATCTGCGGCTCGGGCCGTACCTCACCTCGACGGCGAACGGAGAGACCGAGCTCGCGAGCTACGGCGGCGGCTACCTCGAAGACGGAGGCGTCGCCGATCTCGATCACTTCAACCCGCGCTTCTGGGCGCGCGTACGCGAGCTGATCAGCCTGGCGCGCGCTCAGCACATGTGGGTCGAGATCGATCTCGTCGATGGCTGGGCGATCAAGCACTGCCGGTGGGGCGACCTTCCTGGGTATTCCGCGTGGGCTCGCGACGGGAACGCGCAGGGCGTCGATCTCTGCGCGACGGCCGGGAGCGGGTCGTTCAGCGCCGGCTCGATCGTCGATCGCTGGGTGCGGCAGGTCGTTCGGGAGACCGGCGCGTTCGACAACGTCGTCTATCAGGACGGAAACGAGATCAGCCTCGTGGCCAGCTACTCACCCGCGTGGACGATCGGCTTGCGTGATGCGGTGCGCTCCGAGGAGTCGCGGCTCGGGCTGACTCGCCACCTCTTCGGAACCAACGCCGACGAAGCAGCGGCGATCGGCGCGGTCGATTTCGTCGAGCTCCATCAAGATCAACCCGCCACGGTCGCCCAGTGCCGAGGCAAGCCGTGTCTGGTGAACGAGTACAACCCGCGCCCGCCGCTCACCGCTGCGCAGTTTCACCAACGCTTCTGCGCGGCGAAGAACCAGGGCACCTCCTTCTGGTATTGGCGCCACGAGCAGAGCGATCCGGTGATGCAGCAGTCGCTCGCATCGTTGGGCCAGCCCTGTCCGTGAAGGCGGCTCGGGCCGTCGGCTGCGCGAGAAGCGGTGTACGGTCGCCGCGTGTCCGACACGATGTTGCACGAGTACGCCCAGCACCGTGACCAGCTCCACGAGCTCGCCCGCGAGGTCCACGCCCGAGTCGAGGCGCTCCTCCTCGAGGCCAGCGTGCCGGTCTCCTTCATCTCCTGGCGCCTCAAGGATGCGACGAGCCTCGCCCACAAGCTCGCCCGCCCCGAGAAGAGCTACCACTCGCTCTGGGACGTGACCGATCTCGTCGGCCTCCGCGTCTCGGTGTCCTTCGAGGATCACGTCGAGGTCGTCGCCCGCCTCATCGAGAAGCACTTCCAGGTCGATCTCGATCACTCCATCGCGCGCGCCCGGCCTGCCGGCTACCGCTCGGTGCACTACGTCTGCGCGCACCCAGGCGGGCCGCACCCGTCGTTCCGCTTCGAGGTGCAGGTCCGCACCGCGCTCCAGCATGCCTGGGCCGAGATGGAGCACGACCTCGGCTACAAGGTGAACGACGCGGTGCCCGAGGCCATTCGCCGCCGCTTCGCACGCGTCGCCGGGCTGCTCGAGATCGCCGACCAGGAGTTCGTCTCCATTCGGCACGATCTCCAGGCTTCGCGGGAAGCAGCGCAGCGAACGCTCGCCCGGAGCGACGGCGATCTCCCCGTCGATCTCGTCTCCCTCGAGGCGCTCACCCGCCAGCCTGCGCTCGTCGCGCTCGATCAATCGGTCGCCCGCGCGCTCGCGAAGCCCGTGGCCACCGAGCCCTTCTTCCCCGACTACCTGGTCGACGTGCTCCACCTCGTCGGGCTCGCCTCGACCCAGCGGGTGCTCCAGGCCGTCGAGCATCACGCCGCCGAGGTGCCCGCCGTTCTTCCGCGGTACCTCGAGTTCGCGAGGAAGGAACTCGGCTTCGACGTCGCCTCGCTCGCCGAGGTGGAGCGCGGCTACGGGCTCCTCTTCATCGCGCACCTCCACGTCGTCCGAGGACCCGAGCTGGCGCTCTCGAAGGTCTCCCGCCTCGCGCGCTTGTACGAGCAGCTCGAATTTCCCGATGACGAACGAACGGCCACGCGGGTCGCGAGCGCCGCCGTGACGGCCCTGGGCTGACGCACCGCCTTTCCTTTTCCGATTTTTCCGGCCGCGGTGTCCGTCGTGTTCGATGGCTCCTCTCCGCCTCGAGCTCCTCCTCGTGCTGGCGCTGCCCTCGTGCGGACCGCCGGGAACGAACGTTCAGCCCGTGCCCGATGCGGGAGTCGTCGAACCCATGGGCATCGATGACGGCGGCGTCTCGACCGTCACGCTGGGGGCGTTCGGCGCTCCGAGGCTCGAGCTCCTGCGAACCAGCGTCACCGCCTTTCACTGGCAGACAGCCTGGAATCAGCCGGCGGCGCAGCCCATCACCCGGCCGATGATCGACCGCACGCTCCAGACGCGCCTCGGCATCGTGCTGCTCGAGCATGAGTGGGCCAACGAAGCCGGCGTCGACGAGCCCTCCGAGCCACAGGCCAACGCGCTCTATGAGGCCCGCTACGCGACGGTGCTCGCCGACGTGCTCGATCACGGAGGCACGGTGCTCTTCCAGGTCGTCGGGCCGCCGCGCTGGGCGTCGTCGTCGAGCAGCACCGCGCCCATCGTCCCCGGCCAGAACGAGCGCGCGATCTGGAGCGTCGCTCCGCCCTCCGCCACCAACGACTACGCTCGCTGGAGATCGGCGACCCGAGGCTTCGTGCGCTGGCTCATGGGCAAGCGACCCACCGAGCTGGCCGCGGGTCGGCTCCTGTTCGTGTACGGCGCGGAGCTCAACAACGAGGAGTTCTTCGGCGACCTGAGGCTCTATGCCCCGGCGTGGAACGCGTTCGCCGAGGCCGTGCGCTCGGTGAGCAGCGCCGCTCCAGTCGGCGGCGGCGGGCGGCTCGACGGCGTCTCACCGAAGACGAAGCCCACCGCCTACGCCTCGGCCGAACCAGTGATGCACACCTGGCTCGCGGGCTGCCGAGCCCTCGGCTGTCGAATCGACTTCGTCTACGGCCACAACTTCACGATGAGCCCGGTGGCGTGGGCGACGGACGGAGGGCTTCCGCGAGACGACTTCTCGGCGTTGATGGCCGAGCTCCAGGCGGTGAGCGCTCCGCATGGCTACGCGAACCTGCCGATCATCCTCACCGATTGGACCTCGTGGGAGTTCAAGGATCTGACCCGGCACCCCTGGCTGAGCTCGGAGCACGACACCGAGTACCGCGCCGCCCACCTCACCGCCTCGTTGACCGCGATGCAGCGCGCGGGGTTTCGCGGTCAGACGCTCGGCGCACTCTTCGAGACGGTCTCCTCCATCACCGATGAGTTCAGCGGCGATTGGGGCCTCTTCTCGCGCCGAGGCATCACCAAGCCCTCGTTCCATGCCGCGTCGCTCGCGAGCCGGCTCGCAGACGGCCGCTCGTTCGAGACCCACTCGAGCGATCCCTTCGTCTCTGCCCTGGCCTCGGACGAGACCGGCACCGCTCGGGTGTTGCTCACCCGCTTCGTGCCCGACACCACGCACGGCGCGCACCTGCTGCTCGAGTCGCTCGCCTCGCGACTGGTGGCCGAAGGCTACGACGACGCGAAGCTCACCGCGCTCGGGTGCCCGTTGGCCAGCCTTCAACAGCTGGCGCGCACGCTCGATCGCTCCCAGTGCGCGACTGCTCGACCGCCCTTGTCCACCACGCTCGACGCCTGGTTCGACCTGCTCAACACCAGCCGCAACGAGCCCGTGCGTCGCACGGTGCGTGTTCGCATTCCGTGGAGCGGGAGCAGCGTGACGGCCACGCTGTCGACGATCGATGCGACCCACGCGAACGCCTCGGCAGGGTGCCTGGCCAACCCCCAGCAGTGTACCGACGTGCAGGCGGTGAACGCGGGCGCCGGCGCGCTGCCCGAAGAGCGCGCGTCGGCGAAGGGGGACGCTGGCTTCGTCGACCTCGAGCTGTCGCTGGGACGGCGCCACGTCACCCTCGTCACCTTGACGCCCTGACGCTTGGTCGTCCGCCGCGCGAGCTTCGCCATCAATGCTCGCCGGTCACCGTGAGCTCGCCAGAGAGCTTGTCGATCTCGAACTTCTGCGCCCAGAGATCGTTGCGCCCCGAGACGTAGGTGTTCTTGAGCAGGCCTTCGTCGACGCGCACCAGCCACACCACCGAGCGATCGTTCGGGTCGCGGTAGTTCATCGCCTCGGTCTCCGACGCGAACACCTTGAAGACCTGATCGACGTCGAGCCCGGTGTTGACGTGCTTCTCCGCGAGGGTGTCGGCGCTGTTCGGCCCCTTGCCGCTGACGACCTGGTAGGCCTCGAGCACGGTGAAGCCGAGCGTCGCGTCCCGTCGCGCGACCTCCTTCGCCTCGGCCTGGGACAGCAACGTCGCCCCGCGGCCCTTCGTCTCGTTCACCTCGCCGATGAGGGCGAGCGCCTTCTGCGAGATGTGTTGTTCCATCGCGCTCACCGTCACCCGGCCGCCAGGGTTCGCCTTGCGCAGCTCGTCCGCCGCCTTGCGCAGGTAGTCGGGCGCCTTCGCTTGTTCGGTCTTCGAGAGCAGCCCGTTGGGGCCCGCCGCCGCGGTGAGATCGCGGTGCACCCGCGCCTTGAGGACGGTGGAGACGTTGTCGAGGGTCGGCTTCAGCTTGGTCATCCCGCCATCCTCACACGGGGGGCCGCTCACCGCACGAAGACACTCGCCTCGGTCACCAGCTGGCGGTTCGAGACGGCGACGGTGGCCGTGCCCGAGCGCTGGGGGTCGGTCAGGCTCCAGACCCGAATCGACCAACGGCCCTCGGCCATGCCCGAGAAGGTCGGGTCACTGCCAACGGCGATGCCTTCTCGGCACGAGCTCGTCGTCGCGTTCGAGAGGGTGACCCGGAAGGGGTCGTTCGCCGGAGCGCCCTTGAGGACGAGGTGGAGCGACAGCGTTCCGCCCAACGACGTCTCGACGCAGGGAGCTGGCTCCTTCTCCTTGGGGCTCGGCACGAACGCGTCGCCAACGCAGACACTGAAGGCCGGGCACCCTGGAATGAGTCCCATCGGCGGAGCGGCAGAGGGCGCCCACGGCGCGACGGTGGGGGGCGTCGAGGGGTCGGAGTCCGTCAGCCGGGCGTTGGTGCGTTGGCGGGTCGCGACCTGTCCATTCCACGCTGCGACGAGCTCGACCTCCTCGGCGCAGGCGCCATCACAGCGGGTGGAGAACGCGGCGACGCCGTCGATCAAGGTCGACCGCGCGTCATCGGCGACCGCTCCGGTGAGCGTCAGCGTCACCTCACCGCGGCCCGGGTTTCCGAACGCGTCGGTCGCGATGGCGTAGGTGATCCACTCGGTCGAGGTCGACGCACCCAGCGCGAGGTCGAGGGTCGGCCCAGTGCACGCCGCCAACGTCGACGCGAGCAAGACCGTGCGGACCATGCCCCTCCGACACCGGGCAGGCCGGGTGGTTCCCCTGCTGACGTCGGTCATTCGACCGAGGCACGCCGTCTCCGCCAGCAGCTCACGACGAAGACTCCGAGAATCACCGACGCCGTCGGGCCCGTTTCACTGCAGTCGCACCCGACGCCCAAGGTGCGGCGTCGCGCCGTGCCGCCGTCCTCCGCTCCGCCATCGCTCCCGCCGTCGACCGACGCGTCCGGCTCGCCAGCGCCGCCGTCCACGCTGACCGAGCCATCGAGCCCTCCGTCGGAGCACCCACAACAGCCGGCGACACACGCCCCCACCGCGCACTCGAAGTCGGAGAGGCAGCGCTCACCTGCGGGAACCGAGCCGAGCAGCCGCACCCGCAGGCGCTGCGAATCGGCGCCGGGCAACGGCTCGAACTCGTCCCACATGGCCATCACCCGGCCCGGGCTCAGCGTCGCCAACGACACCTGCTCTTGATCGAGTGGTCCGTCGGCGAGAGCGACGATCGGCCCCAGCCCACCATCGAGCGAGAGGCGCCGGCCGAGCACCTCGGCGCCGCCGTCGACGAAGGAGCTGTCCCACGCCAGGAGGTACGCCTCTCCATCGAAGGTCACCGCGGGGAAGCGGTGCTCGGTCTGCGGCTCCGCGCCGGTGTCGACGCGGTCGAACAGCACCTGCGCCGCGGCGTCGAGTGGCTGGCCCTGCGCGTCGAGGCGCACACCCAAGAGCTGCCCCGATGAGTCCGGGCGCCACACCACCAAGAACCCGCGAGGGCTGGCCGTCGCGACGAGCTCGTTCGGGAAGTTCCCCCCAGCCTCGTTGCCAGGGAGCGTCCGCGCTGGCCCCGAGCCGCCATCGAGCTCGACGAACGTGTAGGCGCCGCCGCCGGTGTCCTTCGTCCACGCCACCAGGAAGCGGTCGACCGCGCCGGCGACGCCACACTGGTAGGCCGAGCCCGAGGCGAGGGTGATCCTCGATGATTGGTTGCCTCGATCGTCGAGGAGCACCGCCTCCAGCGCGCCGCCTGGCGTGCGCGCGCAGACGAGCGCGGTGTTCCCAGCCACCCCGAGCGCGACGCCGGTGGCACCGCCCCCGAGCCTGCTCGCTGGTCCCAGAGGAGCGCCGCTCGCGGAAAAGGCCCTGCTCATGATCGAGTTCGTCGAGGTGTCGACCCAGGCCGTCTGGAGCCGTTGCCCCGTGGAGACCACGCGGGGACTGAGCAGGCCGCGCGCACTGGTGGCGACCTGAATCGGTGCGCCCACGGCGTTCCCAGTCTCGTCGAGGAGCAGCAGGTCGACGCTCAGCGAACGACCGCCTTCGGTGAGGAAGGTGGCGACCGCGCCCGTCGAGGTGGGGGCGAGCTGCGGCTGGAGCAACGCCTGCCCGCTCAGCGCCAGCTCGATCGCCCCGCTCGTCACCACGCCTCCGTCGCGAAACGGCGCGAACCTCACGTCGAGCGACGAGGTCTCTTGCCGGAAGACCGCGACTCGGGCGCGCGAGTCGAGCCGCACTTGATGGAGGTTGGACGACGCGGCAGGCGCAGGTCCCGTCACGCCGCCGTCGGAGCGGAGCAGGGCGAGTGACGTCTCGGGGCCCTCGCGCGAGAGCAACCCGAGCTCACCGGCGCTCACCGCGTCGCTCAGCTCCGGCTCTTCGTGAAAGGTGGTGCCCACCGGGAGCGCCACCGACGTCGGCGCGAGCGAGGGATCGAACCACTGCACCTGAAGGGGGCGCGACCGGGCCGAGTCGGACCACGCCACGAGCAGCCGTCCGTCGACGGTGCCGATCGCGGGCTGGGTCGCGCCGTTCGTCACCAGCCGGCCGGTCAACCCACCATCGGCGTCGAAGCGGGAAAGGAAGAGGTCGCCGCTCACCGTGTTCGCGACGAAGTCCACCCCGCCGAGCCGCACCGACGCGAAGTCGACCTCGACCGAGCGCGAGGCGTGCTCGACCGCGCCAATCGTTCCATCGCGGGCGATGGTGGTTCGATAGACCTCGTTTCCAGACGACCAAGCGACGTGGAAGCGCCCAGCCTCCAGGCTCACCGTGCACTCGTTCGAGGTGCGCGGAACGTTGGGGCTCACCACGAGCGGCGAGGGGTCGAGCCGGGCGCCGCTCGCGCTCAGGCGGGTGACGACGAAGGCGTCGTCGCGAGACCAGGCCACGAGGCAGAGATCGTCGAAGCACCGCAGGCAGGGGTTCCAGTCGTCGTAGGCGAAGGTGCCGATGGGAATCGGCGCATCGAGCACCGCCCCGTCACCGCCCACGCGCGCGCCGTACAGATCGATGTACCCGGAGTTGCGCATGTGGCCGGTCCAGACCGCCCAGTACCCGCCGTCGTAGCCATCGACCCGCGCGTCTCGTTGATCGCCCGCGCAGGCGCCGCGGTTGAACGAGACGACTGGGATCTTCACTGGCCCGAGCGTCTGCGCCCAGCTCGTCGATGCCACCAAGAGAACCAACGCAGCGCGCGCCATTCACTGGCGAGCCTAACGCGGAGCTCGGGCGATTCGCTCGACTCGGAGCGACGACGGAGTGCGGGCGCAGGCTCCAAAGACACCACGGCCGCCGGAGAAGTCGATCTCCGACGGCCGCGTGGACTGCGTGTCGACCGACTCAGTACCGGTAGTGCTCGGGCTTGAACGGGCCCTCGATGGCGACGCCGAGGTACTTCGCCTGCGCGTCCGAGAGCTTGGTCAGCTTGGCGCCGACCTTGTCGAGGTGCAGCCGCGCGACGTGCTCGTCGAGCTTCTTGGGCAGCACGTACACCTTGCCGGTCTCGAACTTCTGGCCGACGTCGATGGCGCCCCAGAGCGCGAGCTGCGCGAGGGTCTGGTTGGTGAAGGAGTTCGACATCACGAACGACGGGTGGCCGGTCGCGCAGCCGAGGTTCACCAGGCGGCCGCGGGCGAGCAGGGTGATGCGCTTGCCCGAGGGGAAGATGAACTGATCGACCTGCGGCTTGACGTTCTCCTCGCGGATCTCCGGGTTCTTCTCGAGCCAGCTGACCTGAATCTCGGAGTCGAAGTGGCCGATGTTCGCGAGAATCGCGCCGTCCTTCATCTTCATCATGTGCTCGCCGGTCACCACGTCGACGCAGCCGGTCGCCGTGCAGATGATGTCGGCCTTGTCGCAGATCTCGTCCATCGTCACGACGTGGAAGCCTTCCATCGCCGCCTGGAGCGCGTTGATGGGGTCGACCTCGGTCACGTACACGCGAGCGCCCATGCCGCGCGCCGCGAACGCACAGCCCTTGCCCACGTCGCCGTAGCCCGCGATGACGACCGCCTTGCCGGCGATCATCACGTCGGTCGCGCGCTTGATGCCGTCGAGGAACGACTCCCGGCAGCCGTAGAGGTTGTCGAACTTCGACTTGGTGACCGAGTCGTTCACGTTGATCGCCGGGCAGAGCAGCTCGCCCTTCTTCGACATGTCGTAGAGGCGGTGCACGCCGGTGGTGGTCTCTTCCGAGAGGCCCTTGATGGCGTCCGCGCCCTTGAAGAGGTTGGGGTGCTTCTGGTGGATCCACAGCGTCAGGTCGCCGCCGTCATCGAGCAGCATGTTGGGGCCCTTGCCGTCCTTGAAGGCGAAGATCTGCTGGTCGAGGCACCAGTCGTACTCCTCGAGCGTCTCGCCCTTCCACGCGAACACCGGCACCCCGGCCTTGGCGATGGCGGCCGCGGCCTGGTCGACGGTCGAGAAGATGTTGCACGAGGTCCACGTCACTTCGGCGCCGAGCGAGACGAGGGTCTCGATGAGCACCGCGGTCTCGATCGTCAGGTGGAGGCAGCCGGCGATGCGGGCGCCCTTGAGCGGCTGCTTGCCGGCGTACTGCGCGCGCAGCGACATGAGGCCGGGCATTTCCTTCTCGGCCATGCCGATCTCTTTGCGGCCCCACTCGGCCAGCTTGATGTCCTTCACCTTGTACGCGGGGAACGTCGACTTGTGATCCATGGGTGCTCTCTTCGTTGGAGGGAACTACGGGGACTGCGTCAGGCCACCGAGCCTGAAGGGGAAGGAGGTCGTTTCTGAGCCACCCACGCGTGCCAGGTCAGCGCGGCGTCGGGGCCATCGGGGTGGAAGGCGGCGGGAATGGGAACGCCGGAGAGCACGGTGAGCTCGGCGTCGGCGAGCCAGCGGCGCACCTCGGCGTCGGCGAGCCCCAGCCACACGTCGCCTTGTTCGCGCAGCGAGTCGGAGTCGTGCGGCAAGTAGTCGAGCACCACGAGGTGCCCGCCGCGCTTGAGGAGCCGCGCGAGCGAACGCACCGCCTGCCCCGGCCGAGAAGCGTGGTGGAGGGAGCGGCCAGCGAAGACGAGATCGGCGCCGCCGCTCGAGTCGATGCGCTCGACCAGCGCCGCGTCGTCGTAGGTGCCTTCGAAGAGCGAGACGTGGTGGAAGCCGCGCGAGCCGATGCGCTGAGCGACCCGAGCGAGCTGGGCCCGGCTGCGATCGACGGCGATGACGCGCTGGTAGAGCGGCGCGAGCACGTCGAGCACGAGGCCGTCACCGGTGCCGACGTCGATGGCGAGCGAACGCCCAGGCAAGAGCGGCGAGAGCGCGGAGAGATGCGCGAGGTGCTCGGGCGCCGTCGGGGTGGAGCTGCCCTTCTCGACCTCGCTCACGTCGAAGTGCTCGACGCCGCGCGCTTCTCGAGCGGCGATGACGCCAGGCAACCGCGAGAGCGAGCCATCGGCCAGACAGAGGCGGCGGCCCTCGGCGATCGCATCGGCCACCACGGGATCGTTCTGCACCGCGACCGCGCGAAGAAACGTACGGGTTCCGTCCCGGCGTGAGTCGAGCAGCCCGACGTCACGAAGCGGAGCCACCTTCCGGCTCACCTGCGGCTGGCTGTCGTCGAGCAGCGCCGCGAGCTCCGAGACCGAGAGCTCCTCTTCCGCGCAGAGCGCCAACACCTGCAGCCGCCCCGGCTCCGCGAAGAGCTTGAACAGCTCGACGCGAGGCATCGCCTTGGCTGGGAGCGGGTGGACCTGCAGCACGCCTGGATGTCTATTCGTCCATGCGCATGAATGCAACTGAGTGTGGAATTATACGTTATATCAATGGGTTATGTGTGTGGACGCGGCTGCGAAGCGGAGAGGCTCAGGGGCACGGCGGAGGATTCGGGCACGCCGCACCCGTCGGCGTCGGGAACGTCTCCTTGCAGCTCCTCGCACCGCTCAGGTCGTTGCCACCAGAGAGGAAGGAGAGCGATGAGTTTCCTCGCCAGCCACGATCGACCCCGTGGCGCCCGCTGGCGACCACCGTCGTGTTGGTGAGCACGCTCGCGCTGGTCGGCTCCTGAAAGAAGCGAATCGCCGCCGCGTTGTTCACATTGTCCGGCAGCCGGCACGAGCTGCCCACGAGCGAGGTCACTCCGCCGGCGTACTCGACTCGCACGAAGTCGAGGCGGGTGCGGGCGTTCAAGACCCCGTTGAAGTGCACGCCCAGCCAATCGCCCGGGGCCGGCGTCGTCTCGGCGCTGGTGAAGACGATGGGCGCTGCCGCAGTGCCGACCGCGACGAGCGCACCCGTCGCTGGCGAGTCGTTTTGCGCGTACTGAACGAAGAAGCCGCCCTCCTTCTTGAAGCGCAGGGTGACGCCGGGCTCGATGGTGAGGGTCGCGACCCCGTTGGTGGTCGCAACGTCGAGCCGGCCCTGCGTCAGCCCGTCACCGACGCGGTACGGCACTCCCCGGGCGTGGAGCGTGACGTCTCGCGAGACGCTCGCGAGCCCCGTGCCCTCGAGCACGATCTCATCGCGCCCGTTGCTGGTGTAGCTGCCTGCCGGAATCGTCCCTGCCGCGCTCGCCCAGGAACGGATCGCCGCGTGCTTCGCCCCGTGAATCTCGAGCGCCGTCGACGCCGCCGAGAACCCGCCCGCTTCCCGCAGCGAGACACCCATGCTCGCCGAGTCCTGGATGAGCACGTGATCCGCGTGGAAGGTCTCCTGCGGCGGTTGGGTCTGATCAGGCCCACGCACGTCGATGGCCGCGGCGGTGTCGAGGGTCTGGTTGAGCGGCGCTCCGGCTCCGATGACGCGGGCGTGGCTGAGGGAGAGCGTGCCGCCCGAGAGGACGCGCAGCTGCGCCCATGGCTTCGCGGCGTCGATCGGTTCGAGGGTCACCGGACGATCCACCTGGCCTGCGCCGACGAGGCGGCCTCCGGTGGTGACGTCGATGATGATGTCGGGTGCCACCCGAACCACCGCGCACGGCTCCAGGGTGACGTCCGCGCGAATCGAGAGCGCCGAGGTGACGAGGTGGGGACTCCCAGCGGCCGACCAGGTCTCCGCAGCGCGAATCGTTCCCCCGTGCGTCGTCCCTGCAGCTCCGGGAGCAGGACACGAGTTGCCACCACCTCCACCACCACACGCACTGGCGACGACGGCGAAGGAGAAGAGGAGCGAGCGCATCGGTGAATGACTCGCGAGCGGCCCTCGCCGGGACAGGTCGGAGGGTGAACGGTGCCAGCACACAGCTCTCGTCTCCCAACCGCCCTGGAGGCCTGGAGAGAGAAAGTCTTCGAGCTCCAGCTCATTCGGAGCGCGAGCGTCGAGGTCGAGTCCTCCACAGCACGACGCCCCGGCACTCACGAGGAGCACCAGGGCGCCGGGACCTGCAACCTCGGAGCTGGTTACATCTTCGTCGCAGCGACGGCGATCTTCCCGCCCGCGGTGACCGCGACGTCCTCGTTGTAGGTGTACGTCTCGGTCGAGGTCTTGATCGTGCCGACGAGCTTCATCGTCACCGCCGCGCCGCCGGTGCTCGAGAGGCCGCTCACCGCGACCTGCTGCTTCACGTCCGCCTCGATGAAGTCGTTGAACGCGCCGCGCACCTCGATGCGGCCCTTGAAGGTCTGATCGACCGAGACCGCGCCGTTGGTGGTGACGACCGACTGGCTCACCGTGAAGGGCCCGTTGAAGACCGCCACGCCCTCGTCGCTCTTCGCCGCGCCGCAGTTGTTGTAGTTGACGGTGAAGGACTGCTGCACGTTGGTGCCAGTGCCGCCGCCGCCCACGTTGACCGAGAAGCCCTGGAGCGACGCCTCACCACCTTCGGGGCACTTCCAGCTGACCGAGCCCGTCACGTCGAGCGGCTGGGCGCTGCGATTGGCGCCGGCCGAGGTGGCGCTCGAGGCCGCGAAGAACGCTTGCGCTGCGCCCTCCTTGCCGCCGCCGATCTTGGCCGTGCCTCCGCAACCGACGAGTGCCGAAGTCGCCAAGGCGACGAGTGCGATGCGCTTCATGGTGTGTCTCCCCGAGTGAGTTTGAACTGCCGCCCTACTGGTTGCCGGTATGACCGGCCCCGATCCGTCTTCGGCCAGCGCCCACCAGAGCGCCCGCCAACGCGGCGGAACCCTAGCGGACCCACTCTCTCGGGCAAGCCCTGCGCTTCGGAGGATGTAGGTGTTTGGACGACTTACTTGAGCTGCACGTCCTTCACTTCGGCGGCCTTCTCGCGCATCGCCTTGAGCACGCCGTCCCAGCCGCCTTCCTTGAGGAGCGGCTTGATCTGATCGTCGCGAATGCCGGTGAGCATCGAGTCGCCGAGCACCGCGACGTCGATGACCTTGTAGCCGGCGCTCTGCTTGACGAGCTCGTACTTCACCTTGAGCTCCTGCTTCTTCATCGGGTGGTTGATGAGGATGGTCGAGGGAATCGAGGCGCGGTCACCAGTAATGGTGGGCTCGTCGTAGATGACGGTGTCGAGGTTCTCGAAGTTCTTCCGGATCTTCGGGAACGCGATCTTTCCGAAGAGCAGGTGGAAGAGCTCGATGAACTCCTTGCGCTGGGCGTCGGTGCCCTTGGCCCAGTCGTCGCCCACGAGGAACTTGCCCTGCTCCTCGCCCGCGAAGTTCTTGAGGGCCTGGAGGTCCTTCCCGAAGCGCACCGAGTTGACGATCACCTGCAGCGGCTTGGAGACGTCTTGCTTGGGGCCGGCGAGGGCAGGCGCGGCGACGACGAGAGCGAGGGCGACTGCGACAGTTCGGGTCATGTGGGCTCCGACGACGAGATGCGGGCATTCTTCACACCGACGGGCGGGTGGCAACTCACTTCCACTTCGGGGCGAGCGATGGTCTCTTCCCGCAGGGTGGCGGCCGGCAAGGAGCGATACGTCTTCATCAAGAAGCTCGCCGAGGGCGGCATGGCCGACGTGTTCCTCGCCCGCGACACCGGCAGCACCCCGCCGCGGCTGTGCGTGGTGAAGCAGCTGCTGCCCGATCTGCGCTCCTCGAAGGATCACGTCGGCATGTTCCTCGACGAGTCCGATCTCGCGGTGCGGCTGGTGCACCCGAACATCGTGCGCACGCTCGACCGAGGGAGCAGCCGCGAGGGGCCGTTCCTCGTCCTCGAGTACCTCGCCGGGTTCGATCTCGACCTCGTCATCGCCCGGCTCATCCAGCAGCACGCGCAGATGCCCTGGCACCTGGCAGTCCACGTCTGCGCCCAGGCCGCCGAGGCGATGGGCTATGCGCACGCGCTCACCACGCCCGAGGGCAAGCCGCTCAACCTCATTCACCGCGATCTGACGCCCTCGAACATCTTCCTCACCTTCGACGGGCTGGTGAAGGTGCTCGACTTCGGCATCGCCCGCGCCGACGAGCGCCGCACGCGCACCTCGGCGGGCATGCTCAAGGGGAAGGCGCGCTACCTGGCCCCCGAGCTCATTCGCCAGAAGGCGGTCGATGGCCGGGTCGACGAGTTCTCGCTCGGCGCTGCGCTCTTCGAGTCCCTCGCCTGCAAGCCGATGTTCAGCGGTGAGCACGAGCTCGCGGTGATTCACGCCATCCTCGAGGGGAGCCGGCCGTCGCTCGTCGCCGAGCGGAGCGACGTGCCTCCCGAGCTGCAGACCGTGTTTCGGACGATGACCGCGCGCGACCCGAACGAGCGGTACCCGACGATGGGAGAGGTCGCCACTGCGCTTCGCGCCACCTTGCCCGAGGGAGATCATCGCGTCGCCCTCTCGAGCCTCCTCCGCGATCACTTCGCGCCCGACTTCGAGGCGCACGCGACGTTGATGGCGAAGCTCGCGGTCGCCAGCGTGAGCGAGCTGCAGGCGCACTTCGAGAAGGACGGCCTCGTCAAGCCGATGCTCGAGAAGACCCGGCTGGTGAGCAACCCCGAGGTGCCCGCCGAGGCGCGCCGCACGCCGATGAGCCAGGGCGCGGAGACCTCCAGCCCGCTCGAGCTCCCGCCCATCGAGCCCCGCACCGATCCCGCCACGCCGCTCCGGTTGCCCGACGAGGCGCCGCTCCCCATCAAGCCGCTGCCGCTCTCTCGGCCGCCGTCGAAGACGACCCCCACCCCGCCGTCCACAGGGCCGTCACGGTGGCTCGTGGGCGGGTTCGTGCTCGCGCTGCTCGCGGGCCTCTTCGTGCTCTGGAAGCGGCCTCCCACGGCGCCGCCGGTCGGGAAGGGGACCGCGGTCGTTCGCTCGGTGCCTCCGGGCGCCACCATTCGGGTCGACGGGCAGGCCTCTCAGCTGCGCACGCCCGCGGTGCTCACGCTCCCGGCAGGGCCGCACGCGCTCGTCCTCGAGCACGACGAGTGTCTGCCGGCCGAGGTGTCGGTCACCGTCACCGAGGGCCAGAAGCAGACCGTCGACGTCAACATTCCTCCCAAGGAAGCGCTGCTCCTCTTCACCGTCGACCCGGAGGACGCGGTCGTCACCGTCGATGGGGTCGCCGTGCCGCTCGTCGGTGGCAGCGGTCAGTCGCTCCCGCTCAAAGCCGGCAGCCACGAGGTCGAGGTGCGGGCGCTCGGCTGTCTCCCCATTCGCCAGAACTACATGGTGACCGACGGCATGCGCCAGCCGGTCACCGTCGAGCTGCGACCTGATCCGAACGCGCAGCGCGGGCCCTGACGGCAAGCGCGGGTCCTGCATTGACCGGCATGACGCTGCGCGCTACAGGCGCGAGCGCTTCGTTCCACCTCTCTCGCACGAGTCAGCACATGCCTAAGGACTACCTCTTCACCTCCGAATCCGTCACCGAAGGCCACCCGGACAAGATCTGCGATCAGATCAGCGACGGGGTCGTCGACGCGCTGATCGAGAAGGACCCCTACGCCCGCATCGCGGTCGAGACGCTGGTGAAGACCGGCATCGCGATCGTCGCCGGAGAGGTCACCACCAACGCGTGGATCGACATTCCCAAGATCGTTCGAAACACCATCACCCGCATCGGCTACACCGACTCGTCGATGGGCTACGACGGCCACACCTGTGGCGTCATGGTGGCCATCGAAGGCCAGTCGCAGGACATCGCCCGCGGCGTCGACGAAGGCGCGAAGAAGGAGCAGGGCGCCGGCGACCAGGGAATGATGTTCGGCTACGCGTGCAACGAGACTCCGGAGTTGATGCCGGCGCCGATTCACTACGCGCACGCGCTCACCCGCAAGCTCGCCGACGCGCGCCGCAAGAAGCACGACTGGATTCGCCCTGACGGCAAGTCGCAGGTCACCATCGAGTACAAGAACGGCAAGCCGGTGCGCATCGACGCCGTGGTGCTCTCGACCCAGCACGCCGAAGAGGTCACCAACAAGAAGATCAAGGACGTGATCATGGAGGAGGTCATCAAGGCCGCCCTCCCCGCCAAGCTCGTCGACAAGAAGACCAAGTTCTTCATCAACCCGACCGGCCGCTTCGTCATCGGCGGCCCCATGGGCGACTCCGGCGTCACCGGCCGGAAGATCATCGTCGACACCTACGGCGGCATGGGCCGTCACGGCGGCGGCGCGTTCTCGGGCAAGGACCCCTCGAAGGTCGACCGCTCGGCCGCGTACATGGGCCGCTACATCGCGAAGAACGTGGTGGCCGCCGGCCTGGCCGATCGCTGCGAAGTGCAGGTCTCGTACGCCATCGGCGTCGCCGAGCCCGTCAGCGTGTTGGTCGAGACCTTCGGCACCGCCAAGGCCGACGAGGACAAGATCGGCCGCGCCGTTCGCGAGGTCTTCGGCCTCAAGCCGCGCCAGATCATCGAGCACCTCGATCTGCTCAAGCCCATCTACCAGCGCACGGCCGCGTACGGTCACTTCGGCCGTTCGGAGTTCAGCTGGGAGAAGACCGACAAGAAGGACGCCCTGCGTGACGCGGTCGGCGCCTCGAAGATCAAGGCGGCCTGAGGTTCGAGCCAGCATGAGGTGACGCTGCAGCCCTTCTCCACCGCGGAGGAGGGCTGTTTGCTTTTCGAGGCGAGCAGCCGCCGTCGTAAAGGCGCGGCGTCAAGGGTGGAGCATGCGTGTCCCTCTCGAGGTGGCCGATGCGCCGGTCGCGCGCGGTGTAACCTGTTGATTCAGCTCAAGCTCGGCGCTGGCCTCGGGTGTGCTTTGGGCGGCACCCGTGGCTCGCGTTCTGCTCCTCAGTGTCGTCGTCTTCCTCTCCTGCGACGGCCGTATCGAAGGTCGATCCGCCGAGCCGGTGTCGCCTGCGAGCGGTGGCGGGACCAGCGAACCAGCGCGCTCCACCTGTGTTCCCGACACTCGCGCCGATCCGCTCCCGCTGCGGCGGCTGACCCGAATCGAATACGACAACACGGTGCGTGAGGTGCTTCGGGTGCCGCAGCCGGCGTTCGGCGAGCGCTTGCCGACCGACGAGAAGACGGGCCTCTTCCTCAACAACCTCAGCGGCAGCGTCTCGCGCAGCATGCTCGAGCAGTACGAGCGCGTCGCCGAGGAGCTCACCTCGAGCGTGAGCCGGCTCCGTGCGTCGGTCGACGCCTGCGACACCGGCACCGTTGGTGAGGCCACCTGCGCGGAGCGCTTCATCGACCAGTTCGGCCATCGCGCCTTTCGCCGTCCGCTCGAGGCCGAGGAGCGCGCGCGCTACCGCTCGCTCTACGCCGCCCACCGCACCAACGGCACCTTCGACGAGGGGCTCACCTTCGTCGCGCGCGCCATGTTGCAGTCGCCGAACTTCCTCTACCACTTCGACGAGAGCCGAGCGGCGCGGCTGTCGTACTTCCTCTGGAACGGCGCTCCCGATGCCGAGCTGCTCGACGCGGCGCAGTCGGGCGCGCTCGCGACGCCCGAGGGCTTTACGGCACAGGTCGATCGTCTGCTCGCCGACGACCGCGCGCAGGCCTCGATCCGTCAGTTCCACCTGCAGCTGCTCGGGGTCGACGCCACCCGCGTGCCCAACAAGTCGCCCTCGCTCTACCCGGCGTTCGACGCGGCCGCGTACCGCGCGATGCTGGACGAGGCCGGCCGGTTCGTCGATCACGTCGTGCGGCGCGACGACGGCAAGCTCGCGACGCTCCTCACCGCGGCGTACTCGGTGAGCGCCGACGGCCAGCGGGTCGCGCTCGATCCCGCTCGGAGCGCAGGGCTCTTGACCCAGCCCGCCGTGCTCGCGGGGCTCGCCAACACCGACACCACGTCTCCGGTGCGCCGAGGGGTGATGATTCGCCGGAACCTGATGTGTCAGAACCTCCCCGACCCGCCCCCGGGCGTGCCGGCGCTGGTGCCGCCCGCGATGGGCCAGGAGACGACACGCCAACGCGTCACCCGCGTCACCTCGCAGAGCACCACCTGTTCGAGCTGCCACTCGTTCATCAACGACGTGGGCTTCGGCTTCGAGCAGTACGGCCCGCTCGGCGAGTGGCAGGCGAGGGACAACGGCCTGCCGATCGATGCCTCGGGCGTGCTCACCGGCACCATCGGCTCCGATGGGCCCTTCAACGGCGCGCGAGAGCTCGCGACTCGGCTCGCTGGCGCTCGAGAGGTGCAGGACTGTTACAGCAAGCAGTGGCTCCGGTTCGCGCTCGCTCGGGTCGAACAACCGCGCGACGCCTGCGAGCTGCAGGAGCTCAGCGAGGCCTTCGCTCAGTCGGGCGGCGACATTCGAGGCCTCTTGCGGCGCATCGCCTCGAGCCGCGCGTTCGCCTTCTCCGAGGTCGGCGAACCAGTGGGAGCGGGTGGAGGCGCCGCGGGTGGGGGCGTCGCTGGCGGAGGCGTCGCTGGGGGAGGATCGGCTGGAACTGGCGGCGGCGTCGTGGGCGGAGGCACGGCTGGGGCTGGAGGCGGCAGCGGCGGCAGCGGCGGCGGCGGAGCGACCCTCGTCACCACGCGCTTGATGGCCTCGGGGGCGTCGCTGCGGCCGAACGAGTCGGTGACGACCGCCGACGGGACACATCGACTCGTCTACCAGCTCGACGGCAACCTGGTGCTCTACCGCATCGGCGGCGGCGCGGTGATGAGCTCGGGAACGGTCGGCACGACGCCGGGAATCGCCGCGATGCAGGGAGACGGCAACTTCGTCGTCTACGACAGCGCTGGCGCGGCGCGCTTCAACACCGGCACGCATCGAAACCCGGGCGCCGAGCTTCACTTCGAGGCGGGCCGGCTGCACGTCATCGCTCCCTCTGGGACCAGGCTCTGGAGTTCCCCGTGAATCGACTCTCGCGCCGCACGGCCCTCAAGGCGGCCTTGGCCCCGCTGCTCGGGAGCCCGCTGTTGCCGCTGCTCGAAGCGCACGGTCAGGTCGCGTCGCTGCCGCGTCGGCTGCTCCTCTTCTTCACTCCGCACGGCACCATCACCGATCAGTGGAGGCCGAGCGGCAGCGGCGTCAACTTCACCCTGAGTCCGATCCTCCAGCCGCTCGCTCCGCACCGCTCGAAGCTCGTGGTGATCGACCGCGTGCGAATGAACGGCACCTACCACCCCAACTGCTCGCTCGCGCCACACCCGATCGGCATGGCGACGCTGTGGACCGGCTGCCGCGTCAACGACATCGAGACCGTCGTGCCTGGCGGCAACGTGCCGGTCGGCGTCTGGAGCACCGGCCCGTCGATCGATCAGGTCATCGCCTCGCGGCTCGCCGCCAGCACCCGCTTCCGTTCGCTCGAGCTCGGGGTGCAGACCTCGATCAGCCAGGCGGCCTTTCGCACCATCTACTCGGGACCACGAACGGCCCTGAACCCGCAGACCGATCCGCGCGCGGTCTTCGACTCCCTGTTCGCGGGAATCAACGCGGACGCGGCGCGGCTCGCGCGAATCCGCTTCCAGAAGCAGAGCGTGATCGACGTGAACAAGGCCGAGGTCGAGGCGCTCATGCGTCGAGCCGGTGCGCACGATCGCGCGAAGCTCGAGGCCCACCTCACCGCGCTGCGAGATCTCGAGCGACAGCTCGCCGCGACCACGTCTTCGACGTGTCAGGTGCCCACCACGCCGCGCATGCTCGACTCGCAAGCAGTGACCAACCGGCCGGAGGTCTTCGCGCAGCACGCCTCGCTGGTGGCCGCGGCCTTCGCCTGCGATCTGACGCGCGTCGCGAGCCTGCAGCTCTCGAACGGCCACGACAACGTGCCGTACCCGTGGCTCGGCTACCAAGGCGCCCACCACGACAACCTCACCCACGACGAGAGCTCGGCGGGCCCACGCGCGACTCGGGTGCAGATCTGCAGGTGGTTCGCCGAGCAGTTCCGCATGGTGCTCGACAAGCTCGACTCGGTGCCCGAGGGCAGCGGCACGATGCTGGACAACACCCTCGTCGTCTGGGGAACCGAGGTCGCGACCGGCGCGCACACGTTCGACGACGTGCCCTTCATCGTCGCGGGCGGCGGGGCCAAGGGCGTGCAGACCGGACGACTCCTCGACGGTGGAAACGCCTTTCATCATCGGCTCTTGGTGTCGATCGCCCACTACATGGAGCAGACCGACCTCACCCGCTTCGGCGATCTCGACGCTGGCAGCGGGCCCCTCCCGGGCCTGCTCAGGTAGCGTCCTTCGCTGGCGGTCTCGCTTGATCGCGCGCGAGCTCCCTCGATTGCCACGCCCCTTCTCCGTAGACCGGAGGAGGGGTGTTTGCTTGAAGGGGCCTCGTCGGGAATGAAGCGGAGTCGAGCTGAGAAAGGACGAACGTGGCCCGTACTCAGACGAAGGCGAAGCAGGGATCGCTTGCGGCGTTGGCGGCCGGGCTCGACACGAAGAAGAGGCCGCTGCCCCCCGACGCCAAGCCCCAATCCGTCGAGGCGCTGCGTGACGCGGTGAAGGCTCGCGTCGGGGTCGCGGAGAAGGCCCCTGCGCCGGTGAAGGTGGCGCCACCGGTGGCCCCGAAGCCGCGCGCGTCGGCTCCCAAGGCGGCCGCGGTGAAGGTCGCTCCGCCCGTCGCCCCGAAGCCACGCGCCTCGGCTCCCAAGTCGGCCGCCGTGCGCGCGCCGCTCAAGCCCGAGGCGCCTTCCGTCGTGCGTCCAGCTGGCCTGCCCTCGGTGTCACGGGCCGCGGCGCTCTCGTCGCTGCAACGGACGCCGTCGGCGCCAGTGAAGGTGGCGGCTCCGAAGGTCGTCTCGGCGCCGAACAGCAACAACACTCGCCGCTACCCACGCGCGACGATCGAGGTGCGGGCGCGGCTCTCGCTCGCCGACAACCCTGCGCGCACCTTCGAGGCGACGCTGCCCACGGTGAACATCAGCGTCGGCGGGCTCTTCCTCGAGTCGTCGTTCTTCTTGAAGCTGGGCACCCGGCTGAACGTCGAGCTGCAGCTGCCGCCGAAGGGCCGCTCGGTGCACGTGAAGGCCGAGGTGGTGCGGGTCGAGACGAACGGCGGAGGCTCGGGCTTCGCGCTGCGCTTCACCGAGTACTTCGACGGCAGTGAGGTCGTGCTGGCGACCCACTTCCTCTCGCCGGTGCTCAAGGAGTTCATCACCGCGTACGCGAAGCAGCACCGGTTCGACGCGAGCGCCGAGTACATCGCCCACACGGCTGACGTGCTCGCGGCCTGGGAGCTCAAGAAGGCCGAGCTGGGCGGCGACGTGTGGAGCCTGACGCCGTCGACATGAGCTACCTCGAAGCGGTGGTGTTGGGGCTCGTGCAGGGCATCACGGAGTTCTTGCCGATCTCCTCGACGGCGCACCTGCGCATCGTGCCGGCGCTGCTCGGCTGGAAGGACCCCGGCGCGGCCTACTCGGCGGTCATTCAGCTCGGCACCGTGGTGGCGGTGTTGCTCTACTTCGCGAAGGATCTCGGCCAGCTCACCCGCGCGTTCGTCGAGGGGCTTCGTGGGTTCGTGCGAGGGCTGCCGAGTCCGGAAGGCGGCCGGCTCCAGGCGCGACTCCGCTGGCTCGTGGGCGTCGACCGGGCCCATCTCGGCGGCTCGTGGGCGCACGCGCAGGCCACGCTCCTCGGAACGCAGGACTCGCGGCTCGCCTGGTTCGTCGGGTTGGGGACGATTCCCATCGGGGTCTGCGGCCTGCTCTTCAAGAAGACGATCGAGACCTCGCTGCGCAGTCTCTGGGTGATCTCCGCGTCGCTGATCGTCCTCGCCATCGTCCTCGCGGTCGTCGAGCGGGTCGCCTCGCATCGCCGCACCTTGGGAGAGATGACGCTCACCGACGGGCTGCTCATCGGCGCCTGGCAGGCGGTCGCGCTCATTCCGGGCAGCTCGCGCTCGGGCACCACCATCACTGGGGCGCTCTCGCGCGGCTTCAACCGGGCCGACGCGGCGCGCTACTCGTTTCTCCTCTCGATCCCCGCGACGACGTTGGCGGGCGTGTTCGAGTTGAAGCATCTCCTCCAGGCGACCGACGGGCCGGGGCTCGGGGTGCTCGCGGTGGGAACGATCGTGTCGTTCCTCTCGGGGTTGGTGGCCATCTGGGGCCTGCTCCAGTTCCTCCGGAGCCGCTCGACGATGATCTTCATCGTCTACCGCGTGCTGATGGGCGGGGCGTTGATCGGGTTGGTGAGCACGGGGCGGGTCGAGGCGATGCCGCCCGCGACGCTCGCCGACTGCAAGGTGTGGAAGGACACGTCGGCCTTCTCGCGAACGGCGACCTGCGAGGCGGGGTTGCTCAGCGTCGGCGACTACTCGCCGGTGCCGGGAGAGTCGTTCGTGGAGTCGGCGGTCGCTTCGATGAAGGCGGCGTCTCCGTCGGTGACCTACGAGCCGAACCGCGCGACGAAGGTGACGCTCGGCGACGGTGAGCACGAGGCGGTGTTGGTGGTTGGGCACCTGGCCGATGGTTCGGTGATCGGAAGAACGCTCGTCCTCGAGAACCTCGCCATCGAAGGCTCGTCCCTGCGTCGAGGTCTCGTGTGTTCGCGGCTCGGGGCGAAAGAAGACGACGCTGACTGCCAGGCCGCGCTCGAGCGGATGCGGAGGTTGAGTCGCGAATGACGGCAGCCGTGCCCAGAGACGATCTCTCGGCCGAGCGAGCCCTCTTCGAACTTCTTCGCGCGTGGGTTCCTCACGAGCCACGCATCACGCGGCTCATCGAGGCCCTTTCGAAGGTGGCAGAGGGGCGCCGCCCGCTCGCGGCACTGGGGGCGACGGGTCGCGCTGCGGATCTCGCGGCATGGCGCGCGGTGGAGTCGGCGCGGAACGTCGTAGATCTGCCGAGGCTGCTTCGCGCGTTGGGCGGGGGGACGCCGAAACACGTTCACGACAAGCTGACCAGGCTCGCTGAGTGGCGAGACCCTCGTTTGGGGAGCGCTCTGCTTCGGTTCCTCGAAGACCCGAAGGCGGGGATCGGCCCGCGTGCGCGCGCCTCGTGGTTGCCGCTGGCGTTCGAGTTGATGGTCGAGCTGGGCGACGAGCACACGGCGGCCGCCGCAGGGTCGCTCGCGGAGCGTTTCGTCGGCATCGTCGACACCGCGGTGGGCCGGTGGATTTGTGAGCAGCTCCAGACCGTTTCACGTTCGCTGCTGGCCACTCGAAAACCGTCTCTCCCCAAGTCCACCCAAGCGCTCTGTGCGCGCGTCGAACGCGAGTTCGCTGAAGACCTCGTGCCGCCCGAGAAGCCGGTGCGCGCGCTCGACCTCGAGACGATGAAGGCCGCGGTCTTCGCGGCTCCCGAGCGTGATGGGCCTCGGCACGTGCTCGCCGATGCGTTGCTCGCGGTTGGCGATGCCTACGGGGAGCTGATCGCCTTGCAGCTCCAGCCCGGAGAACCTCCACGCCGCACGTGCGTGAGCACCTGTGCCGTCGGGTGTTCCGGTTCCGGCCCGCAGCATCGCGGGAAGGTGCTCGCGCAGCGGCGTCTCCTCCATCGTCCGCTCACCGAGCGCGAGCTCCGCGAGGCGACGCTGCTCGAGCAGCAGGACTCCAAGCGCTGGTCGCACCCACTGTCCCTGGCTGGTGAGGTCCATTTCTCGCGAGGGTTCCCCGCGCACGTTCGGCTGTGGTCGTCGGTGAATCGCTCCATCATCGGAGCGGCGGCCTGGGCGACGGTGTCGGAGCTGTCGGGGCTGGAGCGTCACTCGCTGCGCTTCCTCGTCGAACTGCTCGCCCACCCGGTGATGAAGAACGTGAGATCGATCTCGGCGATCTCACCCAAGGTGCTCGGTGAGCTGGGCCGACGACCCTGGACGCAGGTCGACCTCGATGCGCGAAAAGGCGGTCTGTCTGCTCGCGAGCTCGGGCTGCTCCCGGAGCTTTCGAGTCTTCGGCTCGACCTGGCCGAGGCGATTGGACCGGTCGCGAAGTCGCCCGCGCTCGACGGGAAGGTGTTCGGGGCCACCCCGTCGCTTCGGGCGCTCGCGGTGACCTTTCACCATCTCGAGGGGTGGTCTCCCGCTGCCTTGCCGAAGCTCGAACGACTCATCATGCATCGAGTGGGAGTGACGGCGTCGATCGACGGCCTCGAACTCCCACCGAAGCTCGAAGCCCTCGAGGTTCGGGCCTCGGCGTTCTCGGGGCTGCGGGCGCAGAGCCGCCTCTCGTCGCTTCGCCTCTCGGTGAGCGGAGTGCCCTCTCCGGACGCGCTCGTCGGGCTCGACGCACTCGCCTCGCTCGCGATGCAGGCCGACACGGGGGAGCTGGAGCCCCGACACCTCGAGCACCTGCCGTCGCTGCGCCGGCTCGAGGTGACGGTGAACTCGATGGGCTCGGTGGTTCCGCTCGTGCGCCGCTCGAAGCTCGAGGTGCTCGGGCTCTCCATCGCTGGGTCGAGCGCGTGGCTTCGGGGCGCAGGCTCGCCGTCAGAGCTCAGCTCCTTGGCGAAGGGCCTCGAGGGCTCTTCGGTGCGACGCCTGGTGCTTCGGGTCGACGAGGACGAGCTGCTCTCGCTGGAACGCGACTCGGGTGGGGCGTTGCGTTCGCTCGTGCTTCGGGCCGATGCCCTCGAACGGGTTCGCTCGCTCATCGCCAACGGCGCGCTCGTGCTGAAACCCTTCTCATCGGTGGTCGTCGTCGATGACGATGGCACCGTGATTCCGCCAGAGACGGCTGGCCTCGAGCCGACCTCGTCGAAGCGTCGCCGTGGCGAGGAGACCGCATGAGGTTCGCGTGCTCATCGCTCGTCGGTGGTGCTCGGTCTCCGAGGGCTTCGAGATGAGCGCAGCTCGCGTCCGGCCTGCGTTCTTCGAGCGCCTCCAGCATCGCCTGCGCACGGTGCCCTCGAAGGTGATGGAAGCGCCCGGCCTCAAGCTCAAGGACGCGGCGGTGCTCGCACCGCTCTTCTGGCGTGACGGCGAGCCCTGGGCCTACCTCACGATGCGGCCGATGACGCTGCGCAAGCACCCCGGGCAGATCTCCTTCCCCGGAGGCGCGCGAGATCCGCAAGACGTGACGCCGCTCCACACCGCGCTGCGGGAGACGAAGGAAGAGCTCGGGCTCGAGCCAGACGACGTCGAGGTGCTGGGCATGCTGGGCGCGATGCCCACCATCACCTCCTACTGGGTGACGCCCTTCGTCGGCGTCGTTCCCGCCGAGGCGCCGTTGTCTCCCAACTCGGTGGAGATCGCCGAGGTGCTCGAGGCGCCCCTGTGGCGACTGCGCAAGGAAAAGCGGTTCATCTACCAGGTCGATCGTGACGTGTACGTGTGGGGCGCGGGCACGCACGTCGTCTGGGGCGCGACCTACCGCATGCTCGATCAGCTGATGGAGCACGTCGTCGCGGTCGGGCGCTGAGCCGCTTCAGCCCACCATCAGCGCACGGTTTCGCTGGAGCCGCGCGCGCGTGTGCTCTTCCCGCTCGAGCTCGAGCGCTCGATTCACGCTCTGGACCGCAGCCGACGAGGGCCCGTACAGGTTGTAGAAGTCGATGCTGAGCTGGTCGAACGTTCGCGCGGCGACGTCGCTCGCGTTGGCGATGGCCTCCGTGGGCGCACCCAGCGTCTTCAGCTCGTGCAGGTGCCGCGTCACCGCGAGGTCGACCTCGAGGAACAGGTCCTGGGCGAGGGCCTTCGTCTTGCGCTCCTTCGAGCGCTGCTCTGCGCTCTCGAGCGCGTGGCGCATCACCTCGCCCAGCCGCTTCGTCAGCACCTGACGCGCGCGCGGAACGAGGCCCTCTTCTCCCGGCCACTGCGCCATCACCGGCGGAAGGATCGAGACGCGCTCGGCGAGCAGCGCATCGAGCACCGCCACCACCAGCTTCGTCAGCCGCTCCTGCACCTCCTCTTCGAACCCGGCCCGCGACGCGAGCGGCATGGTGCCTGCGAGTTCGAGCGCTCGCAGCCGGTACTGCGCGAGCGTGCCGCGGTTCTCCGAGAGCTCCGAGAGCGAACGCAGCGCGGTCTCGAGGTGTTCGCGGGTGGGCGACTGGGCGAGGAGGACGACCGACACCACCGCGTGCGTCTGTCCTCGAACGGCCCCCACGACGAGGTGCGGGTGCTCGAAGGCAGTGACCTGCCACTGCGAGGTGTCGGCGAGCGCGAGCGCCTCCCGCACCTGCTTGAACGCCTCCGAGAAGGCGTCGGCGGGGAGCGGCCTCCACTGCAACGCTGCCCGCAACGCCGGAGCCACCTCGTCGAGCCGCTGCCCGTGAAGGGCGCTCGAGGCCACCCGTGCTCCCAGCGCGAGCCGCAGCTCTCTGGCCGCGGTGCACGGCGTGCCCTCCAGAGACTCCAGCGCGGCGAGGGCGCGCGGGTAGTCCGCGTCACGGGTGTGGGCGAGCAGCGCCCCGAGCCCCTGCTCAGGGGTCGCCCCCATCGCCGTCGCGAGCTCGGCGCGCGCAAACGTGACGGGGTCGGAGAGATCCGACGAGAACGGCACCGACTCGAGCGTCGTACGGGCCTGCGCGAGGTGGCCGCGCGCGAACAACCCAGCCGAGTGGACGAGATCGAAGGCTCCGCGAATCGACGGGTACTGGCTTCGAATCTGCTCGGCACGCAGGGCCAGCACGGCCGCGTCGTTGCCCGCCGTCGTCGGAATCGGCTCGGCGCTCGAGATGGAAGCCACCCACGCACACAGGGGCTCGTACTGGTGCTTCTCGGCCTCGAGTCGCGCGTCTGGCAGCCGCCCCTGGGCCAGCAGGGTGACGACCTTCAAGAACGGCGTTGGAAGGCCAAGCCACTGGCCGTCGCCGAGCGGCGCGTCCCCAGTGGACTTGCGCGCGGCCTCGAAGCCCTCCTGGGGCGCAGCGCGAAAGCAGCGAAGCGCCAGCGTCCACTGCGCGAGGTGGGCGACCATCTTCGTCGCCTCCGTCGTCGGCGTCCGTTGGAGGGTGGCGAGCGCCGCGCGTGGCTCACCCACCTGGAGCGCACGGATGGCGATGGCGAGGAGCCCGGCTTCGAGCCCCGGGCCGCCGAGCTCGATGGCGCGCATCATCGCGGCGGTAGCCAGGTCGAACTGGTTCAGCCGGCAGTGATGGGTGGCGATGGCGTGCGCTTCCTGCCAGTGCGCGACGGCGCCGAGCGCCGAGAGCGTCGAGAGCGCCTCGTTGGGAACGCGGGACTGACGGGCGAGCTCCAACCGCGCCGTGCTGGCGGCTTCACCGGTGCCCGTCGCGATGGCGTCGAGCGCAGGGCGATCGCCCTTCAGCAACGCGAGCCCCAGCTTCGCGCCTGCGTGCGTCGGAAGTGCGCCGAGCACCTGCTGGTAACCGGCCTGCGCTTCGACGTGCTGGCCCCGAGCGTGGAAGAGCCGCGCGCGGGCGAACCGGGCGTGAGGGTCGTCGGCGCGGAGCCCGCGAGCGACCAGCGAAGCGAGGGTGAGCCGCTGCAGGTCGATGAGGCTCTGCACCAGCAGCAAGCGGGCGTCAGCTCGTCGCGTCGCGAGCACCCAGAGCCCCTGCGTCGTCGGCGCACCGGAGCGGAGGCCCGCGGCGGCCGCGAGCAGGGCGTCACCCGCGAGCTGGGCGTGACGTCTCGCGGCGGCGTCGTCTCCCCGGCGCCACGACAGCCGGGCGAGGTCTCGATGCACCGAACGAAGCAGCCAGGCTGGGTGCGGCGCCCCGGCGCAGTGCTTCACGTACGCCTCGAAGGCCCCGCGGGCCGCGCCTTCGTCGCCCGCCAAGAGCCGCAGCCGGCCGATGAGCGCCGCGGAGTCGGGTGTGGTGTCGACGGTGTCGACTCGCAGCGCGATCGCCTCCTCGAGCAACGCTGGCGCCGAGGTGCGGTCGTGGCTCGCCAACTCGGTCAGCACCTGGACGCAGACGAAGACCTGCAGCTCGTTCGGCATTGAGCGGGCGCGCCGACGCATCAGTCCCATCGCGAGCCGTCGCAGCCACCCACGCCGCGCGAGCGCGAGGGCGACTCGCTCGGGCGACCTCCAGCTCGCCACCAGCACCAGCAGGGCCAGCGCGGCGAGCAGCAGCCCCAGCGGCCCTCGAACGTCGTGCCACAGCGCCCTGGCCCGATGGAGGATCGCCCAGGGAACCGGCACGCCCGCGTCGTTCAGCGCGTCGAGCCGCCGGTTGATGAGCGTCCTGACTCCATGAGCGGGCCGGTAGCCCGACTGGCCCGCCGACGTCACCAGCACGAACTCGCCCACCGTCGTTCCCGTATTCCGCGCGTTCTCGACCAAGTGCTGTGGCCACGCTGGGCTCGGGCCCTCGAAGAGCGCCTGGTCGCTGGTGAGGGTGTCGAGCACTGCCGCTTCGAGCTGGCCACGAGCCTCGCGAGTCGGAGCGCTGGTCGGGTCGAGCTTCAGCGCTTCGTCGAGCATCACCTCGGCGAGCTGGGGCGGCTGCAGCGCGGCCTGTCGAGTCAGGGCGTCGACGAGCCGGGCGCGCAGAGCCGGCGCGCGGTCCTCCGGAGCGAGGCGCACCACCTCACGGCCCAGCACGAGCGCCTCTTTCGAATCGCCCGCGGCGTCCCATCGGACGACGAGCTCGTCGAGGTGTCGTCGCCGTCGTTCGTCGAATTCGCGGGTCGAGGCCGCGAGCCGCGTGGCGTCGACTTCGACGTCGAGTGCTCGAAGGCTCGAGCTGGTGAACCACCGCCGCTCGACGCCGGTGGGATGGTCGAGGCGCGCCAGCACTGGCTGGGAAGCGAGCTGCGGCAGCTTCGCGAGGGCGGTGAAGGCCGAGGCGGGCTCATCGGTCATCAGCCAATGGCTGAGCAGCGCCGCGGACACCTCGGGAGACGGCGTGTGCGAGAGGAGGAGGGGTAGCTGACGAAGCGCCTCGGCGCGGCTCATCAGCGGCGACCGTGAGACCGCGTCGTGGCCTCGAGCACGCAGCATCACGTCGGTCGCGCTCATCGACGACACCCGCTCGTGGGTGAACGCGCGGACGATGCCCTGGACGAGCAGGCGTTCATCGTGACTCGAGGTGCTGGCGAGGGTCTCGAGCAGCGGCACGAGCGCGACGTCGGCGTTGGTGAGCAGGCTCAGACGGCTGTTCGGGTCCCTCAGCTGCTCCAGGGCCTCGAGCGCCATCGCCCGCTCTTCCGGGTTCGAGAGCTCGAGCGGAAGGCCGTTGGCCGCGGCGAGCACGAGGGCCATGCGCGCATCGGGTGCGTAGGTCTTCTCGATGAACGACACGTACGCCCGCGAGCTCGGCTGCTGCGATGGGTCGGTGAGCAGCTCGACGAGGCGCGCTGGCGCGTCGGCGCGGGTGACGAGGCCCAGATCGTCCACCGTCCACACGAGCTGGCCAGCGCATCTGGTGAACTGCGGCAGGTGCAGGCGTTGCTCCTGACCGGGCGCGAGCCGGCTCACGGTCTCTCGTTGGCGGCTCGAGAGGAAGTCGTTGGAGAACTGGCACGTCGCGGTGACGGTCGCCCCTTCGACGAAGTCGGCCGACTCGTTGCGCACGGTGATGACGCCGCTCGCGCCGTCTGGGGTGAACGAGAACGGACCGAGCACGTTCGGCTCGTCGGAAGGCGTCGTCGGCCGCTGACCCGCTTCGAGGGCCCTTGCCCGCGCGAGGAGGTCCTTCATCAGGTCGTCACCCTGCCTCGACCCGTAGAACGAGTCGGAGCTCGGAGCGTGGCTGCCAGAACGCGCGAAGAGCCCGATGAGGGCAGCGAGGCCGCCGACGATGAGGCCGATGATTCGACCGCCGTTCTGCGAGCCGTCGCTCACGGTCGACTCCAGGCGAGCGTCGCGGCACGGAGCGGGCGGTTCATCGCTCACCCGTCGGGGTCGCGACGATGATCTCGGCGGGCTTGAAGAGCACGCCCTCGACGAAGACGGCCGGCTTCACCGTCTGCGCGATGGTGGGGCGCACCACCTCGGCGTGCGGCTCGAACAAGAGCACCTCGTGACGCTCGCCCTCGGCGTAGGGCCTGCCGGTCGGGTCGTCGATGGTGACGTGCGCGTCCACCAACAGCTCCTCCATGCGCAGGACCGACGTCTCCAGCGGCCTGGCGTCTTTCGACGGGAGCAACGGCAGTGTGCGGCTGAGCCTGCCCTTCACGCGCCACACCTCGATGGCGAGCGCGCACAGCGTGCGAGCGGTCTTCACCCTCGCCTCGTCGCGCGCCAGGCCCTTCTCGTCGGGCGGCGTCTTGTTGCTCACGGGAACTCCAAGCCGAGTTCATCGACGCACGCGGGGGGCATCGAGGGCCCAGCGGGCTCGAGCGACGTGGCGAGCGCCCGGGCGAGGGCTGGCTCAGGGGTGAAGGGGGCGGGGTCGGGCACCAGCGTGCCAGCCATCTGACGAAGCACCGAATGCAGCGGCTGAACCTGCGCCGGGTCGAGCTTCACGCCTTCGAGGTGCTCGCGGAGGCGCTCCTGGTCGACGGGTGGAGGCTCGGGCGAGAGCGCGAAGAGCTCGTGCATCGCCCGGCGCCTCGGGTCGCGCAGTTCGGCCATCGCGGCGCGGACGTCATCGGCGGTACGGGGGACGGGAGGCGCGTCGAGACCCGCCGCGATGAGCGCGAGCAGGCGCCCCCCTTCGCGCTCGACGTCTCGTTGGGTGGCGGCAGGCGACAAGCCCAGCACCCGCAGCGGGTTCCGGGTCACCGGCTCGACGGCGTCGGAGAGGCGGCTCATCGAATCCCCGAGCTGCTGCGAACGCGATGTTCGTGGTCGATGGGCGCGAGCGCCCAGAGTTCACGCACCACCCGCTTGAGCTCCTCGGTCTGGCTCGCACCGAGCGCCAGTCGGCCCTTGTCGACGAGCTGACGCGCGCGGGGGAGGTCCGGGAATTGGCCGAGGTCGGAGGAGAGCTGCTCGAACTCGTGGCTCCACGCCCAGTCGCGCCGGAAGTGCAGGGTCGAACCGAGGTTGCGCAGCCGCTGGGCCTTCTCCTCGGTCACCTCGGCGTCGCGCGCGGCCATGGCGGCGTTCAGCTCGCGTTCGAGGGCGGCGAGATGTTTGCGCGTCAGCTCGTCGGCGTCGGTCTCGACGACCAACTCGGTGGCAAAGGCGAGCGAACGCGCGGCTTCGAGCCGCAGCTCGGGCCAGCGCAGCTCGGCGTCGGACTGATCGAGCAGCTCCTGCAAGCCCTGCATCATGCGCTCGGCCTGCTGCCCCGCATCACGGTCTCCGCCCTGGGCCGCGCCCAGCAGGGTCTCGATGGCCAAGAGCTCGGCCTCGCTCCGCCCGAGCTTGGCGAGCAGCTCGCCGTGCCCGCCTCTCGCGGCGCGCTCTCGCAGGAGATCGAGGCGTTCGTTCTCGCGCTCGAGGGTCTCCCGGAGCGCGACCGGATCGGCGGTCGGCATCGAGACCCGAACGACCTCTTCGAAGAGCTCCTCGAGCAGCGGCACGTAGGCCTGCGCGCGCAAGCGGCCGGAGCGGTCGACCTCGAGCGTCACCTCGACGTCGCTGTGCGCAGGCAAGACGCGCTCGAGCTTCTCGGCCGAGATCGAGAGCAACCCCACCTTGCGGTTCCGATCGGCACGCAGGCTCTCGCCCTGCACGACGGGAATGGAGATGAGTGCTCCCGACTGACCGGGCCGAAGGGTGTCGACCGTCTTGTGGGTGTACGTCTTGCGCGCCGGCAACACGGTGCCCTTGTCGAAATAGGTGTGCACGGTGTTCGACGCCAACGACACGCCGATGGAGCGCGCGAGTGGTGGGTCGAGCACCGTCATGCCGTTGGTGATGGAGACCTCGGCCGGGCTCACCACGATGGAGCCACCCTGCGGGTCGGTGGCTTCGATGGTGAAGCGGTTGAGGGTTCGGGCGCGCAGCATGAGCGAGACGACGAAGCCCCCGCGCTCGTCGACCGGCACGCGCCCGCTCGTCCACGCTCCGTCGTCACGCGAGAGCTGCACGAAGGCTGGCTTGCTGCCGCTGAGCGCCCGGCCGATGAGGTACGGCTCGACGTCTTGCGAGATGCTCGGGTACTCGAGCTGCAACGAGGTCTGCGACGGGGCCTCGGTGGGCGCGACGGCCGCGCCGCTCTTGGGAGCCTCGAGTCGAATGGTGCCGGCGAACACCGCGGCGCCCTGAGCCACCACCGTCATCGGGTCGACGCGCGCTTCACCCTTCACTCCGAGCGCGGCTTCGACGGTGCTCCGAATGAGCGGCGTGAGGGTGGGGCCGCCGACGAAGATGAGCTTCTCGACGGCGGTCTTCGAGAGGCCGTGCGTCGCGAGCAGCTTCTGCACGATGTCGACGCTCGACTCGACCGACGGGAGGATGAGGCGCTCGTAGTCCGCGCGACGCAGCGGCAGGTCGACGTCGACCTCGGCCCCCGTTTCGTCGGTGCAGAGCGAGGGAAGCTGAACGGCGACCAGCTCCTTTCGTGAGAGCAGGATCTTCGCTTCTTCGCAGGCCGCCTTGAGCCGGGCGAGCGCGCGGAGGTACGTCGGGTTGCCGCGGGCGAGGCGGGGCAGCACGTACTGCTGCTGGAGCTGGGCGATGACGAGCTCGACGACCTTCCAGTCGAAGTCCTTCCCGCCGAGGAAGTTGTCGCCGGCGTGATCGATGACGCGCATGCGGCCCTCGCTGGTGTTCATGAGCGAGGTGTCGAAGGTGCCGCCGCCGAGATCGTAGACGAGCCAGTAGCCGTCGGTGGGAGTGCCCTTGAAGCCACAGGCGATGGCCGAGGCGATGGGCTCCTGGAGCAGCGGCGCGGTGGTGAAGCCAGCGAGGTTGGCGGCTCGGCCGGTCGCTTCGCACTGCGAGAGCTCGAAGAGCGCGGGCACGGTGATGACCGCCGCGGTGGGGTCGATGCCGAGCCGGTCGCGAGCGTCGGCGCGCAAGGCCTTGAGCACCTCGGCCGAGAGCGCCTCGGAGGTGAGCGAGCGCTTGGCCTTCTCGAAGGTGACGGTGTCGGAGGTGCCCATGAGGCGCTTGAACTCCGCCCGGGTGTTCGCGGGGTCGACTTCGAGGTGCTGGCGAGCGCGCCTGCCCACCGTGATGACCCCGCGTTCGTCGATGCGAACGACCGACGGCGTCACCTCCATCTCCTCGCCGTTCTTGATGACCAGCGGGCCGCTCTCGTCGAGGTACGCGATGGCCGAGTTGGTGGTGCCGAGGTCGATGCCGAAGTTGATGGTGGTCTGAGCCATGGGCGTCTTGAGAAACCCGCGACCGCGACCGCGAGTGCAAGCGCTAACCCGTTGATTCGCGTTGGGTTTCTGGTGCGTCAGCCCTGCCGGAGCGCGTACTCGAGACCCGCTCGCGCGGCGGCCGCCTGGGCTTCGTTGCACTGCTCCGGCGTCGCGCGGGGACTGTCGGGGTAGACCTCGGTCGTGGTGGTGAAGCGCGCTCCGGTGAGGCCAGCGCACAGCCCGAGCGAGCGAACCGGGTACTGAATGACGCCGCGGCTGAGGATCGGCTCTCCGATGATGTGCCCCTTCGCGTCGGGCTCGGCGATGTGGGTCACCTTCGCGACCGCCTCGATGATCGCCTCGTGGAAGCCGGGCTGCCGGTTCTCCGAATCGTCGACGAGATAGAACCCATCGGGGATCACGTCTGGCTCGAAGGGCTTCCCGTCACGCGCGGCGAGCGCCGGTCTGAACTCGCTCTCGTCGGAGTCGGTCGTCTCGTGCAGATCGAGGTGCACCAGGAACCGGCCGCGAAGCGGTGCGATGAAGTCCATCAACCTGCGGGACTCGCCCGCGGCGCCGTCGGTCTTGAACGACCGGTTCGGATCGATGGCGTTCGGGTTCCAGCGGTGAATGCGCTCGTACGCCCAGGGGCTCACGCAGGGCGCGATGATCAGGTTCAATCGGCCCGCGAAGGCCGCCGCGTCTCTCGCTGCGAAGAGGAGCGCCCCGTGCACCCCGCTCGTCTCGTAGCCGTGCACGCCGCCGGTGATCAGCGCGACCGGGAGCGCCTCGTTCCACGCTCGGCTCCGCAGCGCGTGAAGCGGGTACGTTCCATCAGGGGCG
Organism: Myxococcota bacterium; assembly: GCA_052034585.1. Lineage (GTDB taxonomy): Bacteria > Myxococcota > Myxococcia > Myxococcales > Myxococcaceae > Xiheimicrobium. The sequence continues at coordinate 107,133 of JBPOIJ010000009.1, forward strand.
TAGTCGAGCGCGCCGTACGACTGCACCTCGAACGCACGCTCCAGCGAACCCAGGCGGCTGACGACCTCGTCGGCGTAGCTGCGGCGCTTCGACTGCATCGCTCGCCACTGCACTCGCTCGGCGTGAGTCCACGGCGTGCCAGGTGTTCCAACGGGAAAAGCAGACTGCTGCGTCATGCGCTCGTGTCTACCAGATCGCTCGACGGTCCGGTCGTGGCGCCAGCTGATCACGACGGCTCGCTCCCTCGTCGGCTGAGCCTCGGCTTCGAAGACCCATGCACGCCCGCGAGCGACCGCCTACGCTCCGACGCCCATGGACGAATTCGACCTGGTCGTCATCGGTGGCGGCGCGGCGGGAGAGAAGGGCGCCGTCCAAGCCGCCTACTTCGGCAAGTCGGTCGCGCTCATCGAGAAGGAGCCGGTGCACGGCGGGGCGATGGTGAACACCGGCACGCTCCCCTCGAAGACGCTGCGGGAGACGGCGCTCTACCTCTCGGGCTTTCGCCAGCGCGGGTTGCACGGCGTCGATCTGACGCTCTCTCGCAAGGCCACCGTCTCGGACTTTCTCTATCGGCTCGAGGCGGTCGTCACCGAGGAGCGGCTGCGCATCGCGAACAACCTCGCCCGCCACGGCGTGAAGCAGTTCCAAGGCTCCGCGCGCTTCCTCGACGCGCACACCATCGCCGTGGGCGAGGGGCCGTCTCCCACCACCCTTCGCGGCAGGCACGTGTTGATCGCGACCGGCTCGAGTCCCCACCGGCCTCCACAGTTTCCGTTCGATCATCACTACGTCTACGACTCGGACGAGATCGTGCGCGTGCACGGCATTCCCAAGTCGATGGTCGTGGTCGGCGGAGGTGTCATCGGCTGCGAGTACGCCTGTCTCTTCGCCGCGCTCGGCACCGAGGTCACCATCGTCGAGCCCAAGCCCACCATTCTCGGGTTCCTCGACGACGACGTGGTCGCCGCGCTCAAGACGCGCATGCAGCAGCTCAACATCGGCTTTCGCATGCCCGCGCAGGTGTGGGGCTGCGAGGCGATGGACGGTGGCGTTCGGCTGTCGCTCGACTCGGGGCAGACGGTGCAGGCGGAGTGCGTGCTGGTCTGCGCGGGGCGTCAGGCGAACACCGGCACGCTCGGGCTCGAGAAGGTGGGCCTCGAGGTGAACAAGCGCGGGCAGGTCACGGTCGATTCCGCCACCTTTCGTACCTCGGTGCCGCACGTCGCCGCGGTGGGAGACGTCATCGGCTTCCCTGCGCTCGCTTCGACCTCGATGGAGCAGGCGCGGGTCGCGGTCGTTCACTTCTTCGACCTCAAGTACAAGACGAAGGTCGCGCCGGTGTTTCCATACGGCATCTTCACCATCCCCGAGGTGTCGATGGTGGGCGAGACCGAGCGGGATCTCAGCGCGAAGAAGGTCGACTACGTCGTCGGCCGCGCGGAGTTCGGCCACAACGCACGCGGGCTGATGGTGGGCGACGACGGCTTCTTGAAGCTCCTCTTCCGCCGCGACGACATGCGGCTGCTCGGCGTTCACTGCGTGAGCGAGCACGCGACCGAGCTCGTTCACATCGGGCTCACCGCGTTGATGGCGGAGGCGACGAGCGAGCTCTTCATCAACACCTGCTTCAACTACCCGACGCTCTCCGAGGCGTACAAGTACGCGACGTACGACGCGCTCGGCCGGCGAGGGGCTCGCTGAACGGAGGCCGTCATGTGGAGCGCGGATCACTTCGCGAGCACCCTCGACTTCGCGACCAAGGCGCACGGCGAGCAGAAGGTGCCGGGGACTGGGCAGCCGTACGTGGTGCACGTGGTGAAGGTCGCCGCCGAGGTGTTGCGGGCCTGGGCCGAGACGCGCGACTTCGACGTCGAGCTCGCGGTGACGTGTGCGCTGCTCCATGACTGTGTCGAGGACGCGGGAGTGACGCATCGACAGCTCGTCGAGCGCTTCGGCGTGGCGGTGGCCGACGGCGTGCTCGCGCTCACCAAGGACGAGCAGGTCGAGAAGAGCCAGCGCATGGCCGACTCGTTGCGGCGGCTCCAAGGGCAACCGAAGGCCGTGCAGTTGGTGAAGCTCGCCGATCGCATCACCAACCTCGAGGAGCCCCCGTCGCACTGGAGCAAGGAGAAGCGGCTCGCCTATCGCGAAGAGGCGAAGCTGATTCACGAGGCCTTGGCGTCGTCACACGCGGGGCTCGCGGCACGGCTCGAGGCCCGGCGGCAGGCGTACCTGCGCTTCTGCTGATCAAGCCGGCGCCGGGCTCAGACGTGCTGGTCGACGAGAATGGGATTCCCGTCAGGGTCGAGCAGCATGAAGTGAGCCCGAGCGCGAGATTCAGGCAACCCGCCTTCGAGGCGTGGCACGGCTTGCCCTTCGAACACGGCGAGGCGCACTTCGAGCCCTCACTTCAGCTGCCCATCGTGCGCGCTCGTTCAGCTCGCCGTTGAACCGAGCGCGAGCATCACCAGCAGGGCGGCGACGAAGTAGACGCCGAGCGCGACGTACACGCCGAGCACCAAGAGGGTGAGGCCCCAGCTCGGGTGTTCCTGGGTCGACATCGTCAGCACGTTGCGGGCGTGGTTGATCAGAATGTGCGCCGCCTGGTCGGGCTTCGTGTCGGCCAGCGTGGCGAGGTCCTTCGCGAACTCCTTCCACACCACGGCGAGCACGACGGTGCGTCGCTCCGGCTCGAGCGCTTCGAGCGCACCGAGCGGACCGACTGCTGCATCTCTCACCCGCTCGGCGCAGTCGCGATGCCGCCGCACGATTGGAACGGCGAAGAGCTGGAGGATCGCGACGGCGAAGATGACCCACGCCTTCCCGACGAACGCGAGCCCGGCGAGGACGAGCGCGGTGCCGACCGCGAAGAGGGTCTCGAGGTTCTTCGCCCGCGAGAAGAGGAGCAGGTTGAGCAGCCGCCAGCCGGTGTACGGGTTGAGCGGGAGGAGCCAGAGCAGCGCGAGGCCGACGACGGGCATCGCGACCGCCTTGGCGAGCGCGGGGTCGACCAAGGACATGGCGAGGTAGGCGACGATCGACACCGCCATCAAGAGCGTCGGCCCCGCGAGCATGACGAGCACCTGCTTGCCCGGAGCGACGCCAGGCGTGACCTGCTCGGCGATGAACGGCAGCGCGAGTTGTCGGGTATCGACCGCGTCGGCGAGCCGCATCACCGCGTAGACCCCAAGCTCGGTCAGGAGCAGCGCGCCGAGGAGCGAGAGGATGGAGACGAGCCCGTCGCCGCTGACCCAGAACACGACCGCGAGGAAGAGCAACCCCATCAGCCGATCGGTCGTTCGAGAGGTCTTGCGGAGCTTGGCTTCGACGGCCTCGGCGACCGCCGGCGGAAGCTCGACGGTGTCTGGGGTCATCGCGGCCGCTCGTACCTCAAACGCCGTGCTGCGCAGTAGAGTCGAGTGGTGGCTGACGCGCGCGAGGGTCCGCTTCCCCTGCTTGGAATCGTCTGTGGCGTCCTCCTCTCGGTGACCGGGTGGTGGGCGGGGAGTGCGCTTGCCGATCGAAGCCAAGCAGAGTCGGCCGCCGCCACCAGCGACCATGCTCGAAGCGCAGACCCGCACCTCCAGCGCATGCTCGATCGACGCGATGACGGCGCACCTGCGCCAGTGCCAGTGGGTGGTTTGCCCACCTTCGTGCCGGCCACGTCGTCGGACGAAGGAGACGGCTTCGGCGCGCTCCCGGCCGTCGTCTCGTTCCTCGTCACCCTCACCCTCAGCATCGCAGTCGCGTCCGCGCTCGCCGGCTCGGCCAGGCGCCGCTTCACGCTCTTCACCGTCGCGCTCGGGTTCCCAGGCGTCGCGATGGGCGTCTTGACCCTCGCGGTGGGCTCACTCTTTGGCCGCGGTCCCGCGTGAACCGGCCCTGTGCACGCCAGAATTCAGGCGCCCAAGGGTCTGGAATTCATCGAGAATCAGCGTGAGCCGAGTTTCCCTCCTCGTGCATCACACCCGCATGCAGCCAACGCCCCCGCGCGTCCTCCTCCTCACCCTGTTGTCGGCCTGCAACGGCGCCATCGTCGGCGGTACCGGCGCGATGCCGACCGAGCTGCCGCCTGGTGCGGGTGGGGGAACGGTGACGACGGGCGGGGGCACGACGCAGACGACTCCCTGGGCGCCGACCCTCTTCGCCTGTGACACCCAGCAACGACCGGCCGAGCTTCCGCTGCGCCGGCTCTCTCAGCGGCAGTACTCGAACGTGGTGACCGAGCTCATCGGCCGCGCCGGGCTCGCCGCAGCAGATCGCACCGCGGTGCTGAGCTCGGTGCGCGACGACGTCGCGTTGTTTCCGCTCGATCGCATGGTCGGCGTTCCTGGCGAGAAGCACGGCGGCTTCACCCGCCTCGATCAAGCGCTCCAGCAGGGCCACATCGACGCCTCGTACACCCTCGCCACCACGCTCGGACGCGAGCTCACCTCCACGGCCGCGCGCCGCACCGCGCTCGTCGGCGCCTGCGCGACCGACACCGCCACCACGAACGACGCGCAGTGCCTCCGCGACTTCCTCACCCGCTTCGGCCGCCTCGTGCATCGGCGCCCGCTCACCCCCGAGGACCTCACCTTCTACTCGTCGGTCGCTGGCACGACGCCCGTCGACGCGGCCGTGCTCGCCGACGTCATCGCGCTCCTGCTCACCTCGCCGCAGTTCCTCTACCACTTCGAGGAAGGCGACCCGGCGGCCAGCGGGCCCACGCCGCTCGATGCCTACGCGCTGGCGAGCCGGCTCTCGTTCCACTTCTGGCAGACGATGCCCGACGACGCGCTCCTCGCCACCGCGCAGGACGGGTCGATCCTCACCGAGGCGGGCTACCGCGCCCAGGTGACCCGGCTCTTCGCCGACGCTCGCACCAACGCCTCGCTCGACGACTTCTTCGGGCAGTGGTGGCGGGTCGACGAGCTGGGGCCGCTCAACACGCGGGTCGGCACGCCCGTCTTCGACGCCTTCGCTGGAACCGACGCGCCGAGCGCCACCTTGAACGACGAGATGAACGCCGAGGTGCTCGAGCTCGCGCGCTTCGTCACCCGCGCCGACGCGCCGCTGGGCGAGCTGCTCACCAGCCGCAAGGCCTTCGCGCGCACGCCCGCGCTCGCGGCGCTCTACGGCCAGCCCGCGTGGGACGGCGCCGGCAGCCCGCCCGACTTCACCCAGCCCGAGCGTCGTGGCCTGCTCACTCGCGCCGCCTTCCTCGCCTCGGGCAGCGCGAACACCCGGCCGGTGATGAAGGGGTACCGCGTGCGCAACGCGCTCTTGTGCACCCAGCTGCCGCCACCTCCGCCTGGCGCGGGCGCGAACCCGATTCCGCTCTCGCCCGACCTCACCACCCGCGAGATGGTCGAGCTCATCACCGAGCAGCCGCAGACCGCCTGCCAGGGCTGTCACCTGCACCTGCTCAACCCGCTCGGCTACGTCACCGAGAACTTCGACGCGCTCGGCCGCGTCCGCACCGAGCAGCGGCTCTTCTCCGACACCGGCATGCTCCGGCTCTCGAAGCCAGTCTCGACGCGCGGCATCCCCAACGTCGGAGGCGGTGAACGGCCGATCGAGCACGCCGACGAGCTGCACGCGCTGATGCTCGGCGGCGAGTTCCAGACCTGCTTCGCGCGCCAGTACTTCCGCTTCACCTTCCAGCGCATGGAAGACGAGGCGAAGGACGGCTGTCTGCTGCGCTCGCTGCAAGACGACGCGCTGGCGGGGAAGTCGGTGCGGGAGGTGCTCCAGGCGGTGGCGCTCGCTCCTGAGTTCAAGCGGAGGGACGTGCGATGACGCTGTCACGGCGCTGGGTCTTGAAGGGCATGGGCGCGACGGTCGCGATCCCCGTGCTGCCGTCGTTGGTGGGCGCGGGCGACGCGGAAGCGCAGGGCATGATGGAGGCGAAGAACTTCATCAACCTCGGCACGCATCACGGCGCGTGCTGGGAGCGCTTCATGGTGCCCACGCTGCCGACCGCGAACGTCACCCGGCAGCAGTACGCGGGCCGGGAAATTCGCTCGTTCCCGCTCACCCTCGCGACCAGCGGCAGTGACGCGGGCGTGTCTCCGGTGCTCACCGCCGCGTCGTCCCGGCTCACCGAGACGCTCAAGTCGAAGATGTTCGTCGCCCGTGGCTTCGACGTGCCCTGGTACTTCGGCCATCACACCGGCGGCCACCTCGGCAACTTCGCCCGCAACGACGCCAACGGCAGCGACGGCGCGCTCGCGCAGCAGAACGCGGTTCGTCCCACCATCGATCAGGTGATGGCGTGGAGCCCGTCGTTCTACACGGACCTCGCGGCGGTGCGCGAACGGGTGCTCGTGCTGTCGGGGCGCATGTCGTACGCGTGGTCGAACCCGGAGCTGCGCACCGGCGCGATCCAGGAGATCACGCCCCAGGCCGACTCGCCGCAGGCCCTCTTCCGCCGGCTCTTCCCGTCGACGGGGACTCAGCAGCGCGCGCCCATCGTCGACAAGGTGCTCGAGAACTACCGGCGGGTGCGCGGCAACCCGCGGCTCTCGCGCCTCGATCGCGATCGGCTCGACGATCACATCCAGCGGGTGAGCGAGCTGCAGCGGCGCGTCGGCTCGATGAGCGTGTGCACGCCGCCGAGCGCGCCGGTCGCTCCGTACGCCACCGCGTCGATGGGCGCCGTCGTCTACAACGCACCCTTCGCGCGCAACCCGACCGAGCAGGGCGCCTGGTTCCGGGTGATGAACGATCTGATCGTCGCCGCGCTCGGCTGCGGCCTCACCCGAGTGGTGGTGGGCTTGGTGAACCCGACGCTGTCCGACTACGCCGGCGATTGGCATCAGGAGGTCGCGCACCAGGCGGAAGCCGTCGACGGCGTGCGGCAGGGCACGTTGTGGGCCTCGTACAACCGCTTCTTCCGTGACGTCTTCGTCGACCTCGCCGCCAAGCTCGACGCGGTGAACGTGGGCACGGGCCAGACGCTGCTCGATCAGTCGCTCATGACGTGGACGCAGGAGTCGGGGCACCACACCCACGATCTGCACGACGCAGTGGTGGTCGGCTTCGGGAGCGCCGGCGGGAGGCTCAACACCGGCATCGCCGTCGACTACCGGAACATGAACGTGCGCTTCGAGGGCGCCAACGAGATGAACCTCGTCACCCGGCCAGGGCTGCTCTGGCACCAGTGGCTCGGCACGGTGCTGCAGACGTTCGGCATTCCGAAGGCCGAGTGGGAACGGCCACAAGTGAACGGCGGCTACCCCGACTACAACTACACGAACCTGCAGTGGCAGTCGGTGAACGCGCAGACCGCCTGGCCGCAAGCGGTGTGGAGCGCCGCCGGTGACCGGCTGCCCTTGTTGAGTCGGTAGACCCGAGGGTCAGCGCTTCTTGGGCAGCCGTTCGGGGTAGGGCACGACGCCGCGGGCGAGTTCCTTCACGAAGTCGGCGATGCGGCGCGCCTTCGTCTCCGGCTTCTTGGCGGTGTTGACGCGAAAGAGGATCGCGTAGCGGTTCGTCGCGTCGAGGGTCTCGAAGCGCTCCTTCGCCTTCGCGTTCCTGGCGAGCGCGTCGACGAGCTCCTTCGGCGGAGCGGCGGTCTTCGGTGAGTCGTAGGCGGCGCCCCACCGCCCATCGGCTTTCGCGCGCTCGACCTCGGCCAGACCCTGCGGGCGTATGCGCTTGGTCGCGATGAGGGCCTCGACCTTTCCTCGATTGATCTTCGACCAGATGCTCTTGCCCGTTCGCCGGGTGAAGCGCTGCTTCCACCGGTGCTCGTCGATGGAGCCCTTCTGCCCATCGATCCACCCCCAGCACAGCGCGACCTCGACCGCCTCGGCATAGATGACGGTGACGAAGGCCGCGCCTTTCTTGGCGAGCTCGAGCCAGACGCCGTCGGGAGTGGCGTGGTTCGTCTCGAGCCAGCGCTCGAAGTCCTCCGGAGTGGCGAAGCGAATCAGTCGCTCGGTCGGCATGGCGCCCGAGGTTGGCGTGCGGCGGCGGCCATCGCAACGCTTCCCTTCGTCGGCCGCGAAGGTATGAGCGCGCCAATGGCAACCGACCTGCACCCCGACGTCTTCCCCGTCATCATGGCCGGCGGCAGCGGCACCCGCTTCTGGCCGCTCTCCCGCGCTTCCCGACCCAAGCAGTTCCTCCCGCTGTCCACCTCGCGGCCGCTCATCGTCGAGACGCTGGCGCGGCTCAAGGGCATCGCGCCGCCGAAGCGCTCCTTCGTCGTCTGCGGCGCCGTGCACGCGCCGCTGGTGCGCAAGACGCTGCTGTCGTTGCCGAAGCAGAACGTGCTCGTCGAGCCCCAGGCCCGCAACACCGCGCCGGCCATCGCGCTCGCCGCCGCTCACGTCGCCAGGCAGAACCCGCTGGGCATCGTGGTGGTGATCCCATCGGATCAGCACGTGGCCGACGTGCCCGCCTTTCAGGCCGCGCTGAACGACGCCATCTCGGTCGCGAAGGAAGGGCACATCGTCACCCTGGGCATTCACCCCACCAGACCGGAGACGGGCTACGGCTACATTCAGGTCGGCGACGCGCTCTCGGGCGCCGCGAAGCAGGTCAAGCGCTTCGCCGAGAAGCCCGATCGACCCACCGCCGAGCAGTACCTCGTGTCGGGTGAGTACCTCTGGAACGCCGGCCTCTTCGTCTTCCGCGCCGACGTGATGCTCGAGGCGTTCGCCCGCCACATGCCCGAACTCGCCAAGCCGCTCGACGCGATTCGCGCGGTGCTGGGAACGAAGAAGGAAGCCGCAGTGGTGAAGCGCGAGTTCCCCAAGATGCCCGCGACCAGCATCGACTACGGCGTGGCCGAGAAGGCGAGCAACATGGCGGTGGTGCCGTGCCGCTGCGGGTGGAGCGACGTGGGCAGCTTCAACGCGCTCCCCGAGGTGCGGCCGCTCGACGCCGCCGGGAACGTCTCGAGCGGCACCACGTTCCTCATCGACTCCACTGGCTGCGTGGTGATGGCGAAGGACAAGCCGATCGCGGTGGTGGGAATGACCGACGTCGTGGTCGTCGACGCGGGCGACGCGATGCTCGTGCTCCCGAAGGAAAAGAGCCAGGACGTGCGGAAGGTCGTCGAGGCGCTCAAGGCCAAGAAGCTCGTGCGCTACCTCTGATCAGGCGGCCTGGTGCTCGCGCCCATCGTTCGCCGTCGAAGGCGCCGTCGTCGGGCGGGCCAGCTCGGGCGCCCACCGGGCGGCGAACGAGCGCAGCGCCGGCAACAAGGACGAGACCTGGAGCTGCGCGGCGAGCGCGTCGACCTCGGCCTTCGGCGTCTTCCCGATGATCTCGTGCTCGAGCAGCACCGCCAGGGCCGTCGCGGTGCGCGCGTCGAGTGACGCTCCTTCGGCCGGTCGATCGTGGTGCCAGCGAACGGCGTTGATGACCGCGCTCGGAATTCGCCACAACCCGAGCAGCACCGCGCCCACTTCGGCATGCGAGGCGCCGAAGACCTCCCGCTCGAGCTCGTGCAGCATCGCCTCGCCAGCTTGAAACCGCGTCCACACGCCGCGGTAGGCGTCGGGTCGCTTCCACGCCAGCGCGTAGGACCCGAGGTCGGTCAGCAGCGAGGCCTCCGAGGCGAGGTGGGTGAAGGGGCTGCCCTGGGTGATGAGCCGCGCCACCTGACTGCGGAAGAGGCCGCGCCGCCGCACGTCTTCCAGCACGCCGAGCGGGTCGACGGCGGGGAAGAGCTCGGAGAGCAGCACCAGCTCGCGCAGCCGCTCGAACCCGATGAGGATGATCGCCTCGCGCACGTCTTCGATCACCCGGTTGAGGCCGAAGAAGGCCGAGTTCACGAAGCGCAGCACCGACGCGGTGAGCACGAGGTCGCTCCCGATGATCGACGCGACGTCGTCACTCGAGGAGTCGGGGCGGTCGATGAGCGCGGTGATGCGGTGGTACACCGTCGGGGCGACGGGGAGCTGGCCGAGCGACGCCACCAGCCGGCGGGTCTCCTCTCGCTCGAGCGACTCGGTCAGCCGGCAGCAGTCCTCCACCGCGGCCATGATGGCGTTCGCCGACGACGGCTTGACGAGGAACTGGTGCGAGATCGCCGCGAGCCGATGGCCCGACTTCGCGTCGACCTGCCCGGAGAGGATGATGCGCACCGCAGCGGGCTGCTTCTCGGCGGTCGCCCGCAGCACCGCTTCGCCGTCGACGTCGGGCATGCGCGCGTCCGACACGACCGCGTCGAACCCAGTCGCCGACAACGCCTCGAGCGCGGCGCGCCCTCCCACGGCGAGCTCGAGCTCCCAGTCGTGCCGCCACGGCCGCAAGACCTTCTTGAGCCCGTCGAGGAGCGCCTTCTCGTCGTCCACCAGGAGCAAGCGTCGCATCAGGCGGCCCTCCCCAGCTGCGACGGCGTCTCCAGGGGCAGCCGGAGCGTGAAGGTGGTGCCCACGTTCACTTCGCTGTCGATCTCGATGCGGCCACCGTGGGTGCCGATCACCACGTTGCGCACCAGCGGCAGGCCCTGGCCGGAGCCCTTGCCCATCGGCTTGGTGGTGAAGAAGGGCTCGAAGATGCGCGCGCGAATCGCCTGGGGAATGCCGCAGCCGGTGTCGGTGATCGAGACGACGGCCTCGCCGTTCTCGAGGCGGGTGGAGACCGTCACCTTGTGCTGCGCCATCGGCACGCCCTGCTTCTCGGTGCGCTCCTCGATGGCGTGGGCCGCGTTCACCAGCAGGTTGAGGAACACCTGGCTCAAGCTGCCGATGTGGCAGCGCAGCGGGGGCAGCTCGCCGAAGTTCGTCTCGACCTTCGCCACGTGCCGCAGCTCGCCGCGGGCCATCACGATGGAGCGCTCGAGGGCCTTGTTCACGTCGGCGTGGGCCTTCTCGGCCTGGTCTGGGTGGGCGAACTCCTTGAGCGCGCGCACCAGCTCGGCGATGCGGCGCACCCCGTCCTTCGCTTCGGCGAGCGAGCGCGGCACCTCTTCGCGCAAGTACTCGAGGTCGGCGTCCTCCGCGGCGTCCTCGGCGGCGCGGCGCTGCTCGTCGGTGAGGCCCTTCTCGAGCCCGTCGAGGTAGCCCAAGACGCTGGTGAAGCCGTCGGCGGCGAAGACGAGGTTGTCGCCCACGTACTGGATCGGCGTGTTGATCTCGTGCGCCATGCCCGAGGCGAGCTGGCCGACGGCCTCGAGGCGATTGGCCTGCTCGAGCTCACGGGCCATCGCGCGCTGGGCGGTGACGTCGCGGCCGACCGAGAAGAAGAGGCGTCGCTTCGGGTCGACGGTGGCCGCGGCCGAGATGGTGCGCCACTCGCCGTCGGCGGTGCGCTGCCGGAACTCGAAGTCGCGAACGGTGGCGGTGTCTCCCTGGGTCGCCTGGGTGAGGAGCTCGCCCGCGCTCGCGGTGATGCGAGGCGCGTCTTCGGGGTGAACGGTGGAGAGGAAGTCGAGGCCCTCGAGCGCGCTCGCCTCGTACCCGAGCACCCGCGTCCAGCTCGGGTTGGCGAGCACCACCTTCAGCTCGGCGTTGATGACGGACAACATGTCGGGTGACGCGCGGAAGAAGGCGTCACGCTCGGTGCGCATCTTCTCCTTCTCGGCCATGTCTCGCTGCAGCGCGTGGTACCGCTCCTCGGTCTCTTTCGACGCGAGGGCGAGCGACCGCTCCAGCATCTCCCGCTCGTCGTCGAAGGCGACGTAGGCGTCGCCCACCGCCCGAGTGAAGGCCTGGAACTCGGGGGAGGCGGGAGCGTTGGTGCCGAAGTACCGCCGGAGCTGTCGCGTGAGGAGCGGGTGCACGTCACACCTCGGTGAAGGTGGTGATGGTCATCGTCTGGTTGTGCAGCTGGCACGGCGCGTCGGGCGTCTGGGGCGCGAGTTCCCCGTACGAGTAGAAGCCGGTGGTGAGCACCGACTCGCCCAGCACGTTGCGCACGGCCTCGACCTCTTCCTCGACCCGCTGCTTGAGGATGAGCTTGCGGCCCACGCAGCTGATGAGCAGCGCGAACTCGGCGGCACCTCCACGAACGCTGGTGGCCGCGGCGCCTTCGCCCGCCTCGATGATGCGCTCGAAGTTGGCGCGCATGAGCTGAGCGGTGCTGCCCTGGGGCACGTCGCCCGCGAACGTCATGGTGCCCTTCTCGTCGTCGACGCCCAGCACGGTGCGAACGACGGGCGCGTCGCCTTCCTTGAAGGTGACCAACAAGGGGAAGAGCAACGCGCTGGCTGGCAGCTCGGCTGCGTGCCGCCCGAGGTAGCGTTTGTAGAGGGCGAGCGCCGGTTCTCCGTCGAGCTCCTCGAGCACGTTGCCGTGCGCCTTGGTGACCGCCCGCGTCGGGCCGAACGAGTCCCAGCCACCCAAGCTCCCCGTGCCGATCCGAATCGGCCCGCAGAAGCCGAGGAGCGAGATGCAGTTGGTGCGCACCTGGCCGGCGTGGATCACCACCGTGTGCTTCATCGCGTCGCCGTCACCCGACAACCCGCCGCTCAGCCCGACTCCCTTGGGCAGGCCCATCGTCAGCCCGCGCGCGAGATCGCTCCCGTTCACCTGGGTGCCGTCGCTCAACACGAGCGCGTGGACGAGCCCTGCGCGGGGGAGCCGGTCGGCGAGGAGTCGCCCACGCTCTTCGTCGTTGGGCGCGTCGGCGAGCGAGATGACCGAGGAGACGAAGGACGCGCGCTCGAGCCACAGCCCGGTGGCCACGACAGTGTCGTCGCGCACGTTCGCGTTCTCGATCTCCCCAGCCGTATTGCAGCCGAAGCAGCACTCCTTGGGAACGTGCTGGGTGAGCGTCGACAGCGCGTCGCCGTGTTCGAGCACGGGACGAGCGCCGAAGATGAGCACGAGGGTCGGCGGCGACTCCATCGGCCCGAGTCCCTGCCAGCCCGTCGATTGGGTCCACAACCATTGGCGAGTCTTCATGCGATTCGTCCGAAGCAAGGAGCAGACCGCCGCCTCTCCCAGCTGGATCAGGGCGGAGCCGCGAGGTGGGTGGCAGTCAGCTGAACCTCGGCAGGTCCTCGGCGACCCGACCCAGGCGTCAGCGGAGCGGCGACTTTGTCCTTCACCTCCCGCCCGAAGCGTTCTTCGCTCGACCCATGACGAATCGAACCCTGGCCCTCTCGGCGGCGCTGTCGGCCGGCCTCTTCCTCGCCTTGGTCGGCGCCTCGTGTGGGCAGCCGAAGTGCGGTGCCGCGTGCGCCGGGTGTTGCACCTCGACCGGCGCCTGCGTGGGCGGAGCGGACGCGACCGCCTGTGGAAAGGCCGGAGCGGCGTGCGCGGCGTGCAGCGGTGCCTGCGTCGACGGTGCGTGCGCGAGCGCGACGGGCGGCGGGTCGAGCGGTGGTGGTGCGGGAGGCGGGAGCGCTGACGCAGGCGCGTGCCCCGGGTGTACGGGCTGCTGTGACAATGGCACCTGTCGCACCGGAGTCGCCTCGAACTCGTGCGGAACGGGCGGCGCGACGTGCGCGAACTGCACGACGCAAGGCAAGGAGTGCTTCTCGAAGCGCTGCGAGGTGCGCTGCAGCTCGGCGAACTGTCCCACCGGGTGCTGCACGGCCGACAACCAGTGCTTCACCACCACCACCACCGCGGCGTGCGGCATGGGCGGTCAGCAATGCGTGCGGTGCCAGGCGAACGAGGCGTGCCTCTCGGGGCTCTGTTCGCCGCTCGATGGCGGCAGCGCGATGGACGGCGGAATGGGGTGCTCGCAGACGTGCGCCGTCGGCTGCTGCGATCTCGCCGGAGTCTGTCAGCCCGGCACGCAGCCGAGCGCGTGTGGGACGTTGGGTGGTCCGTGCGAGACGTGTGGGCTCTGCCAACCCAACATGACGACCGGTGGGGGCCGCTGCCGCTGAGCGCTCCGGCCTGTCGAACGCGGCGAGCCTCTGCTACGGCGTCGCTCCATGAGCGCACACATCTTTCGCGAGTACGACGTTCGTGGGTTGGTCGACAAGGACCTGACCGACGCGGTGGTGGAAGACCTCGGCCGCGGGCTGGGCACGATGGTGAAGCGGGCGCACGGCTCGACGGTGGTGGTGGGCCGTGACGCGCGCGAGTCGGGCCCCCGTTTCCAAGCGGCCTTCGTCAAGGGCGTCACCTCGACGGGCATGAACGTCATCGACGTGGGCGTCGTCCCCACGCCGGTCGTCTACTTCGCGGCCAACACGCTCCCGGTCGACGGGCTCGCGGTCATCACCGGCAGCCACAACCCGCCCGAGTACAACGGCTTCAAGATGGGCGTCGGCAAGACGACGTTCTACGGCGAGACGATTCAGGCGCTGCGGTCGATGATCGAGAAGCGCGACTTCGAGAAGGGCACCCCGGGCACGGTGACGAGCTTCGACGCGGTGACGCCGTACCTCCACTTCGTCACCTCCACGGTGACGCGCGGGCCGAAGAAGCTGAAGGTGGTGGTCGACGCGGGCAACGGCGTCGGAGGCATCGTCTCGGTGCCGATGCTCCAGAAGCTCGGCTACGACGTGGTGCCGCTCTACTGCGAGCCCGACGGCCGCTTCCCCAACCACCACGCCGACCCGACGGTGGCGAAGAACCTCGAGCTGCTCATCGCCGCGGTGAAGAAGGAGAAGGCCGACCTCGGCATCGCCTACGACGGCGACGCCGACCGCATCGGCGTGGTGGACGAGCAGGGCACCATCATCTGGGGCGATCGGCTGATGATCCTCCTCTCGCGCGCGGTGCTGAAGGCGGTGCCGGGCGCGGCCATCGTCGGCGAGGTGAAGTGCAGCTTCACCATGTACGACGACATCGCGAAGCACGGCGGCCAGCCGGTGATGTGGAAGACCGGCCACTCGCTGATCAAGGCGAAGATGAAGGAGATCCACGCCGAGCTCGCCGGCGAGATGAGCGGCCACATCTTCTACAAGCACCGCTTCTTCGGCTTCGACGACGCGCCCTACACCGCGGCGCGGCTGCTCGAGATCCTCTCCAACGAGAAGGGCCCGCTCTCGACCCTGCTCGCCGACGTGCCGGTCACCTACTCGAGCCCGGAGCTGCGCTTCGACACGGTGGAGGAGAAGAAGTTCGCGCTGGTGAAGGCCTGCACCGAGAAGCTCCGCAAGAAGGGCCTCTCGCTCATCGAGGTCGACGGCGTGCGCGCGACCTGGCCCGACGGCTGGGGGCTCATTCGGTCGTCGAACACCACGCCCATTCTCGTCGTGCGCTACGAGGCCAAGACGAAGGAGCGCCTCGAGGAGATTCGCGCGCTCATCGACGGCACCATCGCCGAGGCGAAGAAGGAAATCGGCGGATGAAGGTCTTCGCCTTCTCCGGGAGTCTGCGCACCGGTTCGTTCAACGAGCAGCTGTTGGCGGTGGCCACCCGCGCGCTCCGAGAGAAGGGCGTCGAGGTCGATCAGTGGAACTTCAAGGCGGCGAACGTGCCCGTCTACGATCCCGACGTGCATGACACCAACCAGCCCGCCGGCATCGTCGACTTCAAGACGCGGGTGCGCGCCGCGACGGGCCTGATGGTGGTGAGCCCCGAGTACAACCACAGCCTTCCCGGTGCGCTGAAGAACCTGCTCGACTTCGCCTCGCGGCCGCCGAACGAGAACCCGTTTCGCGGGAAGGTGACGGTGCAGCTCGGCGCCACGCCCGGAAACGGCGGCACCTTGCAGGCGCAGCTCACCGTGCGGCACGTGCTCTCGAGCCTGGGGTGCCTCGCGCTCCCGGGGACCTTCACCGTCTCTCGAGCGGCCGAGGCCTTCGACGGCGCGGGCCTGAAAGACGCCGGCCAGACGAAGACGCTGAGCGGCTTCCTCGATCGCTTCGTGGAGGAGCTGAAGTTGAGGAGCCGCTGATGCATCGCCTGGGCGTCGACATCGGAGGCACCAACGCGCGCGCAGCCGTCATCGACGGCGAGACTGGCTCGGTGGTCCGCTCGGCGAAGGCCGCCTTGCCCGATCGGTCTCCTCCAGGCGTGGTGGCGACGGTCGCCGAGTTGATGATGACGCTGGGTGAGCTGCCCGCTGGCACGGCGGTCGGGGTCGGCATCGCCGGCATGGTGCGCGGAGACGTGGTGGTGAACGCGCCGAACCTCGCCTGGCGTGACGTCGACTTCGGGGCGCCGCTCCGTCGAGCGCTCGGCCGTCCGGTGACGTTGGTGAACGATCTCTCGGCGGCGGCGTGGGGCGAGTTCATCGCCGGCGCGGCCCAGGGAACGACCGACAGCTTCACCGTCTTCGTCGGCACCGGGGTGGGCAGCGCCATCATCGCGAACCGAAAGCTGGTGAGCGGCGCCTCGGGCGTGGCGGGTGAGTTCGGGCATCTGAAGCTCGTCGCGGAAGGGGGCCGGGCCTGCGGCTGTGGTGAGCGAGGCTGCCTCGAGGCGTACATGGGCGGCGCGAAGTTGACCGAGTGGATGGTGGAGTCCGGCCTCTCGGGCACGCCGTCGGACCTCGAGCGGCTGGCGCTCCGAGGCGAGACGACGGCGAAGGGCCTCTACGACTTCGCGGTCGGCCACCTCGCGCTCGCCATCGCGAACCAGGTGACGGTGCTGAACCCGGGCGTGGTGGTGCTGGGCGGCGGCGTGCTGACCAAGTGCCCCGCGATGGTGACCCGCATCATCGACGTGGTGATGACTCGCGCCAGCGCGGCCTCGCGACTGAACCTGCGCCTCGAGCTCGCGACGCTCGGAGACGACAGCGGGCTGGTGGGCGCGGCGCTCCTCGGCTGACGGGGCATGGACGGTCCGCCTCGCCTGTGCTCGAAGGGGCGCATGTCCGCCCGACTCCCGAAGCTCTCCGCCTTGGTGTCTCCCTCGCAGCTGTTGCCGCTCTGGCAGATGCTCAAGCGAGTGCCCGGCGGTGGCGTGGTGCTCGGCCGGCTCATTGGCCAGATGGCGCCTTACTCCGGCACGATTCGCCCCGAGGTGCTGACCCTCGAGAAGGGCTTCGCGCGCATTCGCATGAAGGACACCCGCCGCGTGCGGAACCACCTCAACTCGGTGCACGCCATCGCGCTGATGAACCTGGGCGAGGTGTCGACCGGCACCGCCGTCATCGCGACGCTCCCCGACGGCATGCGCGGCATCATCAAGGGCCTCTCGATGGAGTACCTGAAGAAGGCGCGCGGCACGCTGGTGGCCGAGTGCAGTTGTCCTTCCATCGAGGCCGGCGACAAGCAGGACCTCGAGGTGAGCGCCGAGCTGAAGAACGAGGCCGGTGAGGTCATCGCTATCTGCCGCGCGAAGTGGCGCGTCGGCGTCTGAGCGACTTCGTCAGGGGCCGCGCACGTTCTCCCAGCCGGCTTCCCCGTACGCCCACTTCTGCGTCCAGCTGCTCAAGGTGACGCCGCCCACGGTGCGGGTGAAGAGCTGGTTCAGCATCACGTGCGTCGGCGTCGCGGGCTCGACCGCGTAGTACTTGAGGTTCGCTTTGCCCTGGTACTGCCCGGTGAAGAGCGTGTTCGTCGCCGCCTCGAACTCCGGGTACTGGAGCTGGAAGAACTGCGAGAGCACGCTGTCGCGGGTGTAGGCCAGGAGCGCGAAGCGCCGGTTCGGATAGGTCGACGACAGCCAGGCGGGCACGAGGTTGAAGTTCTGGGTGCAGCCGGTACAGCCCGGCGGGTCACTCACGTTCCAGGCGGTGAGCCAGTCGCTCAAGAGCGTCGCCTGGGCCGGGTTGATCATCTGCGCCGAGTCGGCGAGCGCGTGCACCTCGGCCTGCGGGAAGGCGGCGGCGAAGCGGTGGTAGTTGAGCTGAACGCCGTAGCCCCCCGCGCTGGTGCCGGTGAGCCAGATGCGGCGCGCGCCAGGGAAGGTCGGCGCGAGGCGGGCGAGGTAGGCCTGCACGTTCGCCGCGCCCTTGTGATGGCCTCCGTAGCTCGCCACCGTGTCGCCGGTGTGCACGTCGCCAGTGCAGTAGGGAACGAAGATGAAGCTCGCGTCGCGGAACGGGTTGGCGGGGTTGACGCGGTTGAAGGCGACCTGGCTCCTGATGGCGTCGCCGGCGAAGTCGTTGGCGCCATAGCCGTCGAAGTTCGACGCGCTCCGCACGGTGTAGCAGGTGAGCTGGTTCCAGCAGGCGCCGCCGCCCTGCATGTAGATGATGACGTCGGTGGAGCGGTTGCTGAGGTTGACGCCCAGGCCCGTCGGCGAACCGTCGCCGCACTCGGAGTTCGGGAAGGGCACCCACGTCCACTGCTCGTTCGGCGCGGTGATGGCGCCGGAGGTGGTGCCCGCGTCCATCATCGTGCCCGCGTCCATCATCGAGCCCGCGTCCATCGTCGAGCCCGCGTCCATCATCGTGTTCAGGTTGCTCGTCTCGCACTTGCCGATGCCGCACACCTGGCCCGACACGCAGACGTCGCAGGCGTTGCCGCCCGAGCCGCACTGGCTGCTCGCGGTGCCCGCGACGCATTGGTCGTCCATCGTGCAGCAGCCCGAGCAGCTCGTCGGAGAGCACTTGGGTTTGGTGCCGCAGCCCGAGAAGGCGACCAACACGGTTGACGCGGCGAGAGCGAGGAAGAGACGCACGAGGAACGACCTCCGGCAGGAGCGGGTGCGGCTGTGTACCTCGCGTCGCCGAGCAAGACCATGTGCTCGGCGCTGCGTCGCGTCACCTCGGCGGACGAAGGTCGCGCGCTGCTTGGGCTGCGCGACCCTGCGCTGGAGCGATGCACCTCACCGCTTCGTCGGTGCTTCGGCGAAGGTGCGGGCGGCGAAGAGCGACGCCTTCTCGAGGTTGCGCACCCAGGGCTTGTCGCCCTTGTCGAGGCTCACCGTCTCCTCGAGCTGGCCCGTCTCGTAGCGGTAGTGCTGCTCGATGCGGTAGCGATCGAACGGCGCCATCGAGCTCACGTTCGCGTCGAGCTCGAGGGTGGCCTCGCGGAACTCGCGGTCGGTGTGGCCCGACCCGCGCCCGAGCGAGGAGTCGATGGAGAGCGCGACCCGGTCTGACGAGGCGGAGGACAGCTCGAGGTCGAAGAACCAGGTGTTCGTGCGCGGGCCGGCGGAGCCGTCGTACCCAGGGTGCCGGCGGCGCAGGCTCTTCACCGACTGCCACCGCGTGCCGAAGCGCCGCTGCTCGACGCTGAAGTCGTAGTCGAACTCCGGCGCGCGCACCCAGCGGCCGTCGACGAAGCGCTCGCACTCGCCGGTGCCCACCCAGACGAGCGTGGTGTCGGGCGCCTCGGCGGCGCGGGTGGGGACCCAGGGGGCGCTCGCGCAGGCGGAGAGGAGGAACAGGGGCAGGAGACGACGGAACATGACGACCTCGGAGTCAGTGGCGTGAGTGCCATCGACACCATCGGTCCGCGGGCGCTTGACAACAAGGTGGCGGCTGGGCAACGAATTGTTGCTGAAATGACAACGACCTCCCTCGACGCGCTCGTGGTGTTCCAGGCCGTCGCGCAGACCCGCAGCTTCACCCGTGCCGGGCAGGCCGTCGGCGTCGACAAGTCGAGGGTGAGCCGCATCATCCGCTCGTTGGAGGAACGGCTCGGCGTCGCCTTGGTGGTGCGGAGCACCCGGGTCGTCACCCTCACCGCCGAGGGCGAGGCGCTCTTTCGACGGTGTGGACCGCACCTGCTCGGGTTGCAGGAGGCGCTCTCGTCGGTGCCGCGGCCGCTCGAACGACCGGCAGGGGAAGTGTCCATCACCACCACGCCCGACCTCGGTCGCGCCGTGCTCGCGCCGGTGCTGGCGGGCTTTCGAAAGCAGTTTCCACTCGTGACGGTGCGGGTGGTGCTTGGGTCCGATCTCGTCGAGTTGATGTCGAGCGGCGTCGATCTCGCGCTCCGCGTCGGGCGCGCGGGCATGGGCAGCCTCAAGGCACGGAGGGTCGGCGCGCTGAAGGCCGGGTTCTACGCCGCGCCCGGCTACCTCTCGGTGAGAGGAACGCCGCGCAGCTTCGCCGAGCTCGCGCGCCACGATGGCCTCTGGCCGGCTCCGCGACGAGGGCAGCGTTCGTTCGCGACCGCCGCGCATCGGGCTGGGGCCGTCACCTGCGACGACTTCTCGATGTTGAGCGAGCTCGCCGTGCTCGGAGCGGGCATCGCGGTCTTGCCGTCCTTCGTCGCCGAGCGGCGCGTCTCCGAAGGAGCCTTGGTGCGGGTGTTGCCCGAGGTCGTGCTCGAGAACGCGCCGCTGTTCCTGGTGTCGCGACCGGTCAGCCCGGTGCCCGCACGGGTGAAGGCGTTGGCCGAGTTCCTCGTCGCGGCCCTTCGCTCGCGCGCCGATTGATCAGATCAGGCCCGGCGCCGCTGTTGCACCTGGCCCTGGTGGATCATTGCGACACGCGAAGTCCGAACGCTCCGCGATTCCCCAGCGCGATGGTCGCGGGAGCTGGCGTGGTGACGTCGTACTCCTCGACCATGACGAAGTAGGTCGTGCCTTGCGTGACCGGGAAAGACAGTGTCGTCTGCCGCTGCTCGCCGCTCGGGTCGCTCATCGTCAGGCAGTCGTTGGGTGTACAGCCCGTGTAGAGGCCCAGATAGTAGGCCGTGCCCACTTCGGGGATGATCTCGAACTTCGCCATCCCTGTCGCCGGCGCCACGTATCGGTAGAACACCTCGGCGCCTGCTCCATCCTGACCGCTCAGGTCAGGGCACACCGCGTTCGCAAGTTGGTTGGTGGCTCCGAGCAGCGACCCTGCGTTGCTGGTGTTCGGCTGCAGCAGTGGCGCAGTCGGCGCGCACAGATCGTTCGGCGCCGAGCCGACTCGGGCGTACTTCACGTCGAGCACGTAGCTGGCCTCGCCGACCAGAGGGACACGAGTCCCTTGGACCCAAACGAAGTGGCGGCCGGCGCCGAGGTGGTGGTTCAACCAAGCCCCTGCCGGGTGGGCAGACGGAAAGCCCGGGCCACAGGCGATCACGCCTCCATCGACGAACGACGAGCCGATCGCGCAGCTGTCAATGAACACCAGCACGGGGCTGAAGGACTCGTTGGTGAGGTTGAGGACCCGCGCCTCGACGTCCCAGCTGTCGGGCCCAGCGTCGGGCAGATCGATGGAGTAGACGCGGTCGACTTCGCCAGAGCAGGGCACTTCGTTATCGCGCACGAAGTCGACATCGTCGGTCATGCCCACGGTGTTCCCCTCGGTTCGAGCGTGTTGGTCAACGAAGGTGAGGGCGATGGGAGACGAACAGGTCTCGCCGGCCGAGCTCCGCGGCGTGGAGCGCAGACACATCGCCAGGGAGAAATCACCCATCGTCGAATCGAACCCATCGACTGCAACGAGATAGGTCCCCGCGTCGATCGACGGGAGCACCACCCGGGTCCGCTGCTGGGAGGGGTGCGACGCCAAGCAGGCGCGGGTAAAGCTCTGGCCGCTGCAATCGTTGTACACGCCGATCACGGGTTTGAACCCGGCGTCGAAGCTGAGGTTGTCGAGGTCGATGGTGAGCTCGCCGCCGACTGGAACGGCGATCTGGAAAATGCGTTCGCTCCCGCCGAACCCAAAGGAACAGGTGGCCGACGTGTCGAGGCCAGTACGCGTGTCTCCGTAGACGAGCGCAGGCACCGCGCCAACGGGGAGTGGGTTCGCGCACAACCCGTCCGCAGTTCCGGCGTCGTGACGAATGGGGCGCACCACCGCGCAGCCAATGTCGACCCCGCCGTCCGCCATCGAGATCATTCCACCGCCTTGGCCTCCCGAGCTTCCCCCAGCAGAGCCTCCTGCCGTCGTGCCACCTGCCCCGCCGCTCGTTCCTCCCGCTGTCGTGCCGCCCGCAGTCGTGCCGCCCGCAGTTGTTCCTCCCGCAGTCGTGCCGCCCGCTGTTGTGCCGCCCGCTGTCGTGCCGCCCGCTGTCATGCCGCCCGCAGTCGTGCCGCCCGCAGTCGTGCCGCCGGCAGTCGTGCCCCCCGCGGTCGTGCCGCCCGCGATGGAGCTCCCGCCTCCCGTCGAGCCGGTGCTGCCTCCCGCCGAACCGCCGCCCGTCATCATCTGCGAGCCAGAGCCGCAGTTGCAGCCGCCGCACGCGGGAATCACCATCGCGAGCCCCGCCAGGACCAACCGTCGCATGTGCATGTTCGCCCCTCCGATGTTCGCCATCCTACCGCAGGCTGCGGCCGACGAACCGACTCGACGACCGAAGGGCTCAAGTTGGAAGTGGGCTCCGAGCTCGAGCGCCGAAGGCCGCAGGTCGCTCGAGGTTCGGTGGGCTGCATTCGGAATCATCACGAGTCTGGAACCCGGAACCAGCGCGCCATCACCTTCGCCTCGGCGGGCGGAGTGATCGGATTCAGCGCTCCGACACTCACCAGTGTCGGGTTCGTGAGCGCGCCGAGGGCAGAGGTCCCCTTCGATCGGCGCCGATTGAGTCGGGAGGATCAGCGCACGTCGAGCAGCTCGATGTCGAAGACGAGCGTCGAGTTCGGAGGAATGCCCGGCTTCTCGTCGCCGCCGTAGCCGATGGCGGGTGGAACGGTGAGGAGCCGCCGCTCACCTTCCTTCATCCCCAAGAGGCCCTCGTCCCAGCCGGCGATGACCTGGCCCTCGCCCACCCAGAACGAGAACGGCGTGCCGCGCGAGCGAGAGCTGTCGAACACTCCGCCGTCGAGCAGGCTCCCGACGAAGTGGACTTGAATCTTGTCACCCTTCTTCGCCGCGTCGCCGTCACCGGGGACGAGGACCTGGGTGATCAACCCCGACGGATGCGCCACGGGCGGCTGAGGCACGATGGGCCCGGCCGGCGCGCTCTTCTTGCAGGCGACCAACAACAGCACTCCCAACCACCGTTTCATCGTCTCACCTCGACCGATCGCGCAGCAGTTGAACGAAGGCGCGCAGGAGCACCACGCGTTTGAGCACCCGCGCCGCCGGGGGAACGAGCTTGAGGAGGTGCCGCGTTCCCCGGCGCAGCTGAACGGTGCGGTCGCCTCGCCGCACCGCCACCACCCGGCCGAGCACTTCCTTCGCGGGTTCGTCGACGACGCCCACGCTCGAGACCGTGCGCAGCGGCCCGAGCGCTTCGACGAGGTGCGCGACGAGCTGGTCGTGTCGATCGACGAAGAGCGCGATCTGTCCCCGCTTCAGCTCGGCCTCGCCGCCACGCTCGATGAGGAGCTGATCGCGATCGAGCACCAACGGCCAGAGGCTCCGTCCTCCAGCACGCAGCCACATGCGCTGCCCTGGCTGGAGCGCGCGCAGGAGCTCTTCGATGCGCGGGTCGCCCATACGGCGAGAGAAGAGACTCGAAACCGTGCGCCGTCACAAGCGTCGGTGACGTTCTGCCGAGCCCCGGCAGGGAAGGCTGAGCGAACGAGCGAACGCAGGTCGGCTTTGTTAGACCGCTCGCCCGTGCGGTGGATTGTTCTCTCGACGCTCCTGACGGCCTCCCTCGCGCTCGCGCAGAGCGACGGCGGCACGGGCGTGCTGACGAAGGCGCCCGCGCTCCTCCAGAAGGTCGAGGCCGTCTTTCCTCCGGAGCTGCTCGACGCCGGCAGCGGCGGCACCGTGGTGATGGAGATCGACATCGGCGCCGACGGCAAGGTGATGGAGGCGCGCGTCGTCCAAAGTGCGGGAGCGCCGTTCGATCGCGAGGCGTTGGCCGCGCTCCGCCAGTTCGTCTTCTCCCCCGCGGAGGTCGACGGCCAGCCCGCGCCGGTGCGCATTCAGTTCAGCTACGAGTTCTTCTTCAGACAGCAGGTCGTCGAAGTGCCGGTCGTCGCGGGTGCCGACGCGGGCCTGGTGAACTTCGCCGGCGTGGTGCTCGAGCGCGGCACGCGCGATCCGTTGGCGAACGCGCAGATCGTCGTGGGCGAGGGAGCGCAAGCGAAGGAAGCGCTCTCGGGCGACGACGGGCGCTTCGAGGTGCAAGACGTCGAGGCGGGCACGGTGAAGGTCGTCGTGCTCTCGGTCGGCCACGCGAAGTTCGAGACCACCGAGACGTTCACCGCCGGCCAGCGCACCGACGTTCGCTACTTCGTGCGCAAAGAAGTGTACGGCGGCTACGAGACGATCGTCCGTGCGCCCAGAGAGCGGAAAGAGGTCGCGCAGGTCACCCTCAAGCAGGAAGAGATTCGCCTCATCCCCGGGACGAACGGAGACGCGTTTCGAGTGGTGCAGAACCTCCCCGGCGTGGCGCGCTCGCCGTTCGGCCTCGGCTTCCTCGTCGTGCGTGGCTCGAAGCCGTGGGACACGAGGACCTTCGTCGACGAAGCGCCGGTGCCGCTGCTCTTCCACTTCGGTGGGCTCTTCTCGACCTACAACTCGATGCTGCTCGACTCGCTCTCGTTCCAGCAGGGCAACTACGGCGCCGAGTTTGGCCGCGGCATCGCCGGCCTGGTGACCGCCACCGGACGAACGCCATCGAAGAAGGGCATTCACGGGTACTTCGACGTCAACGTCGCCGACGCGTCGGGGCTCCTCGAAGCGCCGCTGAACGAGAACTGGTCCTTCGCGGTCTCGGCGCGGCGCAGCTACATCGACGCGTTTCTCCCGGCAGTCTTGAGCCTCATTCCTGGAGCGACCGACACCGTTGGCTTCACCGTGGCGCCTCGCTACTGGGACTACCAGGCCCGGCTCGAGTGGAAGCCGCCCAAGGGCAAGAGCCGCTTCTTCGTCAGCCTCTTCGGCTCGAGTGACGCGCTGGTGGCGGTGCTGCCCAACCCGGCGCTCGACCCCGAAGGCCGCGCCACCTTCGGCACCTCGCTCGCGTACAACCGCTTGCTCTTCGGCTTCGACACCCGGCTGCACGAGCGCGTCGACTTCCGCACCCGCACCTCGCTCAGCTTCGACACCTTGAGCTTCTCGGCGGGCTCCGATCTCTTCGCCAACGCGCGCGCCTTCCCGGTGTTCTCGCGCAACACCTTCACCATCAAGGTGCCCGAGGCGAACCTGGGCTTCTCGACCGGCGTCGACTTCCAGCTGTACCCGTACCTGCTCGAGATTCAGTCGCCGCCGCTGCCGCAGCTCGGGCAGATCCCCGACCCGTTCGCGTCGCGCCGGTTGATCGCCGATCGCTCGACGGTGGTGATGGCCGAGCCCGCGGTCTTCGCCGAAGCCACCTGGAAACCGCACGAGACGCTCAAGCTCATCGCGGGCGTTCGCACCGACTACAACTCGGTGATGAACGACGTCTGGGTCGACCCGCGCTTCTCGGTGCTCTGGCAGCCGAGCGAACGGCTCCTCTTCAAGGGCGGGGCGGGCATCTACCACCAGCCTCCCGATTGGCGGCAGGGGCTGCTCTCGAAGAAGTTCGGGAACCCCGACCTGCTGCCCGAGGGCGCGCGTCAGGCGATGGTCGGCACCGAGGTGAAGTTCACCGACGCCATCAGCCTCGACCTCCAGCTCTACTACAAAGACCTCTTCGACCAGGCGCGCTCGACGCTGGCGGTGAGCGGCGACACCAGCAACGACACGATTCCCCTCAGCTACGGGAGCTTCGGCAAGGGGCGCAGCTACGGCGCCGAGATCTTGCTGCGGCACGCGCTGACGAAGAACTTCTTCGGGTGGATCTCGTACAGCCTCTCGCGCACCGAGCGCGACTTCCGCGGCGGCACGGTGTGGGCGCGCGGCCAGTACGATCAGCCGCACAACCTCATCGTCGTCGCCAGCTACAAGCTCCCCTACGACTTCATCGTCGGCGGCAAGCTCCGCTACACCTCGGGGCCCCTGCGGACGCCGATCGTCGGTTCGGTGTTCGACGTGAACGGCAACTACTACTTCCCGATTCAAGGAGAGCAGTTCAGCGAACGGCTGCCCGACTTCTTCCAGCTCGACGTGCGCATCGACAAGCGCTTCGTCTTCCAGAGCTGGATGCTGGCCATCTACCTCGACGTGCAGAACGTCACCAACCGCGGCAACGTCGAAGGGCTGCTCAACGCCTATGACTATTCGGCGACGACGCCGGTGACGGGCCTGCCGATCCTCCCGATCCTCGGAGTGAGGGGAGAGTACTGATGCGGCGGCTCCTCCTCGTCCTCGTCATGACGCTGCTCGGCTGCACGCCCGAGGACTTCCCGGTGGAGTCGAACGTCGACCGCTTGCGCGTGCTGGGCATCACCTCGAACCCGGCCGACCTGCACCCAGGCGAGACCGCGCAGCTCAGCGCGCTCGTGCTCGATCCGACTCGGCCGGGAAAGGCGACGACGACCTTCTGGATCGGCTGCGACCCAGACCCGTTCAACCTGAACCGCAGCGTCTGCGCCGACCCCGCGGTGATCACCGACCCTTCGAAGCTCGGCGACATGACCGCCCCGCCACCGGGGGTGAAGTTCATCGGGCTCGGCGCGCAGGCGTTCTACACGGCGCCGCGCGGCATCTTCGACGTCCTGGCGAGCGACGATCCCCGACGGGTGTTGGGCACCGTGGGGCAAGTCGTGGCCGTCTCGATCGCCGAGGAGGTGTCTCCGACGGCGCCGATGGAGGAACTCCGCGCGCTCTTCGCCAAGGTGCAGAGCGGCGAGGTGCGCTCGCTCGTCTCGCTGTTCCGCGTTCACCTCTCCGAGGACCCCGAGCGAAACCACAACCCGGTGGTGACGACGCTCTTCGTCGACGAGCAGCCATGGCCCGCTGGCGCGAGGGTGATGATGAAGCCTGATCAGCAGGTGAAGCTCGACGTCGATGCCTCCGACGCAGCGTTCGAGGCGTTCACCGCGAGCACGCCGGCTGGGCCCGAGGCGCGCACCGAGCGCATCTTGGTGGCCTGGTACTCGATGGGCGGGCGCTTCTCCGAGGAGCGCACCGCGATGCGTGAAGGGGTGAAGACCGTCTACACCGCGCCGGGCACCAAGCGGTTCGACCCAGTTCCCGAGCGGCGCACCTCGACGCTGTGGACGGTGCTGCGCGACACCCGCGGTGGGCTGTCGTGGTCGGAGTTCCCCCTGTTCTTCTGCGACGACGCGCTCCCGGCGCCCCAGCTGTCCGCCGTGCGGCCGCCGGCACAGCCTGGAGACGAGCTGGTGGTGGAGGGCGTCGAGCTCGGCTCGGTGCTGGACGTGATCGTCGACGGGCAGGCGCTCCGGGGAAGAACGAACTCGAGCGGTACGACGTGGAGCGCGCCGGTGCCGTCGACGGTGACTGCGGGGTCGCATGCCGTCGTCGTTCACACTCGCCGCTGTGAGCGCCTCGAGGCGGGAACCGTCACGCTCCCCTGAGTTCGCGTTCGCACGGTCAGTCGAGCGGGCGTCGGCTCCGCGACAACGAGCCATGGAAGCTCACCCAGCCCCGAGTGGCGAGGCCCGGCACCGGGAGGTCGTACGCGTGCACCCGGCCTTGACCGTCGGTGACGATCCACCGGTTTCCGTGGAGCACCGCCGCGCCCACCGCCACGTCGCTGAGCGGACAGGTGAAGTGGGAGGAGCCGTCGAGCCCGACCTCCAGCACCTCGGCCGGAGAGCTCACCCCCACCAAGAGGCTCTGACGAGAGGTGAGGAGCGGCTCGCCGAGGCAGCGCAGGTTCGTCGATTGCCAGGGCACCACCGCGGTCCCGGTTCGTGGGTCGACCGACGCGAGCCACTGCCGGCAGAACGTGCTCGTGTCCACCGAGACGAGCCGATCGTCGCCGCGCAACGTCAGCGAAGTGACCGGCAGGCCGGCATCGACCGCCACGCCTACTCCGGTCGCGGCGTCACGGAGCACCGCAGGGTAGGCCGTGAGGACGACGCCATTCGAGGCGCTCGAGAGCGTCAACGAGCTCGAGGGCGTCTGTGCCCAGAGTTGGTGTCCGTTCGCGTCCACCGCCCAGAGGGACTGCGAGAAGAGCGCCTCGTGCACGTAGACCGCCGAGTCGTCGGCGATGACCTGTTCGAAGTACGAGCCGGGCACGTTCCAGAGCATCACGCCGGCCGCTGGATCGAGCGCGACGATCCACGAGCGCCATGACGCGCCGCCCATGTTCGTTCGCAGCTCGAGCCAGAGCCGCGCAGGGACGCCGACGGTCCCGAGGCCCATCACCCAGAAGCGCGCCGCGCTCGCGAGCTGGAGCGGGCCTTCGAAGTCGGCGCGGCCCTTCGCGAACTGGAGCGCGCCGGTGCGAGTCGAGCGCACCTCGACCCGGCTCCCGTCCCCCGTGTTTCGGTCGGTCACCACGACGACGGCGAGCAGATCGTCGTTGATCAAGACGAGCGGCGTGTCGGGAGCGCCGAAGAGGGTCGAGCCGACCGAAGGAAGGCCTTGCAGCGGTACGGAGAACCGCGAACGGCCATCTCGGTCGACGCTCACCAGCGCGGTCGTCGTGGGGCCCACCGTGATCCAGAAGACGTTGCCCAGCCGGTCGGCGACTCCGGGGAAGACGAGCGTCTCGGTCGTCGCAGCTCGCACTTGCCACACTGGCCGCAGCGGGGTGGGAGGCGGTTGGTCGCAGGCGCCGTCGCGACAGACCCCAGGGCCTCGACAGAGCGTCGCCGCGCTGCACTCCGAGCCGTCGGGAGCGGTGACCGCGCGGCACGTGCCCGAGAGACAGACGTGCGCCGTCGCGCAGTCGTTCGAGCCGCAGGCCGTGCCGTCCTTCACCTCCACCGTGCCGCAGCCGCCGAGCCGATCGCACATCGGGGCGTGGCAGCGATCGCTCGAAGGGCAGCTGATCGTCTCGTGGAGGCAGCCCTTCTCGTTCGAGCAGCGGTCGGCCGTGCAGGCGTCGTGATCGTCGCAGGAGCGCGCGGCTCCGACGCAGACGCCCTGCCGACACGTTCCCCCTTCGACGCAGGCCGCGGTGCACGCGCTGCCGTCAGGCACGAGGGCGTCGATGCAGTCGCCTTCGTCGTTCGGCAGCAGCGCGTGACAGTCGAGCGAAGACGGGGGACAGCTCGGCGGTCGACGACCTTCGCCTCGCACCGCGAGCTCGAGCACCTGCTCGCCGTCGCGGACGCGAATCGTGGCGCTCGTCACGCCCTCGGCAGTCGGGGCGAAGGTGACCTCGATGGCCGTCAGCTCCCCGCCAGGCAGCTCGACCGCCGAGGGAACGAGGAACTGGTCGCCGCCGGACTCGAGCTCGGCGCGCCGAAGCGACTGGGAGGTGTTGATCAGCTGGGCGGTGCGCACCACGCGTTTCCCGATGCCAACCCGGCCGAAGTCGACGCTCGTGGGCTCGAGGCGGAGCTCGCCCTCGGTCGCCGTGAGCGGCTTCGTTCGGCAGGCCCCGAAGAGGAGGAGCCAGGTGAGCAGGAGTTTCAGTTCGACTCGCCTTCGTTCGGCTGATCGCCTTGCGCACTCGACACCACATCGGCGGAACGGTTGCAAACGCGCTTGGGCCACCTGCCTCGCGCACTATGGTCACGCCCCATGCTCCTTCGACGCGCGGTCCTCGCCGTTCTCACCTTCGTGTCGTGTTCACCGCCGATGCCTGGCCCGTCCGACGGAGGTGGTGGGGGCTCGGCTGGTGGCGGGACGACCACCGCTGGGGGCAGTGCTGCTGGCGGAAGCGCAGGCGGCAGCACCTCGGGCGGCACCGTCGCAGGTGGCAGTGCGGGCGGTGGGAATGCGGGCGGCGGCAGCGCCGGAGGCAGCGCAGGCGGAGCCGCGGGTGGCACCGTCACGCCGACTGCGCAGGCGATCACCGGCCTCAGCGCGGGCGAGAACTCGACCTGTGCGGTGCTCGCGAACAAGTCCATCAAGTGCTGGGGCCGCAACAACTCGGGGCAGCTCGGCAATGGCACCACCGTCGACAGCATTCCGCCGGTCGCCGTGTCGGGCATCACCACCGCCTCTTCCGTCAGCGTCGGCTACGAGCATGCCTGCGCGCGCCTCGAGGACGGCACCGCCCGCTGCTGGGGCAGCAACTCGATCGGCCAGCTCGGCAACAACTCGACGACCACCAGCAACGTGCCGGTCACCGTGATGGGTCTGGCGAACGTCGCCAGCATTCACGCTGGCGTGTACACCACCTGCGCGCGCCTGATGGACAACACGGTCTGGTGCTGGGGCCGCGGCGGCGATCTCGGCAACGGCATCGGCGCGAATTCCCCCGTGCCCGTGCAGGTCAGCGGCCTCGCCAACGTCATTCAGCTCTCGGTCTCGCACAACTCGGGCACCGCGTTTCCCAATCATGCCTGCGGGGTGCGGATGAACGGCACCGCGTTCTGCTGGGGCCTCAACGCTGACGGCCAAATCGGAGATGGCACCCAGAATGACGCTCGTCGTCCCGTCGACGTGATGGGCATCACCGACGCGCTCGAGATCACCGCGGGCGGGTCGCACGCGTGCGCCCGTCGCACGAGCGGCCTGTACTGCTGGGGCACGGCTCCGGAGATCGGTGACGGCACGGTGAACCGGAAGTTCGTGCCCACCGCGGTCGCGACCGCTCCCAACGTCACCGCGATCATGGCGGGGAACCGTCACACGCTCGCCCGCACCGCGGCGAACGGGCTGCTCTGCTGGGGCTACAGCGGCAGCGGGCAGTGTGGCGATGGAACGGCCTTCCCGCCGGGTGGGCCGATCTACTCGACGCCCATCTCGGCGCTGCTCACCAACGTCTCGTTGTTCACCTCGGGTGGCAATCACTCCTGCGCGTACGTGCCGACGACGCAGGTCACCTGGTGCTGGGGCGCCGCGAACTTCGATCAGCTCGGCTTCGACCCGATGGAGACGCGCACGTCGACCCCCGGCTTCGTGCGCTGGTGACCAGGCTCGGCGCCGATTGAGTCGGAGGGCCAGGCTCGGCGCCGATTGAGTCGGAGGACCAGGCTCGGCGCCGATTGAGTCGGAGGGCCAGGCTCGGCGCCGTTTGAGTCGGAGGACCAGGCTCGGTGCCGCGTGAAGTGCGACCCCCGATACGCACGGTGCTCGGCTCAGTCGTGTCGGTGCTCGATCAGCTTGCGAATCGCCCCGCCGAACTCCTGCGCGGTGGGCACGCGCTTCGCTGGCGCCGGCTTCGACGGAATCGTCAGCGGCTGGCCCGGCTTGAGCGGGAAGTCGTCGTAGCGGCCCGAGCCGTCGGCATCGACCAGAATCGCGTTCGAGTACGCGACGGGGGTGTCACCGTGGAGCGGCTTCATCGTGCGCGCCCCACCGCGCACCATCACCACCAGCCAGTTGTCCTTCGCGGTGCGCACCACGATCTTCTCGGTCACGTGCACTCGCCGGAGCGGTCCGCCCGGCACTGCCTCGACCGGCACCATCGCCGGCAAGGTGCGCCGCTCGAGCGCTCGGGCGTCGGGCCAGCTGGTGTTCTGATCGCCGTTCACCGCCTCGCGGCCGGTGGTGTGGGCGAAGACCTCGATGGTGTCGAGGCTCATCCACTCCGGGCCCTGGACGTCGACGGTGAGCTCGATGGGATCATTCGCTGCCACCGAGATCGTTCCACCGATGCCGACCGGCGCGCCCACGGGCTGCATCGCCTGGTCGAGCTTGCGCGCCGTCACCTGCAGGAACGGCCCGTTGCTGACGAAGATCTGCTGCGAGCGCACCGCGTCGGCGAACTGCCCCGGCTGAAAGGTGTCGGCCGTGTCGCCCGCGACCTTCGCGTAGGTACGGCAATACCCCGGCGCGTCGCTGAATGGCTTGTGCGTGTCCGAGACGCCGCTCGCCGTGCGCACGGTGCCGCGCGAGAGGAACGTCATCCAGTCGTTGAGCACCGCCTTGCTGGGGGAAGTGCCGTTCGCCGACTCGATGAGATCGAACCCGTCTCCGAAGAGCTTGGTGTCGCTGGCCGTCGCGTCGGGCGCGGCTGCCATCTGGAACGCGGCCGGGTCACCGTGGGTCGCGAGCGTCGCCGTGTCGACCCGGAGCTGGCTGAGCACCCCGCTGCCCCCACGCGGGTGGTTGAGCTGCACCACCGCGCCCGGGTGCTCGGCCTTGATGCCCGAGAAGACCTGCGGCATTCGCAGCGTCGGGGCGTCTTCTCCGCCGGCGTGATCGAAGGCGCCGCCGTTCGGTAGGTCGGCGTTCCGCTTCAAGGGGAAGGTGTTGAAGTGGCCGTGGGAGAAGGTGGTGACCTCCTCGCCGATCATCGTCGCCATCAGGTGCTCGGCCCCGAGCGAGCGCACCACCGGCCCGTAGTCCGTGATCACCTCGTGATCGGTCGAGAGCAGCACGTCCATGCCCTCGGCGAGGAAGTTGGCGGCGCGCAGCTCGTTGAGCACCGCGCTGTCCGAGCTCTGAATCGCGTGCACGTGGAGATCGGCCCCGACCCAACCCGGCGAGTCCACCACTCGGTCGACGACCGCGTTCACCGAACCGTTCGCGGTGCGGAGATCGACCGGCGCCCCTCGGGTCGGCCAGGTGTCGGGCCAGGTGCTGTACTCGGGCCCGCGGGAGACGACGACCTCGTACTCTCCAGGCGGCAGCGGCAGGACGAGCTGGCCCGTCACCGGCACGAAGCCCACCAGCGCAGCGCCCATCTCGGGCGGGTCGACCAACAGGTGCTGTTTGTACGTCGCGGCGTTGAACGGGCAAGGCGACGGCGTGCAGAAAACCGTCACCTTCGCGGGCGCGGCGCCGTTCGCGAGGTTCTTGACGTTCACCGTCAGCGTTCGCGTCTCACCCTGAGTGAGCGACACCGGCGTCGTCTGGCCTTGGGTGACGGTGAAGGTGACGGGTGTTCCGATGGTGGAGCCGGCCTTCGCGGCCGTCGCTCGATACGCGCCGGGAGGGAGCGTGAGCCGCGCCTTGCCCGCCGAGTCCGTCACCGCGAGCGTCACCATCTTGTCGGTCGCGACGTCGACGAAGCTCACCCGCACCTCGTCGGCTGGTTGCACCGTCACCTCGGCAGTGCCCGTCGCCTCGCCCTCGGTCGCGCTGAGCACGTCGGTCACGCCCGCGAGGTCTTTCGCCACGACGAAGTCGCGCAGGTAGAGCTTCTTCTCCTTCGGCAGCACCACGAACGCGCCTGGCCGATTGGGAGCCATCGCGTCGAACCAGGCGAGAATGCCCTGCAGGTTCTCGGCTTCGACGACCGCGCCGACGACGCCGCCGTAGCCGATGACTGCGTTCGAGCGAGAGGGCTTGGTCGGGTCCTTGAGCAGCATCGAGCGCAGCGCGTAGGCCACGCCGTCACCTTGCGAGCCGATCCACTTCGACTTGTCGGCGAGGCAGTTCGTGTCGTCGAGCTTCGAGGTGCCGATGCCGTTCTGACAGCCGCCCGGGTTGAAGAGCTCGAAGGCCCCCACGTCCATCAGCTCGATCAGCGGAGTGCGAATCGTCGTCTCGCCGTCGTTGCACATCGCGGTCAGCATGCGCACCCGCGACTCGCCTGGAGAGAGCACGTAGTAGGTGGTGAGGCGCGAGTTCACCGGCTGCTTGGCGTCGATGATCGGCGTCACCGGCAGCCCGGCCACGTTGTTGATGAGCAGCTCGAGGTTGAGCAGATCGTGCGGCACGTCCTTGCCCGAAGAGGCGACGATCGCCGGGCCGCCCGAGCTGCCGTCGCTGATGATCTCCACGTCGGTGACGCTCGAGAGCCGGCCGAGCGCGTAGAAGAGCCCCATGCGGCCGAAGGCGTCTTTCCCTTCGGTGCCCGCTGGTCGCACGACGTCGGCGTCGACGATCGCGCCGCCCGAGAGCGCTGGGCCGATGGTGCGCCCTGGCTGATCGATGACGACGCGAATCTTGTCGTTCTGCAGCACGGTGTCGCCGACCCGGCCCCAGGCGTTGGGGCCTCCGATGAGCTGCTCGGTCGACTCGACGCGCTTGGCCGAGGCGCCGGTGCCGTCCTGGGTGAAGAAGCCAGTGGCCTTGAGATCGACGTCGCAGCGCCGCGGGTTCACCTGCCCGCCACCCCCGCCTGGCTTGGGGCACGCGGAAGAGAGGAGCGCCAGCGCGACTGCGAAACCGTGACCGATTCGTTTCATGCGGGTGACTAAGCCCAAGCGCGCCCGGGGGACAAGAGACCCTCCCTGGTCGACGACGCCGCGAGTCGCCCTCAGAGGCTGGGAACGGGCACGAGGGGTGGCGGAGGCGGGGGCGCGGGCTCACCCACCGGCGCCCGAACGGGGAGCGGCGGACCGTCGAGGGTCTCCCGCACCATCGAGGTGGCGTTCATCCACGTCCACAGGCCCCAGGCGAACATCGCGAGCCCCGCGGTGCCGATGGTGCCGAAGAGGGTCAGCTGGAGCGGGCAGCTCGCCGTCGAGAACGAGCCGTTCCCGCAGAGCGCCCCGAAGACGGCGAGCTCGACACCCATCAGGCCCGCGGTCACCCCGCCGGCGACGGCGTGCACGTTTCCCGGGTAGTCGATGTCCCTCACGTCTTCCCGACGCACCGTCGACTCGGCGCCGTACTCGTTGCGCAGCAGGAGCTGGTCGTGGTCGCCGCCCGCGAGCCAGGCCTCGGTGCGCCGGCCGTCGCGCGTCACGATCGTGGCGGTCGTCGCACAGCCGAGGGGCAACACCGCGATGAGCAACCAGCCACGCATGGCGGGGACTGTGCCCCGTTCCGCTGGGGTGGTCACGCACCCAGACGTACCTCAACCGCTCGGCGCCCGCGTGCCGATGCCAGTCGTGGGAGGCGGGCGATGCTGAGCGAGCTGGTGCGAGAGGTGGAGGCGCGTCGTTTGGTCGACGCCACGTTGGGCGAGGCGCTGGTGATGACGCCAGTGGGAGCGCTCGTGCTCATCGAGGTGGACAAGCCCCTGGGGCAGCTCCCGGCGCGGCTCCTCGAGGCGGTCGAGCTGCAGCTCGCGGCGCGGTCGAGCCTGCACGTGCTGAACGATCGGCTCTTCGCGCTCGTCTGTCCCAACGCGACGCTCTTCGACGGCTGGCATCAGGTCGAGAGCCTGCGCAACCACTTCGCCGAACACGGGGTGCCCGTGACGGTCGGCCTGGGCGCTTGGCCGACGCACGGCTTCACCACCATCGACGTCTTCGGAGCGGCCATCGCCGCGTTGGTCGACGATCGCGCCCGGCTCGAGGAGCTGGTCGCCGAAGAAGATGCCCTCGAGGTCGACGGTCACGAGCTGCGCTGGTCGATCGACGGCGAGCTGCTCAGCGGTTGACCCGAGACTTCGCGCTTCCCTGGGAGGCCCGGCGAGGACATTCTCCGCGCCGACTTTCTCTCGGGAGCCGTCATGAAGAAGATCGCCGTCCTCACCTCGGGTGGAGATTCACCAGGCATGAACGCCGCGTTGCGAGCCATCACCAAGCTCGCGGCCTCGAAGGGCGTGCAGGTCTTCGGCGTGCACGAGGGCTACGAGGGCCTGATGGACGGGAACTTTCGTGAGCTCACCCGGGTGCTCCCCGACGGGCAGGTGATGGTGGACATCGAGGTCGACGCCGCGGGCGGGCTCGGTGGCACCATCATCGGCTCCGCCCGCAGCGCCAGGTTCCGCGAGGCCGAGGGACGCGCCCAAGCCTCGATGCAGATGGCCAAGCGCAACCTCGAGGGCCTCATCGTCATCGGCGGCAACGGCTCGCTCACCGGCGCGCACTTCTTCTCGCGCGAGTCTGGCATTCCCACCATCGGCATTCCCGGCTCCATCGACAACGACATCGGCTGCACCGCGCTCGCCTTGGGCGTCGACTCGGCGCTCAACACCATCGTCGCGGCCTGCGACAACATCTCCGACACCGCGCGCGCCCACCGCCGAGCCTTCGTCGTCGAGGTGATGGGGCGCGACTGTGGCTACCTCGCGATGGCGAGCGCGATCGCGGTGGCCGCCGACGCGGTGATGATCCGCGAGCAGGGGAAGACCGAGGAGCAGTTGGTCGCCGATCTCGCCAACGTGATTCGCAACGGCTACGCCCGAGGCAAGCGTCGCATCCTCGTCATCAAGGCCGAAGGCGTGCAGGTGCCGTGTACCCGCCTGGTGCGGCTCACCGAAGACGCGATGCGGGCCGACATGCCCACCGTCGAGATTCGCGCCACCGTGCTCGGCCACGTCGTGCGAGGTGGAAACCCGAGCTACCAGGATCGCGCCATCGCTGGCCGGTTGGGGTTCGGGGCGGTCGGCGCGCTCCTCCGCGGCGCGACCGACGCGATGGTGGCGTGGCTCCCGCCCGTGCCCGGCGGCATGCCGACCGAAGACTCGTCGGTGATGCTCTTCCCGCTCGAGCACGTGCTCGCCGAGACCGCGGCGGTCATCAATGGCTCGAGCCCGGTCACTCAGCGGCGGTTGGCGCTGATGGAGAAGGCCACCGGCGTGCTCGCGCTCTGACCCGCCTGCTTCACAACACGCAGGCCGGGATGAAGATCGTCTCGCCCGTGACGACCGCTCGCAGCTGAGCGCGCTCGCGTCGCCAGAAGCACAGCGTGTCGGCCTCGCGGAGGTACCCGTAGTCGTAGACGGTCGGGAGCTGATGATCGCGGAGCAGCTCGTTCGGATCGGGATCCCACAGGGCCCTTCTCCGGCGCGCGACGATCGTCTCCGCGGCGGTGAGCTCGGCCTCGGCGGCAGCAAGCGACGGCTCGAAGGGTTCTCCCGCGGCGTGCTGCACGGCCGCTCGGTACGCGGCGCTCGAGAACCTGGCGCGGGCGGCGGTGACGGCGACGCCATCGACCACCTCGGCGACGAGTGGCTGCCCCGCCGAGTCAGGGAGCTCGTGCTCGAGCTCGGTCAGCGCACCGGCGAAGGCCTCGAAAGGCTCGACGACGGACCGCACGAACGCCGCGCGCTCCTCGGCGCTGAGCCGCTGAACGTCGGCGAACGACAGCCGGCCGGGTTGGGAGACGATGCCGCGGCGCTTCCCCGTCTCGAGGATCTCGTCTCGGCCCGCGAGGTACGGCCCGAGCCGTCGACCGATGAGCGCGTCGTGCTCGAGCTCGCCGAGTCTGCGGATCACCTCGCTCACCTGTCGGCCCTGCGCTCCCAGCGGCGCGAACTGCTCGGCGAGGGCGTCGTCCCACCGCTCGGGCAGCGTGTAGGCCATTCGAAGCGCGGCGACGTCGTTCTGCCAGTACCCCCATTCCCACCCGGAGCTGAAGACGAGGAACTGGCGCAGCCGGCCTGCCTCGCGCAACCGCACGAGCTCGAGGTGCCGGCTCTTCACGTAGAGCGGGAGATAGGTCGGCACCGAGACGTCCCAGCCGACCCAGTACGCCGACTCGGGGTAGGAGCCGACCGGCTGGGCAGTGCGGAGCCGCTCTTCGAGGAAGGCGCGGTGCTCGGCGAAGTCGTCGTGGAGGTACGCACCGCCCGCGTCTTCGTAGAGGTTGTAATAGAAGACGGTGTGCACCCAGGGCGTGATGGCCGGGTTCGCGTGGCGCACCAGGAAGTAATAGAGCTGCCGCACTCCCTGGTACTCGACCCGCAGCGTCTCCGAGTTGCCCACGTGCACCACCGCAGTGACGCCGATGCCTGGGCGAACCCGCTGGAGCGCGTCATGGCTCGCGTCCACCATTCGCACGAAGGTCGCCGGGTCGGCCTTGAAGAACTCTCCGAACGAGAGGCTCGCGAAGTCGAAGGCGAGCCCGTCGAAGAGCAGGTGGAGCCGACGCTCCAGCTCGGGCAGGGGGTCGGCCGCGCCGTCGTCGTCGATCAGATCGAACGCCTGCTGCAGGTTCGACTTGCCGAAGAGCTGCAAGGTGAGGCTCGTCGAGACCCCGCGTGACTTCGCATAGGCGAGGAGCTCGCTCGTGTGCGCGCGCCAGGCCTCGAGCGTCGGCCCCCCGGCGGTGACGTCGTCGAGCGCGTACCAGGACACGAGGTTGCCCCGGTTTTTCACCACGAAGTCGATGGTGCGCTTGGCGCCCTCGAGGTTCTTCGCCGACGGTACCCAGAAGTCGTGGAGCGCCTCGGTCGGGTGCAGGGTGTGCAGGTGGAGCCCGCGCTTCTGGTCGACCTCCGGCGCGAAGTCCCTGCCGAGCTGGCGATCGTCGAAGGGGAGGTACGCCGCGGGGACGAACGTCTTCCACGGGTGCGGAAAACGGTAGCCGTGCAGCTCGAGCGCGTGGGCGAGCCCGTACTGCACGCCGAGCGGCAGCCCGCCTTTCACCACGAGCTGGCTGCCGCGACGCTCGAGCCGGTAGCACTCGGTGCAGTCGCTGCGTTCCTCGACGGTGATGGAGATGGACCGCGGGCGCGCGAGGGGCTCACCAGTGTCGTGAACGGCCAACCGCGGGTCTCCGATGAACCGAACGCTCTCTCGAACGAGCGGGCTCAGCGCCGGCGAGGTGACGAGATCGATGCCCACCTCGGGAGGGCTGCAGGCGCTGACGGCCAGGACGACCCAGAACAGGGAACGCATGGCGCACCAATCGCTCGCGCCAGGGGTCCCCGCCAATCCCCCGCGGCCGCGCCTGTTGGGCGACGTCCAACGCCTGTCACCATCGCAGGCACGAAGCGAACGGTCGCCTCACTCCGCGATTCGCACGTACACCTTCCACGGCCCCGCCCCGCACCGCTCTTGCCACACCACCGCGAAGCGCCCGTCGAAGGCGACGATCTCGGGCCGGTCGGCGGAGCAGAGCGGATCGTTGTTGAGGGTGTTGGTCGGAACGCCGGCGCGAATGACGCCAGGCTGAACTGGGTAGCCCGACGTGCCGGTGCGGAGCTCGAGCTGGCCGCCCATCGAGTCGACGACCATGTCGTGGCTGGGGCCGAACGCAGTGTCGAACCCGAGCACGCCCGCCGCCGCGACTGGGTAAGGCCCGGCGAAACACCCGACCAAGCAGAAGAAGTCGAGGCTGCCCGACTGCCGTTGATACATGGGCCCGCCGGCGGCGCCGTTCAGTTCTCCGGTGGCGCGGGCGTCGACGATGGGGCTCGCCCCACTGACGAGCGTCGCCGGGTTGAAGACCGAGCCGTTGAAGTTGAAGGAGCGCAGCGTGCCCGTCTTGCTCGAACGGCCGTAGACGAGGAAGGCGGCTCCGGCCTGTGCGCCGAAGCCGATTGGGTCGCTCGTCGCGTCGACGCTGAACTCGGTGGTGTCGGTGCTGAGCACCGCGAAGGTCTGCCAGGCCCCGCCGTCCCAGGTGGCCAGCTTGAAGCCGGCGTCGTCGGCGAACGGTGAGTACAGCGCGCCGCTGCTCCCGAAGACGGTGCCCGGCGGGGTCGCGGGGAGCGGCTGCCACACGCCGTTGTTCCACCACCAGGTGACCGCTGGCGTGCCCTGGAGATCGGCGACCTGCAGCGTGGCGACGGGCGTGTTCTTGAGCATCGCGCCGCGCTTGCCTCGCACCCGCGGCCCGGTGAGCGTCACCGCCGGCACCGCGGGATCGTCGGGAATGATGCACGGCGGTGTCGTGCAGCTGAGGGGATCGAACGGTTGGCTGGCCCAGCCCGCGCCGTCTCGACGGCCGACGACGAAGAGCTGCACCGGCTGCCCTGGCGCCGGGCGGCGAGCGATGATCGCGGGCGAGACGTCGCTCGTCGACGTCCACGAGGTCTCCCACGCCGGGCCCCAGCGGTTGCTCGCGAAGAAGTTCTGAACGGTGGTGCCCTGGAAGGGGTTGCCGAAGGGCAGCGCGAGGTCGCTCACGCCCGAGATCCGCAGCGCGTACTGGTAGCCAGGCGTGAGCGGAGGGCGTTGGGCCAGCCACACTCGACGGCCATCGAGCACGCGCGCGACGGTGTTGGTCGGCGGGCCGGTGCCGACGAGCTGAATGGAGAGGTTGTTCAACCCCGTGCTGGCGAGGTCTTCGTCGAACTCGACGTAGCCGCTCCACAGCCCAGTGCGACCGTCGAGCACGCTCGTGGTGACGATCTGCGGTGGGCGGGTGTCGACGACGTTCACCGTCGTGCGCGAGACGCTGGTCGAGGGAGACAGCAGGCCAGTCGTGTCGGTCGCGGTGAGGGTGAAGGTGATCGCGCGCGGAACGGGGCCGTCGACGCGCGGCGCGACGAAGGTGGTGACCAAGGCGGTCGGGTCGGTGAGGATCCAGTCGGCGACGCCCGAGTCAGGCTCGCGATCTGGTGTCCATCGATAGGTGATGCCCCCGTCCATCGGCTGAGGGGTGAAGATGCTCCCGTAGAGCGTGACGGTGGCGCCGACGCCGACCGATTGAAGTGGACCAGCGTCGACACCCCACACCGGCAGCGCGCCGACGTTCAGGTTGAAGCTGGCCGGGCTCGAGGTCGTGCTGAGGGTGAGCCCGTTCGTCACCGTCAGTCGCACCGTCACCACCACCGACGTCAGCACCGGCGTCGGCATGTCGAGCTGAACGACGCCTCCTGCTTGCGGAGTCACCACGATGCCGATCGTCGAGGGCGTCACCGACCATTGATGGTTGACGATGCCCGAACCGTTCGGATCGGAGCTGGTCGCCCCCGAGAGGAAGACGCGCTGCCCGCCCAGCACCGCCGTCGGGACGTTGGTGATCGTCGCGATGGGCGGCACCGCCACCGGCACCACGGCCGTCGCAGGCGCGCTCGAGCGGCCCGAGAGATCGACCACCGTCAGGTTGAACTTGAGGAGCGTCGGGGTCGAGGGCGCCGACAAACGCGGAGTGGCTGCGAGCGGCGTTCCGTTGTTCGCGATGATGAGGGTGGGGCCAGCGTCTTGGGCCCAGAAGTACGAGAGCGAGGGACCGCCAGTCGACTGCTGCCCGCTGAGGGTGAACATGGCGCCAGGGGAGACGTAGAGGGGCGCGTCGATGATCGCCCGCGGAGGTGGCCCAGCATCGACACCAGCATCGACCCCCGCATCCACTCCGGCATCGAGACCCGCGTCGCTCCCCGCATCCACGCCGGCGTCGACCCCCGCATCCACGCCCGCATCCACGCCGGCGTCGACCCCCGCGTCCGCACCCGCATCCACGCCCGCATCCAGCCCAGCGTCGACGCCTGCATCGACGCCCGCGTCCGCTCCCGCATCGACGCCCGCGTCCGCTCCCGCATCGACGCCCGCGTCCACTCCCGCATCGACGCCCGCGTCCACTCCCGCATCGACGCCCGCGTCCACTCCCGCATCGACGCCCGCGTCCACTCCTGCATCGACGCCCGCGTCCACTCCCGCATCGAACAGGGGGTTGCCCGCGTCGAGCTGCGGGGTGGTGCTGTCTCCTGGCTCGAGGGTGACGTCACGCACGAACAACGTCGGAGCGGCGATCACCAGGTTCACGAGCGTCGCGGTGCGAAACCCCTGCTTCTGGAAGCCGAGCGACGCGACGCCATAGGGAACGCCGCGGAACGCGTACGCGCCTTGGTCGTCGGTCTTCGTCGTCGCCCCCGATGACAGGGTCACCGTCACCTGCGTTGCCGGTGCACCACCAGCGATCAAGACCCGCCCCTTCACCTCGGCGATCTCGCTGCCTCCGGTTGGAATGAGGGTGAGCTTCTTGAGCGCGAAGACCTCCGCCGAGCGCACTTCGATCGTCTCGGCCGCCGATCGATAGCCAGCCCGGAAGGTGGCGACCGTGAGCATTCCGGCGGGCAGGGAGTCGAGCTGAAAGGTGCCGTCGTCGCCGGTGTACGTGAAGAACGGCCCCTCGGGGATGAGCACGCTCGTGCCGCCATGCCCTCCGGTCGTTTGAACGTCTTCGCGCAGCACCTGCCCGCGAATCGTCGCGTTGCTCCCCAACACCACCTCACCGAGCGTGACCGTCTTGCCGGGGCCGATGTCGAAGTCGCGCAGCCGGATGAGGCGCTGCCGCTCGAAGCGCCCATCGGCGTCTTGGTCGAACCGAAAGAGCAGCGTCTCGTCTGGGCTGCTCACCGGCGCGAGGCGGAAGGCGGCAGTCTCGCCAGTGGCCTGCGCGCTGACGTTCTGCCCGAGCACCTCGATGACGGCGCCCACCGCAGGCCGCAGCGAACTCTGGCCCGGCTCGGCGAAGACGACGGTCCCCAGGACGGCGCCGCTCCCAGGCGGCGGCGGTGGTCCAGGCAGTTGGGTATCGAGGCACCCCGCTCCAGCCAACAGCACCATCAAGGCTCGTCGCATCCCTCGCCCCCTGCTCGACCCGCCGAACGTCGACGCGTGTCAGGGAACTGGACCAGCTTCGACGGTCGGCCACAAGGCAGAACACGCAGGGCTCCATGAGTATGATTTGCGAGTGAGGTTGCGAGTCGCCCAGCGCATCAGAGACACCGAGGCCGAAGGGCCGGGCGTGCGCTTCGCCGTGTGGGTGCAAGGCTGCTCGCTTCGCTGCCCCGGTTGCTGCAACCCGGAGATGTTCGTTCACGGCAAGGGCGGGGTGGAGCTCGAAGCCGCCGAGCTCGCCTCGGAGATCCTCTCCACGCCTCGCATCGAAGGCCTGTCGGTGCTGGGCGGTGAACCGTTCGAACAAGCGGAGGCGGTGGCGGAGCTGTGCCGCCTGGTGCGCGCGGGTGGAAAGACGGTGATGGTCTACTCCGGGTACACCCTCGACGAGCTCCGACGACGCGTGAGCCGCGAGCCCGGCGTGCAGGCGTTGCTCGACACCACCGATCTCCTCCTCGACGGCCGCTACGACGCGTCCCAACCCGAGGAACGGCGCCGGTGGATCGGCAGCGCCAACCAGGTGCTCCACTTCTTCACCGACGCCTACCGGCCCGACGACCCGCGCTTCTGGACCTCGAACACCGTCGAGCTCCGGCTCGAGGGCGGGCAGCTCACCATCAACGGGTGGCCTGCTCCCGCCGACGTGCTGCGCCGGGTCTTCGGGCGTTGAGCGAACGGTTTGGCGAGTGCAATTCGGAGGTGAGGGTGGAAGACAGCCTCCATGCGCCTCGCCACGCTCGCCTTCCTCCTGTTCTGCTCGTGCCCCGCGACGCCGACCGCTCAGGATCGTTGCCGGCCTTCGTGTGACGGCTGCTGCGACGTGAGCGGCACCTGTCTCGCCGGCTCGACCGCGCAGAGCTGTGGAACGTCGGGCGCGGCCTGCACGCCCTGTGGACTCGGGCTGTCCTGTGAAGCCGGTCGCTGTTCCGTCGGACAGGCGGGCGGGACTGCTGGTGGCTCGGTGCAGAGTGGTGGCGGCGCTGCTGGTGGTGGGCTCGTTGGCGCTGGCGGTGGAACGGTGGGGCGCATCGACCAAGAGCTCGTCAGTGGAAGTCGGCTCCGGGCCATCGTGCTCGTCGGTGCCGATGGCGCTCGTCGGTCGACGCCGCTCTTCTGGGACACCCAGCTCGAGCGCTACTGCTCGGTGCCCGATCCCACGGCCTCTGCGACCGACGCCCGCCGTCCGAGGGAATGCCGCACCTCGACGGTGAGCGCGTTCACGATCGGGTTGAGCGACTTCGACTACGCCTTCTCCGACTCCACCTGTCGCACGCCGGTCGGCTTGGGTCCGCTCGCGACCGCCGTCATCTTCGGTAGCTCCCAGCCGACCGACGCGCTCTCCGACGCCTTGGCCGATGCCGGCCTGCCGGTCCTCGAGCCGCTCACCGTCGCCGAGCTGGGCGATGGAGGCTGGCTGAGCGCCGCGCCGTACACCGGGCGCGTCTTCCGACGCTACATCGGTGACGGAGGCTGCGAGTCGATCACCAACGTGCCGGGCGCCTTCTTCTCCCTGGGCGGACTCACGACGCGCCCACCGTTCGCGAAGATGTCGATCGTTCGGGAGTAGCGCCCGCCAGGCGACGAGACGGTTGCGCCGGCGCACGGTCCGCGCTCTCGTGGGCGCCGATGTCGATCGCCAAGGTGACCCACGCCGAAGCCAACGTGATCTCGCTCGCCCGCTGCGTGGTGGGGAGCGGCCCCAGCGCCGAGCTCACCCGCCTGTTGTTGGTGAGCGTTTCGCCGCCCACGAAGCTGGGCCCGACCTCGGCGTCGCTGTTGCGCGACACCTTGGCGCGCGGGGTCGCCTTCGAGCTGCTCGCCGAGGGCGGGTGGACGAAGGAGGCCGACGGCCGGCTCTGGGAGAAGCCCCTGCCCCAGCTCACCTTCACGGCCAACGTCGTGCGGCTGCTCTCCTGGGCGCTCAGGCTTCCGCTCGCCGAGCCCGAGGTCGCGGCGCTCCAGTTCGAA
Organism: Myxococcota bacterium; assembly: GCA_052034585.1. Taxonomy (GTDB): domain Bacteria; phylum Myxococcota; class Myxococcia; order Myxococcales; family Myxococcaceae; genus Xiheimicrobium. The sequence goes on from JBPOIJ010000009.1 coordinate 150,719, forward strand.
GGCGAGCTGACGTTCGCCGAGGAGGTCTTCGCCGCGCTCTTCCTCGAGCGGGCGCGAGGCACCGCCGCCGAGCTGACCCTGATGAAGCAGCCCGCGCTGCGAAAGCTGCCGCTGGTTCAGCTGCTCCACGCCGCGTCGCTCGGTCGGGTCGGGCCGCTCACCGTCGCGCCGCTCACGCCGGCGCACTTGCCCTTCGTTCGCGGGCTCCTCGATCTCTTGGGAGACGTCTGGCTCGCCGCCGAGCTCTTCAAGCCCCAGCTCGCTCAGCCGAAGACGTTGGCGGGGGTCGGGCGCGCCCAGCTCGCGGTCGCGACGTCGTTCCTCGACGTCATCGATGGAGCACAGCAGCGGCACCTGGCGAGGTTCTTCGTCGACGCGGCCGCGGCCTGGCTCGCCGCTCGAACGTCCTCCGCCGAGCTGGTCTCACTCGACCCCGAAGCGCCCCTGCGCGAGCGAGGCGAGGCGCGGCAGCAAGCGGCCGCTCTCTGGCGCGTCATTCAGCGGCTCGAGCAGTGGGATCAGCAGCACCGCGCGACGCGCTTCATCGACGATGGCTACGACGTCGCCCAGCGCATCGTGAAGGACTGGGAACGACTCGGTCCGAACGGCTTCGGCGCCGCGCATCGGCTGGTGGGCGAACTCGAGGCGCTGCCCAGCTGACGCCCGAGCCTAATCAGAGCGACTTCAGGTAGGCGATGACGTTGGCGAGCGTCTGATCGGTCTGCGAGGCATACGCGGGCATGCCTTGGCCGTTCCCGCTGAGCAGCACGTCGATGGCTTCGATGGTCGAGCTCTTGGTGTGGCCAACGATGTCGTGCTTCGCGGTGCCCGACTTGCCGTTGGCTCCGTGACAGGGTTCGCAGCTCGCCGTGTAGAAGGCCTTGCCGGCCGTCGCGTCACCGGTCAGCGCCGCGATGGTGCTCGAACGGCCGCCGCCGCAGCCAACGATCGACACCACGCTCAGCGCCATCAGGAACCGGTTCATCGGCAGCCTCCTCGCGAGGCGGGCGCTCCCCGCGCAGGCCTGCTCACGGGTACCCCAGGTCACGGAAGGAGCTGACGATCACCTTTCTCACCGCGGCGAGCTGCGCCTCGAGGAAGGCGGCGTTCTCCTGCGCTCGGCCGTAGCCTTGGCGCTCCCACCACTTGTTGATGGTGCCGCCGAAGAGGAACGTCTGCCAGACGGCCTCGTTCGTGTACGGATCGTGCTCGAGCTTGCGCGCGCACATGTACAAGCGCGCCTTCATCGGAGTGGAGAAGAAGCTGTGCAGGCCGTCGAGCTTCAGCCGGTTGGGAAAGCCAAAGGCGCACTGCCAGAGGAACGAATACGGCCCTCGGCCCTCGAGCTCTCCGTCACCGGGGAGTCCCGAGACGTAGGCGCTCACCATGGTGGCGTCGTCGATGGTGAGCACGTCCCACTTCTTGCCGCCGATGTCGGCGCGCTGCGGGGCGACGTCGACGGACGCCAGCCCGAGGTCGTTGTTCGGGAGGATGAACTTCTCGGGCACGCCGTAGAGCCAGTTGGAGAAGTAGTTCCAGTCGCTCTTGCCGATGCGGAGGATCTCGTCGGTGTCGACCGCGCCGCTCGCGTCGTAGCCGAAGGGGCTGTCGGGCCGATCCTTCACCCGCACGTCGAGCTGGTAGTAGCCGAAGAAGACGTTGAACCAGCGGCTGCGCGGGTCGCCGTAGAGGCCGGTGCGCAAGAGGCCCTGCGGCTTGGCGCACGAGAAGCAGACGTTGAAGAGCAGCGCGGGGTCGTCCTTGAAGAAGACCGAGTCGACCTTCGCGCCGACGTTCGCGGGTGGGTGATCGGCGGCGTCGACGTCGATCTCGAGCACGAAGGGCACGCCCTCCGATTGGCCGAAGGCCGGGTCGTCGACCTGCGCGACCGGCGCGATGACGTGACCTTCGACGTCGCCGGTGAGCGGGAGGCCCTCGAGGATCTTCTCGAGCAGATCGGGGTGCCGGGTCTCGATCGCCTTCTTGGCGTCGTCGCGCCACGGGCCAGTATCGGCACGCATCGGTTGGTTGACTCGTCGGAACCGGGCGCCGCGGCTGAGACCCGACGCGGTGCCCTTGGGAGCCCTCGGCCAGTCGATCGTCATTTCACCCTCACGCGTACGCCGTTCGCCATTCGCCACGCCGTCGCCAGTTGCTTGGCGACCTCGGTGCCTGCCTTGGGGAGCTCGGTCGAGGACTTCGCTGCTTCGCTCACGTCTTCGAGCACGAGCGCGTCACGATCGCGGGTGAGCGAGAGCTTCACCACGTAGCCCTCGGAGCCCTTCTTCACCGTGCCCGCGAGGGTGCCATGCGCCTTGGCGTCGGCGGAGGTGACGACCGCATAGCCCTGGCCTTCGAGCTCGCGCTTCATCGCGGAGAACACCGCCTCGGCCTCGGCCGAGCTGGCGCCGGTGGGCTTCAAGAGTCGAAAGGTGACGCCCTGACTTGGCGGCGAGGCAAGGGCGAGGGAGATCGCGAGCGCGAGCAGCATCGGAAGCGAGATCCATCCTCGGGTGGCTCCGAATTGCAACTCGCGCCCGAACGGACGGGCGGCCGTTCAGAGTCCTGCGTGGCAGCCGTCGGGCAGGTGTGCTCCGCTACCCACCATGAGCCGCGCCTACCGAATCTCCATCAAAGAGTCGCTCTCCCAGCACGTCCAGGTCGACGATGGGGTCAGCTCGACCATCGAGCTGCTGCCGATCCTCCAGAAGGAGCGCATGCAGGACCTGCTCGGCAAGGAGCTCGAGGGCCGCGGCTTCACCCGCCAGGGCGATACGGTGACTCGCGTCGAGAAGAACGGGGTGGAGATCGAGGTCGACTTGAAGACCGGCCAGGTCTCGGCGACGGCCTCCGGCCACCAGGACGTGAACCTCGAGACCGAGCGCACCGCGGTCGTCGATCAAGGCCACAAGGACGAGCGGGAAGCGGCGCTCCGGCGGGTCGCCCAAGAGGCCCTCAAGCGGGAGGCGAAGTCTGAGGAGGAGGCGCTGCGGAAGAAGGTGACCGCCGAGCTCGAGGGCACCTTGCGTGAGCTGAAGGACGAGCTCGACGGCGTGGTGAACCGGGTGACCGCCACGGCGCTCAAGACGCGCGCCGCCGAGCTCGGTCAGGTCGAAGAGATCCACGAAGACGCCAACAGCCTCACCATCAAGGTTCGCGTCTGATCGATCCGACTCGACTCAACCTTTCGGGCGCCCTCGACGCGCTCGCGGAGAACCCACGTGTCCCTGCTCGTCCCTGAAGATCAGCTCCCGGTGGAGCTCACCCCGTTCGCGGCCGTCGAGGCGGCGTACCCTGCCGAGATCGCCCGCGTCACCGACGCCTTGCGGAGCGGCCTGCCCACGCTCGTCGAGTGCGAGAAGGAGCTCACGCCCTATCTCTACAAGGCGGTGCGCGATCGGCTGAAGAAGGAAGGCCGCTCGTTCCTCTACCTCGACGGCCGGCCGATTCCCGAGATGCCGCCGCTCCAGCCGGGCATGGGGCTCGTCGCCACCATCGTCTTCTACCTGCGGGAGTCGGTGCGTGGGTCGGTCGCCGATCGGGTGCTCGTGTTGCCGCACCTCGATCTCCTCACCACCAGCGTCGGCGGGCTCACCAGCGAGGCGCGCGAGGTGATTCCGCTCCTCTACGAGAACCCCGAGCTCGTCTTCCTCGGCTTCAAGGACCCGTCGTTCCCGCTGCCGAAGGTGATCGAGAACCTCTTCCCGCGCCAGGAGCACCTGCTCGGAGTGCCTCGTGAGCGGCTGCGTCACCTCGTCACCCAGCGCGAGTCGCGCAAGCTCTCGAACGCGAAGGCGCTGCGCGGCTACCAGCTCTACAAGCACGTCTCCGGAGTGAACGCGGTGCGGCTGCGCCGGTTGCTCTCGACGCTCTCGGGAGAGGACTACCCGACCGATCCGAAGCCCGCGGAGCGGCAGCTGCGCCAGGCGACGTTGGTGGGCCAGCTCACGCTCCCCGACGTCGATCTCACCAAGGACATCGGCGGCTACGCGAAGGTGAAGGAGCGGCTGCAGAAGGAGATCCTCGACGTGCTGGCGTTGAAGGACGCGGCGGCCGACGAGAGCTCGATGAAGAACATCGAGGGCCTCATTCCGCGCGGGATGATCTTCTGGGGGCCTCCCGGGACCGGCAAGACGCTCTTCGCGAAGGCGATGGCGACCTCCCTTGGCGCGGCGGTGACGGTGGTGAGCGGGCCCGAGCTCAAGTCGAAGTGGGTCGGTGAGTCGGAAGAGAACCTGCGCCAGGTCTTCACCCGGGCGAGGCAGGCGGCGCCGAGCATCATCGTCTTCGACGAGCTCGACTCGTTCGCGACGGCGCGCGGCACCTACCAGGGCTCCGGCGTCGAGCACTCGATGGTGAACCAGCTGCTCACCGAGATGGACGGCTTCCGCAAGGACGAGCTGGTGTTCGTCGTCGGCACCACCAACTTCGTCGAGTCGCTCGACCCCGCGCTGCTCCGGCCGGGCCGCTTCGAGTTCCACCTGCACATTCCGTTGCCGAACGCCGAAGACCGGCGCGCCATCGTGCAGATCTACGACCGCAAGCTCGAGCTCAAGCTGTCGGACGCCGCCCTCAACTGGATGGTGAAGAAGACCGGCGAGCCGGTCGAGGGCACCAACACGCTCTACTCGGGCGATCACATTCAGGCGCTCTGTCGGGCGATCGCGCGCATGCGGCTGCGGGAGAAGCTCGGCGCGGTACCGACGAGCGTCGAAGACATCGAGAAGGTGCTCGCCTCGATGTCGGAGCGGATGAAGCTGACGCCGAAAGAAGAGCGCGTCGTCGCCACCCACGAGGCCGGCCACGCGGTCGTCTCGCTCTTCTGCCCGACCTCTCCGCCCATCGAGCGCATGAGCATTCAGGGCGACTTCACCGCGGGCTACGTGCGGCACGCCGAGCGCCAGCACACCAAGGTGATGACGATCGGCCAGCTCCTCGACGACGTCTGCGTGCTCTTCGGTGGGCGCGAGGCCGAGGCGCTGTTCTTCGACGACGTGTCCTGGGGCTACGGGAACGACTTGTCGCGCGCCACCGACATCGCCCGAGCGCTCGTCGAGGACTACGGGCTCGCGGGAGAGACCGTCGGCATGCGCCGCGTCGAGCTCTCCAACCAAGACCCGGTCTCGGAGGCCACCAAGGCGGCGCTCGACAAGGCCATCGCCGAGATCCTCGAGACCCAGCGCAAGCGGGCGAAGGAGATCCTCGCTTCGAACAAGGCGCTCGTCGCGTCCCTGCGGGATCTGCTCGTCGAGAAGAAGGTGCTCGACACCGCCGCGCTGAGCTCGTTGATGCCTGCCCAGCAGAAGAAAGACCCCGTTGCTTCGGAGCGCTGACCGATGGCCACCATGATCCTCCGGCTCGAGATCGACCCGGTGACGAAGAAGAAGAACGTGATCGTCAAGCTGGACAGCGACTCCGACGCGCTGCCGAGCGAGCACGAGGAACAGCACAAGAAGCTCGTCGAGGCGCTCATCGCCGGAGGCAAGGTGAAGCCCGAAGACCTCGGCACCATCACGATCACCCGTGAAGGCCAGGGGTCGGCGGTGACCGAGAAGCCGAACGAGGCGCCGGCCCAGCGAGAAGGCGTCACCAACAAGGGCTGAGCGATGGCGACCCTCGAGTACGACCTCGCCGCGCTCAAGCGCGACCTCACCAATCTGTTTCGCTTGCCGACCGGCGACAGGCTCGCGCTCAACCAGTTCTTCGAGGAAGCGCAGCTGGTGATGAAGCGGGCGCGCGCCGCGGGAATCGAGCTGCCGCCGCTCGTCACCACCTGGCTCGCCCAGGCCGACGCGCGCGCGAAGGACCCGGTGCTCGCGTCGACGCAGAACGCCGACCTCGCAGCCTGGCTCAAGCAGGGCTGATCGCGCTCGTCAGGCCGCCTTCCGCCGCTCGTCTTCGGAACCGGGGCGCTTCGAAACGCTGACGCCAAGAAAGCGGTCGACTCCCTCCAGAGGGACTGGCGCATGCCATCGTCATCTGGTCGACCAACCCGTCCTTTCAGATCGGGTGTTCATCGCGTTCCGCCCCACCTTTTCCGGGAACGCACGCAAGGAAGGAGCACGTCATGAAGCTCAACGTCACCATCAAGCAGGGCAACGTCGGTCTCCTCTTCGAGGACGGCGTGCTCACCCGCTCGCTCGAGCCCGGCCGCTACACCGTCGGCAAGCTGTTCGGTCCACCGCCGGCCGTCGAGATCGTCGACCTCCGTGAGCGCTCCTCGACCATCAAGAACCAGGAGATCCTCACCGCCGACAAGGTCTCGGTGCGCCTCTCGCTGCTCGTCTCGTTCCGCGTCACCGACCCGAAGGCCGCGGTGCTGAACGTCACCAACTACGAGGACCGGCTCTACGAGGACGTGCAGCTGTCGGCGCGGCGCTTCCTGGCGACCCGTTCGCTCGATCAGATCCTCAAGGACCGCAACGAGCTGTCCGAGGCGATTCAGGGCGACATCTCGGGCCCGGCGAAGCAGTTCGGCGTCACCGTGCTGCGCGCCGACGTGAAGGACATCATCTTCCCCGGTCAGCTGCGCGAGCTCATGAACCGCGTCATCGAGACCGAGCGGCAAGCCGAGGCCAACCTCATCGCCGCGAAGTCGCGCGCGGAGATCGCGGCCCTCGACGCTCAGTCCCGTTCCGAGGTCGCCACCCTCGAGGCGAAGACCGCGCTCGAGAACCAGCAGAAGAAGCTCCAGCTCGACCAGGCGTTCGCCGAGCTGATCGAGAAGAACCCGTCGCTCGTGCGGGTCAAGGAGCTCGAGGCCTTCAAGGACATGGGCAAGGCCGCCCAGACCCACTTCTACGTGGGCGTCGACCGCATCAAGCGGGATGCGTAAGTCACGCCACGACGACCCACGAAGAGCAGGTCGATTCACCCGTGAAGCGCCGACCGGACCCGGCGTTTCGCGGGTGTTTCTTTTTCCGGGGATGACAGAGTCGCGGCGTGCGTCGCTGGGCTCCGCTGCTCCTCGCCGTGGTGGTGAGCCTCCCCGGCCTGCGCATGGGCTTCACCCTCGACGACTGGGCGCAGCGCGGCGTCGTTCGCGGCCGGCTCACCTACACCACCACGTACGATCTCTTCTCTTTCGGCAGCTCGGCCGAGACGACCCGCGTGCTCCAGGACTACGGCTTTCCCTGGTTCACCTGGCCCGACTTTCGGCTCCGCTTCTTTCGACCGCTCTCGTCGGCGCTGATCGGGCTCGACACCGAGCTGTTCGGAGACGCCGGCTGGCCGCAACACCTCCACTCCACGCTCTGGTACCTCGCCCTCACCGCGCTGGTGCTCGTGCTCTATCGACGGGTCGTTCCCTCACTGGCGCTCCTCGCCGGCCTCCTCTTCGCCCTCGACGACGCCCACGTCATTCCGGTGTGCTGGCTCGCCAATCGCAACGCGATCGTGTCGGTCACCTTCGTCGTGGGCGGACTGCTCGCGCATCTCGCCTGGCGCGAACGGGCGAAGCGATGGGCGTTGCCGCTGTCGTTGACCCTCTTCGCCATCGGACTCTGCGCGGGAGAGTCGGCGATCTCGGCGATGGCGTTTCTCCCCGCGTTCGAGTGGGTGCACGCGCGTGGCACGGGCGCGCGGGTGCGCTCGATGGTGACCGGCCTGCTTCCCGCGGTGCTCCTGCTCGCGGTGTATTCGGTCCTCTACAAGCACGGCGGCTATGGCGCGCGAGCGGTCGCGACCTACCTCGACCCGGCGACCGAACCGGGCGCCTTCTTCGCTGCGGCGGGCCCGCGCTTCCTCGCGAACCTGGGCGGTCAGGCCTTCGGGCTCCCCGATCTCTGGCTCGCGCTCCCGAGTGGACGAGGGCTGCTGATCGGCGCCGGGGTGCTCGCGGTGTGCTGTTGCTGGTTCGCGTGGAAACGGTGGGCACCGACGGACGCGGAGGAACGGCGCGCCCTCGAGTGGCTGCTGCTCGGCTCGCTCGGCGCGATGATTCCCGGGCTGGCGACGTTCCCCGCCACCCGGTTGCTGACGCCTGCGTCGGTGGGGCTCGCTCCCGTCATCGCGGCGCTGCTGCGCGGTGCCTGGAAGGACGTGGGAGCGCGGAGAGTCGTCGGCCTCGCCTGGCTCGTGGGGTCGTTCGTTCTTCAACCCCTCACGACCTGGGCCATCATTCCCTGGGCCCTCTCGACCGTCGGGACGGAGGTCGCGGCCTCGATGCGCAACCTCGGGTTGACCGCGCGCGATCGAGCGGTCGTCGTCTCGAGCACCGACTTCGGGCCGCCCGTCTTCGGAGCGGTCGTCATCACCGAGCTCGGCTTGCCGATGCCAGCGCGGTGGCGGGTCTGGTCGATGGCTCCCCACGCCGTGGTGGTGACGCGCGTCGCCGAGCGCGTCGTCGAGCTGGAGGTCGAAGGTGGGCGAATGATCGACTCGGTCTTCGAAGAGAACTTCCGCAGCGACCGCTTCCCGATGCACGTCGGCGACGAGGTTCGCCTCGCGGGCGAGCACTACGTCGTCCTCTCCGTCGACGAGGGGAAACCGACCCGGGTTCGAATCGAACTCGACGACGACCCGCGCGAGCTCGTCTTCGTCTGGTGGAATGGGACGGCGCTCGAGCGCGTCAGCCTGCCCGAGCCGGGGTCGAGTCGCAGGTTCCCTCGGGCCCAGGCGATCCTCGAGCGGTTGCTGGTCGGAGCGCGCGACCCCATCTGAACCGTCAGCGCCGGCCTGTCGAGACCCTACCCAATCGGTTCGGCAAACCGCTCCGTCAATCAAGAACCGCCGTGCCCTCCGAACACCCGTTCGTGCGCCTTGGTTCGGGCCCCCGTTTCGTTACAGTCGCCGCCCGATGGACGCGTTGGTCTTTCCCAGCGACGAAGCCCTCCAGGTCGCCCTCCGTGCCGGGCTGATCCCCGCCGACGTGCAGCGCGCGCCTGCCACCATCGGGCGCACGAAAGACGGCGAGGTGCTGATCGCGCCGAGCGTCGCGGTGACCGCGAAGGTGAAGAAGGCGTTGGTCGCGTCGGGCGTCGCCGAGCGCTCGGTGTCGTCGCTCGCCGGAAAGGTCTCCTGCTGGGCCGAGGCGCTCAAGCCCACTCGCCTCGGCGAGCCCGAGGGCAACCCGAACCTGGTGCTCTTCACCGTCACCGAAGAAGGCAGCCTGCTCGACCTCGCCGGAGAGCTCCTTCGCCTCGGCTGCGATCGCCAGGAGCTGCGCGCGCTCGGAGGAACCCAAGGGCTCGCAGCGCTGGTGAAGGTGGTCGAGGCGCCTTGGTTCGTGCTCTCGCGTGCGCTCGATCACCTCGACGGGCTGCGCGCCTTCGTTCCGACGCCGTCGGGCCAGGACCGGGTGTGGACCGAGGTCGGCTACGAGCACCCGCTCGACACCACCTTCAACGTCGAAGACGACCAGCTCCTCTTCATCACCGCCGAGGGCGCGTGGTGGCGGTTGCCCGTGGGCGACTGGAGCGACGTCGACAACCTCGTCGAGGCCGACTCGCTCGCGCCGCTCCAGCGGAAGGACGCGGAAGGAACGCTCCCGAAGATCCCCGTCACCCTCACCCTCGCGCGCGCCGCTCGTGCCGAACAGCCGACGCTCTTCGTGCTGAGGCCGACCGAGCACGGCAAGCCGCCCAAGGAGCAGGTCGAGGCGCTCGTGCGCGGCCTGCCCGAGACCCAGCTCGACAACGTGCTCTTTGCCGTCACTGGCGACGTCGTGGTGTTGCGCGCGCGACCGGGGCGCGAGGCGAACACCGGCGCGCTGCCCGGGCAGCCCTACGCGCGGGTCGCCGATCTCCAGAACCTCTTCGTCCCGACGGGGATGACGGTGGAGCCGCCGCTGCGCCGCGACCGCCTGCGCACCTGGCTCGCGCCCGACCCCGATCTCGTCACCTGGCTCGAGCCGACCGAGAAGGGCTTCTCACGCCTCTCGCTCGCCGAGGCCGCGTTTCGTCCCTTGCCCGACTGGGTCGAGTACGTCATCGACGGCGCCGCCGAGACGCTCGACACCTGGGTGCGCTCGGCCCTCTTCGAGCTCGAGCCCTTCGTGGCGGCCGAAGAGGCAGCGCCCTCGGAGCGCAAGGAACGTCGCGAAGCCGACGACGAGCAGAAGCAGCGCGCCCGGCCACGTGGACGGAGCGAGGCGCGGACGCCGACCGCCGCACCCGTGCCCGAAGCCGCGCCGCGAACGCAGACCGCCGTCACCGTCGACGTCGCGCGGACACCGAGCGAGCTCGAAGCGATGGTGACCCGCGAGGAGAACGCCTTCCTCGAGATGGAGGCCGGCCCCGACTCGCCCGAGCGTCAACAGGCCTGGGGCCGACTCGCCGAGCTCTATGCGCGAGTGAAGCGCCCTCGCGACGCGGGCATGGCCTGGGCGCACGCCGTCTGGGAAGCAAGCCCCGAAGCGGCGACCGCGTTGTCGAGACGGTGGGCCGACACGAGCGGCGGCAAGCTCGACGCCCTGCTCGCCGAGAAGACGCCCAACGTCGAGCAGACCCGCGCGGCGGTGGCGCATCTCTTCGCCCAGGCGTCGGCGAGCGGGAACGTCTCCAAGCTGGCGGAGTGGTCGGCCTTCTTCGATCGCTTCGACGACGATCTCGACGTGCGCAGCTTCTGGTTGGCGCGAGCGGCCCTGTCGAAGTTGGCTGGCGGTGACGCGCTCGGCCTCGCCCGGGCGAGAGATCGGGTGCTCGGCCGGCTCCAGCGCGGGCTCTCCCTCGATCGCGACGTGCCTCGCCTGATGCGGGTGACCGGAGCTGCCGGCGCCGGTGGAGCGGGGACCGAGCGCGCCCTGCGAGTCGCCAGCCAGCTCGAGGGGCTGCTCAAGGCCTTCGACGAGACGCCGAGAAAGCGCTCGCCCGTCGAAGCGCCGCCCCACCTCACCAAGGCCTACGTCGGCTTCGAGTTCGCCTGGGGGTTCGCGCGGCTGGGCTCGGCGGAGCGCGCGCGCGCGTTGCGGGAGCAGTCGCTCGCGGTGCTCGAGAAGGTGGCGGGCGGCAACGACGCGAAGGACCAGAACGGCCCCGTGCATCGGTACCTGATGCGCGCGTACTCGGCGCGAATCGACCAGGCGCTCGAGGGCGTCTCGCCCGAAACGCCGCTCGGCCCGGAGATCAACGGTCAGCTCCCGACGCTCGAGCCGTTCCAGCGCTACAAGGTCGACCGCCTCCGTCAGTTCTCCCACGTGCTCGAGCCGCAGGAGCGCCTCGACGCGACGACCGACTTCTTCCGCGCGCATCAGAACCACGGCGCCGAGGAGCTGGCGGCGCTGCGCGGCATGAAGGACCCAGCCGAGCTCTTGCGCGGCATCGAGGAGCGCGCCCGGGTCGCCGCCGACGCCAACCTCGCCATCGAGGAGCGCGCCCGGTTGATCGACGGCCTGCTCGACTTCCTCCCCAGCGTGCCCGAGTCGCAGGCTTTGCCGCTGCTGCAGCGCTTCGTCGGCCTCGCCGATTCGATGCCCGCCAAGCTGCGCGCGCTGCTGTACGAAGACGCGCTCAAGGTGGCCGGCCACTTCGGTCGCACCGCGTTGGTGAAGCAGCTGGTCACCTCGCTGGGTCGGCTCTTCTCCGAGCTCGGCGCCGAGGGCATGTCGGAGCTGGGCGCGACCCTCGTCGCAGGCGTTCGCTCGCTCCGGCGCGTCGGTCTGCGCGAAGAGGCTGGCGAGCTGCTCCAGCGCGCGTCGGCGGTGCTCAAGGGCGAAGACACCAAGACGGTCATCGCCCGCTTGGGCCTCGCGGGTGGGCTCGCCTACCTCGGGCAGACGGCGCAGGCCCAGCCGATCATCGACGACGCCCAGGCGCGGCTCGCTCGCGGAGAGTCGGTGCTCATTCCCGTCGACCGGCTCAAGCTGACTCGCTTCACCGCGCGCGCGATGGGCCACCTGCCGACCGAGACCGCGCTCCCTGGGCTGCTGCGGCTCGCCCAGCAGCTCCCCTGGGTCACCGACGCCTTCAACACCAACAGCCACTTCTGCCTGTCGTTGGTCGACTTCGCCGACGCGCTGGTGCTCGGCCACGTCGGCGACGACCTCACCCTGAACGAAGCGACCCGGCGCTTCCTCGAAGAAGACGAGTACCTGGTGCGGCGGCGCGTGCATCGCGACGTCGGCGCCGTCACCTGATGGAGAGCTGCGAATGACCGACAAGCCCCAGAGAGATCCGCTCGAAGCCGTTCAAGACCTCACCCTCGAGCAGCTCAGCGGCGAGGCGCAGGCGCTCCGCGAGCGGCTCAACCGGTTCCGCGTCGCCCTCGGCCGACACTTCGTCGACAAGCAGCCGCTGGTCGATCTGATGCTCATCGCCGCCGTCGCGCAGGAGCCGCTGCTGCTCGTCGGCCCACCCGGCACCGCGAAGAGCGATCTCGTCATCAAGTTCAAGGACGCGCTGGGCCTCAGCGGCATCGACTACTTCGAGTACCTGCTCACCCGCTTCACCGAGCCGAGCGAAGTGCTCGGGCCCATCGACATCAACGAGCTCCGGTCGGGCAAGTACCTGCGCCGCGAGAAGGGGAAGCTGCCGACCGCGCGGCTCGTCTTCCTCGACGAGATCTTCAAGGCGAGCTCCGCGATCTTGAACGCGCTCCTCACGGTCATCAACGAGCGCAAGTTCTACCAAGACGGCGTGCCGGTGCCGGTGCGGCTCAAGGTGCTCTTCGCCGCGACGAACGAGATCCCCGAGCACAGCGAGCTCGGCGCGCTGAAAGACCGCTTCGCCCTCAAGGCCGCCTGCCGCTCGGTGCAGGAGACCCACTTCGTCGAGCTGCTCGACGCCGGCATCGACTCGATGGTGAACAAGGACTTGAACCGCAAGCCCTGGGTCGAAGGCCACTCGTCGCTCGAAGACGTGCTCAAGGGCCACCGCTACCTCACGCTCCTCATGTCGAAGAAGGAGCCGCGCGATCGAGAGGTCTTCTTCCGCGACGAGGTGATGCGCGAGTTCCGCCGGGTGATTCGAACGCTCGTGCGCGAAGACGAGGTGTTCGTCTCCGACCGAAAGCTGATCAAGCTCTACCGGCTGTTGCGCACCCGCGCGTGGATCGTGCACGGCGGCGCGGTCGAGCGCGAAGATCTCCAGCTGCTGGCGTACCTCGGAGAGACCCGCGAGGAGATCGATCTCCTCGAGGAGAAGGTGCCCCGGTTGCTCGGTCTCTGACGCCCGAATGAACGACTGCCCCACCGAGAGCGCGCTGCTCGAGTACGTCGCGGGCAACAGCGCGGAGCAGGCGAGCCTCGAGGCGCACCTCGTCGGCTGCGAGCGGTGTCGGGCGGCGGTGGTGGCGTTGGTGAGCCGAACGGTGTCGACGCTGCGTCAGTCGGGCGTGCTCGTGCGCGGCGCCAGCGTCGGGCGCTACGTCGTCATCGACCTCATCGGGCAGGGCGCGATGGGGCAGGTCCACGCGGCCTACGACCCGGTGCTCGATCGCAAGGTGGCGCTCAAGCTCCTGCACCCGATGGTCGAGGGCGTGGAGGCGCGCGAGCGCTTGCTCCTCGAGGCCAAGGCCCTGGCGAAGGTGGCCCACCCGAACCTCGTCGGGGTCTACGACGCAGGCCCCTTCCAGGACTCCGTCTTCATCGCGATGGAGTTCGTCGACGGCCAGACGCTCCGGAGCTGGCTCAAGGCCCAGAAGCGCACCTCCGAGGAGATCGTCGACGCCTTCCTCCAGGCGGGTCAGGGGCTGAGCGCCGCCCATGCCGCCGGCTTGGTGCACCGAGACTTCAAACCCGAGAACGTGCTCGTCGGGCGCGACGGCCGGGTCCGGGTGTCTGACTTCGGGCTCGCTCGCCAGGTGAGCGATCTGCCCTCGGCCCCCGCCTCGACCGACGCTCCCGTTGGCGTGCGCACCGTGACGGGCGCGCTCGTGGGCACCCCGGCGTACATGGCGCCGGAGCAGCTCGCCGGTCAACCTGCCGGGCCGCGCGCCGATCAGTTCGCCTTCGCGGTCGCGTTCTACGAGGCGCTCGCTGGTGAACGGCCATTCTTCGAGGAACGCCCAAGAGGTCGTCCGCGCCGGGTTTCGAGCGCTCCCCGCGGTGCAGCTGCAGCGGGCGGTCGCGCGAGCGTTGGCGGTCGAGCCGGAGTCACGCTTCGCCTCGATGGACGAGCTGCTCGCGGCGATCGGCCCCTCTCCGGTGCGCCGGTGGCCCTTGCTCGTCGCGGCGGCGGCGCTGGTGATCGGGCTGGGCGTCTTCCTCGAGCAGCGCCGCGAAGCCCCGTGCAGCTCGGGCGCGGCGAAGGTCGGCGCGGTGGTGAGCGACGGCCGACAGGCGGAGCTGGCGCGTCAGTTCAAGGCGCTCGGCGGCGAAGCGGTGTTCGAGACGATCTCTCGCGCGCTCGGCGACTACCGGGGCGCCTGGGCCACCATGCACCGCGAGGCGTGCGAGGCAACGCGGGTGCGAGGCGAACAGTCCGATCAGGTGCTCACCGTGCGCATGGCGTGCCTCGACCGACGGCTGGTGGAGATCGAAGGCGTGCTCGGGGTGTTGGCCACCACCGACGCGACCACGCTGCCCCGCGTCTCGGACTCGCTCAACGCGCTCACTCCGCTGTCGGTGTGCTCGAACGTCGACGCGCTGCTGGCGCCGGTTTCACGGCCGGAGCAACCCAAGGTGCTCGAGCGCGTCACCACCGTGGAGCGCGAGCTGGCACGGGCGCAGGCGCTCAACGAAGCCGGGCGCTTCAAGGAAGGGGTTCCGCTCGCCCGGTCGACGGCGCTGGAGGCGCACGACATCGGGTGGGCGCCACTCGAGGCCGAGGCGCTGCTCGCGCTCGGGACGTTGACCCAGGGCGCGGGCCAGACTGCCGACGCCGAGCCGATGCTGCGAGACGCCTTCGCGCGCGCGACGGAGGCCAAGGCCGATCGGCTCGCGGTGATCGCGGCGGTGAGCCTGTCGTTTCTCTACAACGAGCTCGGTCGCCTCAAGGAAGCGCAGGAGTGGGGGTGGCTCGCCGCCGCCGTGCTCAAGCGTGTCGGAGACGACTTCGATCTCGAGTCGCGCGTCGCGAATCAGGAAGGCCACCTGCTCGGTACCCAGGGCGACTTTCGCGGCGCCGAGGTTCGGTACCGGCGCGCCTGGGAGCTGCGAAAGCGCAACCAGGGCGACCTCCACCCGCGCACCATCCTCATGTGGGCGAACGTCGGGGCGAGCGTCGGCGGCCAGGGCCACGCCGAGAAGGCGGTCACCATTCTCCGCGCCGTCGCCTCGCAGCTCGAGCAGACCCTCGGCCGCACCCACTACAAGGTGGGCCAGGCGCACTACGGCGTCGCCGAGCAGCTGATGGCGCTCCACCGCGCGAAGGACGCGCTCGAGGAAGTGGACGCGATTCTCCCGCTTCAGCTCGGGGCGCTCGGGCCCGAAAACCCGCACGTCGGTCGGCTCGAGATGGTGCGTGGGAATGCCCTCATCGAGCTGAAGCGCTTCGACGAGGCGGTCGCGGCCGAGCAGCGCGCGCTCGACTGCTTCCGGAGCTCGAAGGTGGCGCTGATGGAAGCAGTGGCGACCCGCTCGATGGGCCGCGCGCACTGTGGAGCGAAACGGCTCGCCGACGCCGAGCTCGCCTTTCGCACGGCGCGCACCCAGTTCGAGGCCCTCTTCGGCGAGAACCACGACGAGATCCTCACCACCAACGAAGCCGAGGGCGAGTGTCTGCTCGACCTGGGCGAGGCGGCCCGCGCGCTCTCCCTGTTCGAGCGCACGACGGCCCTGCGCGAGAAGGCCAACGGCCCCGAGGACCCGTGGAATGCGTTCGCGCTCTCCGGGCTCGGGCGCGCGCAGCTCGCGGTTGGAAAGAAGGACTTGGCTCGCGCAACCCTGAGCCGCGCCGTGGCGCTCCTGGAGAGCTCGAAGCTCGACGAGCAGGCCCTCGAGGAGACGAAGGCGGCGCTCACCCAGGCGCGTTGATCACGCCATTCCCAGTCGGAGCATGCTGTCGACCGACGCGGTGCCCAGGTGATGGGTCGCGACGAGGTGCTCGCGCACGAGCTGCCTGAGCTCGTCGACCGCCTTGCCGATGGCGCGCATCACCGTCGAGGGAGCGACGCCGTGCAGCTCGCCGATGGCGGTCAGGGTGAGCCCCTCGAGGTGGTAGAGCTGCACCCAGAGCCGGTTGCGGGCGGGCAGCTGCGCGAGCGCCGACTTCACCGCGGTTCGCAGCACCTCACGCGCTTCGCTCGTCACCACCTCCTGCTCGAGGTTGGTCGACGGTGGGAGGAGCCGCTCGAGGAGGCGGTCCTCGGTGGTGTCTTCGCGGTTGGCGCGGCGGAGGTCGACCTCGAGCCGGGCTGCCACCGTCTTGAGCCAGGAGCGCAGCGAGCCGCGGCCGTCGAAGGCGAGGAGCTTTCGCTCGACGAGGGTGCGCTGCCGAACGCCCTGCAGCACCTCGTCGGAGAAGGGGAGGGTCTCGAGGAGGGCTTCAAACTGCCGCAACCCTTCGGGTTCGTTGGCGAGGGCCGAGCGAGCGATGGCGAGGTCGAGCGACATGCCCCATGGAGACCCCGAAGGGGGCCCTCGTGTGAAACGCAAAACCCCGCCGCCAGCGCTCGTCTCCACCCTCGAAGCCAAGGAGGAAAGGTGGGGCGAACGACAATCGTGTTGCTGGCCTGCTGGGTGATGGGGTGCGACTCGTCGCCGATCGCCGACGCGCGCGCGACCCTCCGTCAGGCCGCGACGTTCAAGGCGAGCTGCCACGTCGCCGAGCTGGGCGTCTGCCGCGAGTACACCGACGAAGCGATGGGCTTGGGCGAGTCGCTCACCCAGCGCGGGTGTCTCGACGAGGGCGGCGTGTGGAGCCCGGCCCACTGTCCTCCAGAACGGCGCCTCGGAGCGTGCACGAGTCGCGGCGGCGTGCGCGTCTACTACTCCGGAGGGCCCGCGAGCTTCACCCGCACGAGCGCGGCCCGCGACTGCCTCGAGCTCTACCAGGGCACCTTCGTCGCCCACTGAACCACCCACCCGCAGTCGAAGGAGCTCGTCATGAAGCAGCGTCTCGTCGTCACTCTCACGTTCATCGTCGCCACCACTGGTTGTGCCATTCGAGTTCCCGGAATCAGCCTGGGCGCGTTCGGCGGCTCGAGCGCCTCGTCAGCGGGCTCGTCCTCCTCGAGCCCCTCGGAGGCGCCGATCCTCGAGTCGGCTTCGACGAAGGCCTGGCGCGCGGTGCTCGACAACCGCCAGCTCGAAGAGCAGCTCACTCAGCTGCACGAGTACCTCGAAGACGGTCCGAAGGAGGGCTCGACCAGCCCTGATCAGCACGCCGAGTGGATCATCAAGTTCCTCAAGAACGACAAGCTGGCCGAGGTCGCCGCCGGCTGCAAAGCGGGCACCTACAAGGGCGAGACGTTGACGCTCGAGCGGCGCAAGTGGCTCAAGGCCGACGCCATCTGCCCGTCGGTCGTCGATCGCGAGGCGCTCCTCAAGAAGCAGGTGCACGCGTGGGGCGTCGCCATCTGCGACCGCTCCTTCTGGGAGATCGGCACCCGGATCGATCGCATCGAGAAGGAAGGCAAGGTCTCGACCGGTCTGCTCGAGGAAGCTCAGAGCGCGCAGAAGATGAAGGACTACGTCGCTTCCTTCGCGAAGAAGACGTTCGAGGCGATCGGCGAGCAGGTGCCGCCCGAGGCGCTCGCCAAGGCCGACGACCTCACCAAGCGCCGGCAAGACGTGATCGCCAAGCTCGCGGTGGCGGGGAAGATCGATCGCACCGCCAAGGCCGACGCTGGCGCCGAGAAGGCGATTCGCGAGGTCTACGCCCGCCGCTTCGACGTGAAGTCCGTCATCATGCGGGACGGTGATTGGAAGGTCGTGCGCAACGACTTCGGCGTGCTGCTGCGCCACTACAAGAACGCCGACGTGCTGGTGAAGGCGAAGGACGGCTCGTTCTGCGCGCTGGTGCCGGCGTCGGTCGGCCAACAGTACGAGGACATGGGCAAGTACTCGAACGCCTACGGCGTCGACGAGTTCATCGAGGGCTGGCCGGTCAAGTGCCCGTGACACGCTCGAACGCGGAGCGCCTTGCGCGCTGCCGCGAGGCAGGCTCCAGTTTCGACGGTGAGGTGCCCGCACGGGAGTGAGCCAACCACCTGCGTCGCGTGTGCGACCGTCGCCGAGCCCGGGCTCGAGCAGACCGTGCACCGCGCCGAGCCGCCGCCCGCGGTGACGCAGATCGGGCGGTTCCTCGTTCTCGGCAAGCTCGGGGAAGGCGGAATGGGCGTCGTCTATTCCGCCTTCGACCCAGTCCTCGACCGGCGGGTCGCGATCAAGGTGATTCGGCCAGAGTTGGGTGACGAGGCCTCGAACGTGCTGCGGCTGCAGCGTGAGGCGCAGGCGATGGCCCGGCTGTCACACCCGAACGTCGTGCCCGTCTACGACGTCGGCAACCTGGGCTCGTCGCTCTTCGTGGCGCTCGAGCACGTGGTCGGCTCCACCTTGGCCGAGTGGCTGTCGGAGAAGCCGCGGGGGTGGGCCGAGACGTTGGCGCTCTACCTCCAGGCGGGAAGAGGGCTCGAGGCCGCGCACGCCGCCGGCCTCATTCATCGCGACTTCAAGCCCACCAACGTGCTGCTGGGGAAGGACGGGCGGGCGCGAGTGTCTGACTTCGGGCTCGCGCGGGAAGAGAGCGCGGGCACGTCGACGTTGGGGCCCTCGAACGACGGTCGCTCGCCCGAGGTGCCGCCAGCCGCCACGCCGCTCACCCGGGCGGGCGCCATTCTCGGCAGCGTTGGCTACATGGCGCCCGAACAGTACCGAGGCGAGCGCGTCAGCGCGGCGGCCGACCAGTACTCGTTCTGCGTCGCGCTCTACGAGGCGCTCTACGGCTACCGGCCCTTCCGAGGCGCCGACGCTCGCTCGGTCGCTGCCCTGGCCGAAGCGGGCGAGGTGCCGCGGCCGCCGAAGGGCAGCCCGGTGCCCGAGTGGCTCTTCGAGGTCGTCGCCAAGGGCCTCGCCCCAGACCCGGCCAAGCGCCACGCCTCGATGACGGCGCTGCTCGCGTCGTTGGAGGACGACCCCATCGCGCGTCGCCGGCGCCGTCTCTCCGTCGCCTTCGCGGTGATGCTCGTCGGAGCAGCGGTCGTCGCTGGCGTCGCCACGCCTCGGCTGCGCGTCTCGGCCTGCGAGCGCGAGGGTGAGCGATTCGCCCAGGCGTGGACGCCCGCCGTCCAAGCCGACACCGAGGCAGCGTTCCTCGCGACGGGGCTGCCCTTTGCCGGCGCCTCGTGGGAGCAGGCGCGGCTGCGCCTCGCGCAGTTCTCGAGAGCGTGGGTCGCCGAGCGCGCGCGCGCGTGTCGCGAGACGTTGAGCGAGGGCACTCGGACGAAGTGGGAACTCGAGCTGCGGCTCCGGTGCCTCGATCAGCGCGGCACCGAGTTCGAGACCCTCGCCGCGCAGTTGCTTCACGCCGACGCGAAGATGGTGGAGCGGGCGGTGGTTGCGAGCAGCTCGTTGACGCCCGTCGCGCGCTGCGCCGACTTCGAGTGGCTCGAGGCGCGCGCCGGCCGCCGGCCCGAGACACACCGGACCGCCGAGCTCATCGAGCACGAGCTCGCCCAAGCGCGCGTGCTGGTGGCCCTCGCTCGCTTCGACGACGCTTCGGCGCTCCTTCAAGCGGCGACGCTCCAGGCCAGAGAGCTCGGAGAGCCGCAGCTGGTCGGCCTGGCGGCGCTCGAGCTGGGCGTGCTCCGGCGCTACCAGCAGAAGTACCCCGATGCGCAGGTGTCGCTCCAGGAGGCCCTGAGGAAGAGCCTCGAGGGTCGCGACGACCGAACCGCGCTCGAGGCCGTCGGACAGCTGGTCTCGGTCATCGGCTTTCGGCTGGAGAAGCCGCAAGAAGCGCTCACGTTGTTCGACGTCGGGGTCGGCCTCGTTCCGCGCGTCGCCGATCCGCGCCTCGAGGCGCTGCTCTACGAGGGGCAGGGCGACGCCTTGGCCCAAGCTGGAGAGGCTCACCGCTCGCTCGAGGCCTATGAGCACGCGCTCGAAGCGCTGGAGCGCTCCGATCCCGCGAACCCCATTCAAGCCGCTTCACTGCGCGCGTCGATCGGCTTCCAAGAGATGGAGTTCGGTCACGTCACTCGCGCCCTCGAGTTCTACCGCCGCGCCAAACGAGACCGAGAGAGCCTCGGGCCGGGCCACCCCTTCCTCATCCTCTCCCATGGAGAGCTCGCGGCGGCCGCCGAGGCGCTCGACGAGCTCGAGGCTGCCCGCGAGGGCTTCGCGCAGGAACGCGCCGCCTTCGAGAAGCAGAGCAACGCGGGCATGCGGGTCGTCGTCTCTCGCGTGAACCTGGCGCGCGTTCTCGCGAAGCTCGGGCGCCCCCAAGAAGCGCTCGCGCTCCTCGCCGCCGCGGAAGCCGACCTCAAGCCCGAGTACCTGAGCGGGCTCCGCATCGAACTCGCTCAGATCAAGGGCCTGGCGCTCTTGGCGGCTGGCCGGTTGCCCGAGGCCGAGGCCGTGTTGCGCGGCTCGCTCGCGCCCGCCTTCGAGAGCTTCGGCGCGGGCAGCACCGAGATCGCCGAGATCCGCGTGTTGCTCGCGCGAGCCCTCGTCGCCCAGGGCAAGCACCGCGAGGCCATCGCCGAGCTCGAGCGAGCGCAGAAGGTGCTGATCGAGGCGAAGGACCTCGAGTCGGTTCGCCACGCCGAGGTCCTGGTCGAGTGGGCCGGGGCCCGTGCGGAGCTGGCGAAGCAACGCTCGAGCGACTGGGCGTCGGTGCTGGACCTCGCCGAGCGCGCCGCGACCGCCGCAGAGGCCCTCGAAGGCAATGCCCGGCTGAAGGCGCGGGCGCTGCTGCTCCTGGCCGAGGCGCGCTGGCAGGTTGGCAAACGCGCCGAGGGGGTCGACGCCGCGCGGCGCTCGGCGAAACACGCCAGCGCCTCGAGCTCGGACGCAGCGAGCGCGCAGGCATGGCTGGCCGGGCACGCGCTCGCCAGATGAGTGCGTCGAGCAAAGCGCTTGCGCACCGGCGAGAGCCACGCTCCAGTTCCGAAGGTGACGTGCCCTCACGGAATCGAACCCAGCGAGTGTCTGAGCTGCGCGACCATTCGCGACCGACGCCTCGACGACCCCCAAGCGACGAGCACGCGCCCGCCGGCCACCCAGATCGATCGGTTCCTGGTGCTCGAGAAGCTGGGCGAAGGGGGCATGGGGGTCGTCTACTCGGCCTTCGACCCCGCGCTCGATCGCCGGGTGGCCATCAAGGTCATTCGGCCCGAGCTGGGTGACGAGGCGTCGAGCGTCTTGCGGCTGCAGCGTGAAGCGCAGGCGATGGCCAAGCTGTCGCACCCGAACGTCGTGCCGGTCTACGACGTCGGCAACCTCGGCTCGTCGATCTTCGTGGCGATGGAGTACGTCACCGGGGCCACGCTCGCCGAGTGGATGAAGGACGAACCGCGCCGCTGGTCCGACACCTTGGCGCTCTTCGTCCAGGCGGGGCGAGGCCTCGAGGCCGCCCACGCGGCGGGCATCATTCACCGCGACTTCAAGCCCAGCAACGTGCTCCTCGGCAAGGACGGGCGGGCGCGGGTCTCGGACTTCGGGCTGGCGCGAGAAGAGGGGGCCGGGCCTCCCACGTTGGCACCGACGACCGACGGGAGCCGGCCGCCCGCGAAGGACTCCTCGAACCCTCTCACCGGCTCCGGCGTCATCGTGGGCAGCCTCGGCTACATGGCGCCCGAGCAGTACCGAGGTGAGCGGGTCACCGCCGCCGCCGATCAGTACTCGTTCTGCGTGGCGCTCTACGAAGGGCTCTACGGCCGACGCCCGTTTCGCGGTGACGATCTGCGTACCTTCGCGGCGCTCGCCGAGTCCGGGGAGGTGCCCAAGCCGCCGAAGGGCAGCGCCGTGCCCGACTGGCTCTTCGCGGTGGTGCTCAAGGGCCTCGACCCCGACCCGGGCAAGCGCCACTCGTCGATGACCGCCCTGCTCGCGCTGCTCGAAGACGATCCGGTCGCGCGCCGCCGCCGTCGTCTCGTCGCCTCGGGCGCCGTGTTCCTGGTGGTGGCCGCGATCGCCGGGTTGCTCGCTGCGCCGCGGCTGCAGGTCTCGTCGTGCGAGCGCGCGGGTGACCGGTTCGCCGACTCGTGGGCGCCTGGGCTCCAGGCCGACACCAAGGCGGCCTTCGTCGCGACTGGCCTGCCGTACGCGGGCACCTCGTGGGAACAGACGCGCTCGAGGCTCGATCGCTTCGCGACGGAGTGGGTCGGCGAACGATCGCGCGCCTGCCGGGAGACGCTGAGCGAGGGCTTTCGAACGAAGCGCCAGCTCGAGCTGCGGCTGCGCTGCCTCGATCAGCGGCGGGCGGAGTTCGAGACCCTCACTGCGCGCCTGCTCCACGCCGACGCGAAGCTGGTGGAGCAGTCGGTCGTCGCCAGCGCGCGGCTCACTCCGGTCGGGCGCTGCGCCGATCTCGAGGGGCTCGAGGCGCGGGCCCAGCTGCGCCCCGACGCCCATCGCGCCGTCGAGCTCATCGAGCTCCAGCTCGCGCAAGGCCGAATCCTCGTCGCGCTCGGTCGCTATGACGACGCGGGCTCGGTGCTCCAGGGCGCGATGATTCAGGCACGGGAGTTGGGTGATGCGCAGGCGCTGGGCATGGTGGCGCTCGAGCTGGGCGTGCTCCAGCGCTACCAACAGAAGTTCGCGGAGTCGCGGGCGACGCTCCAGGAGGCGCTGCGAAAGAGCCTCGAGGGCCGCGACGATCGCACCGCGCTCGAGGCCATCGGGCGAATGGTGTCGTTGGTGGGCTGGCGACTCGAGAAGCCCGCTGAAGCGCTCTCCCTGGCCGACGTCGGCTTCGGCCTGGTGCCGCGCGTCGCCGATCCGGGCCTCGAGGCCTTGCTCTTCGAAGGGCAGGGCGACGCCTTCTTCCAAGGCGGAGAGGCCCGACGGTCGCTCGAAGCCTACGAGCGCGCGCTCCAGGCGATCGAGCGCGCCGAGCCGTCGAGCCCGATCGAAGCCGCGCGGCTGCGCGCGTCGATCGGCTTTCAGGAGATGGAGTTCGGTCACGTCACCCGGGCCATCGAGTTCTATCGACGCGCGAAGCAAGACCGGGAGATCGCGCTCGGGTCGGGTCACCCCTTCCTCACCCTCTCGTACGGCGACCTCGCCTCGGCGTCGGAGGCGCTCGACGACCTCGAGGCAGCGCGCGAAGGCTTCGACCAGGAGCGCAAGGGCCTCGAGCAGCAGGGCAAGACGGGCGTGCCGATCATCGTGTCTCGGCTCAACCTGGCGCGCGTCTTGTCGAAGCTCGGGCGTGGAGACGAGGCGCTCGCGCTCATCGCCACGGTGGAGGCCGATCTCAAGCCCGAGCACCTCACGGGGATTCGCCTCGAGCTGGGGCAGGTCAAGGGGAACGCGCTGTGGGCGGCGAAGCGGCTCGTCGAGGCCGAGCGGTTGGTGAGCGAGACGCTGCGCCAGGCGCTCGAGCACTTCGGGCCTGGCTACACCGAGAACGCCGAGATCCGGTATCTCCTCGGCCGCATCCTCGCGGATGAGCGTCGCCCGGCCGAGGCGATCGCTCAGCTCGAGCTCGCCCTGGAGCAGCACGTCGCCACGAAGGACCTCGAGTCGATTCAGTACGCCGGCGTCTTGGTCGAGCTCGCGGCGGCGCGCTCGGCGTTGGCGCCCAAGGTGGGCTGGGCCACTGCCCTCGACCTCGCCGAGCGGGGGGCGAAGGCCGCCTCGGCGCTCGAGGGCAACGCGCGGCTCAAGGCGAAGGGCCACCTCGTGTTGGCCGAGGCCCGCTGGCAATCAGGGAAGCGGGCAGAGGCGGTCGAGGCCGCGCGACAGGCGGTGGTGCTGGCCGGCACGCTGGAGCAAGCCGCTGAGAAGGCACGGGCCTGGCTGGCGGCCCACCCGCTCCCGAACTGAGGGTCAGCTCGCGGTCAGCTCCTTCATCTGCAGCAGCCGGACGGCCGAGAAGATGGGGGCGATCGCGAGCACGGCCGTGCACCAGCTCGGGCTGGTCACCCAGAGCGGGACCAGCATGAGCGACTCCATCAAGGTGGCGGTCCACCCGAAGACGAGCCGCCGGGTCGCCGCGAAGAGCGCGGTCGCGAGCAGGAGCAGCGCGACCGCCGGCCCGAGCAGCACCAGCACGCCGAAACGAGTCGTCGCGTCCTTCTCGAGCACGAGGGTCAACCCGGCCGCGGCGACGGCCAACGAGCCGGCGACGGCGAGCCACGAGAAGATGAGCTGCCAGCCGTAGCTCCGCAGGCGCTCGGGCATGCTCCGTTGTCGCTCGAGCACTTCGCACTCGGGGCAGGTGAGGGTGTCGGTGCGCAGCGCGCGCTCGGTGCACTTCGAGCAGACGAAGCGGCCGCACCGCCGGCAGGTCGCGCTGGCTCCGAGCGTGGCGTGCTGGGGACACTTCGGCGCCGACGCGTCCACTACTGGGAGCTCGTCCTTGCTCGGAGAGCCGCCCGCCTTGCGCTCCGCGAGGCCGTTCAAATCGGCGCCACACCCGGGGCAGAAGGGTTCGTTCTCCGAAGCCGAGCCGCAGGCGTCGCAGATCATCGCGGCGAGTCTACACCAGGGGCGGCAGCCAGGCGGGGAGGCCCCCACGTGCGCGGCACTCCGCGGCCTGTCGTGGCCGACTCTGTGCCAGACTGCGTGGGTGGCCTCCGACGATCGGCTCAGCTCTCAACGCGCGACCGCCTTCCTCACCGCCTGCGTGTCGCTCGCGCGCAGCCCGGTGCACACCCAGACGTGGACGAGCGTCGCGCTCCAGACGCTCGAGACCGCCTACGGTGAACGGCCGTTGCAGCACGCTCCGACGTTCGTGCTCGATCTCACCGTGCTGCTCCAGGGAGAGCGGCTCGCTCCGGTGCACCCCATCGCGCCGACGCCGGTGCGAGAGGCGCTCCGGGCGTACGAAGATCACGTGCTCGCCCGGTTGACCGCCGACCGCCGGTGGACGCGGGTGCAAGAGGGCGTCGTCTCGGCCGGGAAGGATCACAAGGCAGCCGCGGTCGCGATGGTGGCGACGCAGGTCTTGGCGCGGCTCGGCATCGACGGCGGCACGGGCGTGAGCCAGGCGGCGGTGCGGCGGCTCGAAGGGCTCCCCATCGCCGATCTGCTCGATCAGGGGCGGGTCGCGCTCAACGACCTCGAGACGGCCGCGCGGGTCGCCGAGGGGTTTCAGGTCTTGGCGAAGGCGGCGCGGCGCTCGCGCGAGGTGCTCAGCGACGCGGAGATCTTCGTCGTCGAGAACATCGCCTCGTTGAAGACGCTCGGCGCGCGGGTGGCGTTGACCCAGCTGGCGACGGCCGCGCAGTTGGTCGAGGAGCGGCTCCCGGCCCGGCTCCGTGGGCACGTCTTCGAGGAAGGTGACGCGCCGACCTCGCTCGAAGAGGACAGCGCCTATCCCGTCGGGGGGTTCTCGAGCATCGCGACCGTCGGCAGCCTCGAGAACATGGTGACGTCCGAGCTCATCTACATGGACGACGAAGGCGCGGCGCGGCCCGATCTCTTCGACGTGCGCTTCGTCGAAGGCGAGCTCCTCTACTACGCGCGCGACGAGTCGGTGGCGGTGCGCAAGAAGCGCAGAGTCATCTTCGTCTTCGACCCCTCGCTCACCGCGGCACGGGTGATGGACCCGAAGGGCACCTATCAACGGCTGGTCTGGCTGCTCGGCTCGGTCACCGCGCTGGTCCGGAAGATGGCCGACTGGTTCGACACCGAGGCGCTGAGCTTCGAGCTCGTCTTCGTGAAGGGAAAGGACGCGCCGCTCGCCGAAGAGCTGGGCGTCACCTCGTTGGTGCTGCGCGAGTTCCGCGAGCGCGGGCAGGTCGAGCTGCGTGAAGCCGAGTCGACCGCGCAGGCGTGCAAGGAAGCGCGAGACACCTGGCGGCAGCGCGGGCGCGTCTTGGTCTTCGGCACCCAGTTTCCGTCCGGTGTCGAGGAGACGGCGCAACCCGACGCGTGGATCTCGCTCAAGACGGGTCGCCCCGACATCGCGTGGAAGGTGGGCGCAGCGCCTGCGGCCGACGAGCTGGCGAGCGCTGCCGACGTGTGGGCCGTGCTCTCCAAGGCGCTGCTCGATGGCCTGCTCGCGCCCGTCAAGCGGAAGTGACGATGCGACCCGGCGAGTTCGAGCGAATCGACATCTTCCTCGAGGCCTTCTCGGTGAAGCCGGCCCCGTTCGGTCCCGGCGACGATGCCGCGGTGCTCCCTCAGGGCGCGCATCAGCAGGTCGTCACCACCGACGCCCTCGTCGAAGACGTGCACTTCACCCGGCGCACCTTTCGGTGGTGGGAGGTCGGCCACAAGGCGCTGGCGGTGAACCTGTCGGACGTGGCGGCGATGGGCGCGCGGCCGACCTGGGCGCTCTGTGCGCTCCAGCTGCCCGACGACTTCTCGAGCGCGGCGCTGCGCGATCTCTCGGCGGGCATGGCGGCGCTCGCGAGCATTCACGGCGTCTCGTTGGTCGGCGGGAACGTGAGTCGCGGTCAGGTGGTGTCGATCACCGTCACCCTGGCGGGCGAGCTGCCACGCGGCCGGCGGGCGATCACGCGCGCGCGCGCCCGGCCGGGCCACCGCGTCTATGTCTCGGGTCCCTTGGGGAGCGCGTCGGCGGGCCTCGAGGTGCTCGACGCTGCGGCCCGAGACGCGAAGAACGGCAGGCTCCGCATCGAGAAGGACTGGGAGGCGCTCGTGCTCGCTCAACGAACGCCGGCTCCTCACGTGCGCTGGGGCCTGGAAGCGGCGCGGTTCGCGTCGGCCGGCATCGACGTGAGCGACGGGCTGCTCCAGGATCTGTCCCACGTCTGTCGCGCCTCGAAGGTCGGCATGCGAGTCGAGAGCGGTGCGCTGCCCGTGCTCGAGGCGCTGCTCCTGTGGGCCGAGTCGGAGGCCGAGGTGCACCGGCACGCGCTCACCGGCGGAGAGGACTACGTGCTGGCGGTGACCGTTCCTCCTCGGCGCGCGGCGGCGTTCGAGCGGCGGCTCGAAGCGGTCGGTCTCGGGGCCTTCCCCATCGGCACGGTGACCCGCGAACGTGGCCTCTTCGTCGATGGCCGTCGCGCCACCGGAGTGCTCGGGCATCAGCACTTCTGAGCGGCCTCACCCGCCCGAGCGCACGGCTGAAGAGGTGGTCGGCCCCGGCGAACGAGCGCTAGACTCCAGGTCTTCGTGAGCGCCTCTGCCGGTGAGTCGTTGGGCAAGTACACGCTGGTGCGCAAGCTCGCGGCTGGCGGCATGGCCGAGGTCTTCCTCGCGCGCGTCGAGGGCCCGGCGGGGTTCGAGAAGATGGTGGTGGTGAAGCGCATCTTGAGCCACCTCGCCGAAGACCCGTCGTTCATCAGCATGTTCCTCTCGGAGGCGAAGCTCGCCGCCCAGCTGAACCACCCGAACGTGGTGCAGGTGTTCGACTTCGGAGAGCAGAACGGCACCTGGTTCCTGGTGATGGAGCCCATCGACGGGCTCAACCTGCGCTCGCTCTTTCGCAAGGCCGCCGAGAAGGGCGAGTACCTCCCGGTCGCGGTGGCGATGAAGCTCGCGGTGATGGCGCTCGAGGGGCTCGCCTACGCCCACGAGTTCACCGACCCCAACACCGGAGAGCCGCTCGCCCTCGTCCACCGTGACGTGAGCCCCGACAACATCCTCGTCGGGCGCAACGGGTCGGTGAAGGTGGTGGACTTCGGCATCGCCAAGGCGGCGAACCAGACCCACCTCACGCGCACCGGCAACGTGAAGGGCAAGTTCGCCTACATGCCGCCCGAGCAGCTGCAGGGGCAGAAGCTCGACGCGCGGGCCGATCTCTTCGCCATGGGCGTGGTGCTCTACGAGCTGCTCACCTCGCGAAAGCCGTTCGACGTCTCGAACGACGCGGTGGTGGTGCGCGCGATTCTCTACGAGACCTTCAGCCCCCTCGCGACCTACCGGCCCGAGGCGCCGCCCGAGCTGCAGCAGATCCTCGATCGGGCGTTCGCGAAGAACGTCGCCGAGCGCTACCCGAGCGCGCGCGCGATGGCCGCCGACCTCGAGCGGCTGCTGCTCAAGCGCGGCGAATCGGTGACACCGTACGAGCTCGGGCAGTTGGTGCAGCGCCTCGCCGGGCCGTCGAACATCGCGGTCGCCGCGACGCCCAAGCCGCAGCCCTCCATCTCGGCGAGCGCGCCGACGCACGTTCCCCAGCCGGCCGCGTCGGCGCCTCAAGCGGCGACCGTTCCGAACGATCCTCCGAAGCCGCCGCCCGCACCTCCGCCCGCACCTCCACCGACGGGCATCGCGCCGACGCCCGCCTCCGCCGTCGTCGACTTGGTTCCCAGCGCGGTCGCGCCGCCGGTGCCGTCGGCGCCCTCGTCGGTGCCGCAGGCTGTTCCGTACCAGGGCTCTCCGAGCCGGCCAGGCGTGGCCTCCCCAGGTGGGGGCGCGCCGTCGATCGAGGCGATTCCGGTCGATCGCGAGTGGACCGCCGCACAAGCAAGCCTGCCGGGCTGGGCGAACCAGACGCTTCAGGGGCACGCGCCGGCCGCCGCTCCGCAGGCCAAACGCACCATCGCCGTCGTCGAGGAGGTTCCCCGTCGCTCGCCGCTCACCTTGGCCGTCGCCGGGCTCGTCGCGGTCGCGGTGGGCGCTGCGGTGATGATGGGCGTGATGGCGATGCGCCCGAAGCCGGACACGCTGACGGTGGTGACGCCGGTCGTCGTCGAGCCTCCGGTGGCCAAGCCGCCAGAGCCGCCGCCTGAGGTGAAGGTCGACGCTCCACCCGAGGCGAAGCTCGAGCCGACCGACACCCTCGACGCTGGGCTCGCCGCCGTGCAGGAGCCGGTCGTTCCCGAGCCCATCGCCAAGGTGCGGCCAGTGGTGAAGCCCAAGCAGAAGCCACCGGAGCCACCGCCGCCTCCCTCGGTGAGCGACGAGCTGGTCGACTTCCGGGTGCGCCCCTTCGGCACCGTGAGCGTCGATGGAAAGGTGCTGGGCGACACGCCGTTTCCCGCCATCAAGCTGGCGGTCGGCGCCCACCGCGTGCAGGTCGTGAACAAGGAACTCAACAAGTCGGTGCAGCGAACCTTCGAGGTGAAGACGGGCGTCACCAACGTCTTCCGTTTGAACCTCGAAGAAGAGTCGCCGTGAGCGGTAGGCTTCGTCACCTTTCGGAGGAACCCATGCGATTCGTCTTCTTGTCGTTCTTGCTCGTGGCCACCGGCGCGCGCGCCGAGCTCTCTCCGGAAGAGGTCGCGAAGATTCAGCGCGAGCAGGCGAAGGCTCGTGACGCGGTGACCGAGAAGTACAAGGGCAAGGACAAGCTCTCGGCCGCCGAGCTCCGCGCGCAGTCGAAGGAGCTGGCCGAGGCCGAGCGTTCGGTGCTCGACGCGCACAACGTGAAGGCCGGTGACTGGGTGAAGGCGTCGGCGAAGATGAGCACCGACGATCGCGCGAAGGTCGACGCGGCGAAGAAGCAGATGACGGCGGAAGAAGAAGCCGCCGCCAAGAAGGCCGCAGCGAAGAAGGAGATGAAGCCGGGCGAGGTCACCATCGAGACCGGCGAGAAGAACGAGGCCGCCGAGATGGACAAGGCGATGGGCTTCGGCAAGAAGAAGAAGTGAGCAGGTTTTGCGTCGCCGCCGCGCGCAACACCGCGAAGGTCCACCTCGGCACGAGTGATGCCTCCGAAGAGCGCTCATGCACGCGCTCTTCTCTCTGGCACTGTGTCTGTTGACGCAGCTTCCGGCTGGGCTGGAAGCGAGCGGTCCCACGATTCAGCGAGGCGCCTTCGTCTACGTGCCGTTGGTGAGCGGCGGCGTCGCGGTCGTCGACACCTCGGGCTCGGAGCCGCGCGTGCTCTCGACGGTGCTCGAGGGGCACTTCGTCAGCCGGCTGGTGGTCGACGGCGATCGACTGTTGGCGCTCGAGAGCAGGGAAGACGCGATCGTGCTCTCGCTGGAAGAGCCGCAGCGGCCGAGGGTGGTGCGCGGGCTCGTCGTACCGTCGGCAGGAAGCGGAGAGAAGCCGGCGGTCGTCGTGGAGCCGCCTCGTGCGCCGAGCCCGGTGGGAGTCGTGCGCGAAGTCACCGGCGGCCGGGTGATCTTCGATGGCGGCACCACCAAGGGCTTCAAACAAGGTCAGCACGTGCGGGTGCTCTCGCAGCGCAAGGTGCGGAAGCCCGATCTGGTGACGGGCGGCACGGTCGAGGTGCCCAGCGGTGAGGTGACGGCGGTGCTGGCGGTCGAGCAGTCCGAGGCCGATGCCTCGATGGCGGTGCTCGGTCGCGGCGACGTGGCCGAGAAGGGCGATCTCGTCGAGGTGACCCAGGAGCCGCTGAGTGAACGGCTCATGTTCTCGCGGCGCGCGCCGTTCGAGTGGCGCTTCGGGTTCGCGGTGCGGCCGTTCCTCGGGCTCGAGGGCACCACCAAGCCAGTCGGCGTGCTGACCGATGCGTTCGTGAGCTGGTACCCGTCGAACGTGCCGCTGAGCGTCTCGGTGATGGCGTCGCCGTTCGGCTTCGTCGTCAACGGGCAAGAGAAGCACTACCCAGGCACCTTCATCGCGATGGCCGGGTACTCCACCGACTACTTCGAGATCGGCCTCGGCGCTGGCGGGCTCATCGGCAACGTCGGGCCATGCGGACCGAACGAGACCGGCACCGGCACCACCTGCGAAGTGAACAACGGGTTCACCATCAACCAGTCGCTCCGGCTCGGCTCGCTCGACGGCTTCCACCTCGCGTGGAGTTCGTCGATCTTCTCCCGGCCCACCAAGTTCGTCTTCGGAGTGGGGCGCGGTGAGATCTCCATTCCCCTCACCTCGCGGCTCGGGCTGTTCGCGGGCGGCGGCGGTGGCGAGAACGGCTGGGCGACGGGCGAGCTCGGCATCAAGACCTCGCTCGGTGGCGCCGGCGCACCGGGCACCGTCATTCTTCGGGCGAGCCTCGGCTACTCGGCGATCTTCGACGGGCCGTCGCGCGAGTTCGTCGGCGGGCCGGCCGTCGCCTACGGCATGGAGTGGCGGCTCTGACTCACCCAGCGTCGCGAGCGGCGGCGGGCGGCTTGGGCCCCAGCTCGACGTCGACCAGATCGGACAGCTCGAGCCGTCTCGCCAGCTCGGCCACCTTCGCCTCGTCGAGGTCGAGCAGGACGAGCAGCGCATCGAGCGCCCGCGTCTTGAGCGCGTCGTCCTTCAGCGCCCTCGCGGCGAGGTAGAGCGCGACGTGCACCTCGGGGTCGAACGGGTTCACCGCCACTGCGTCGAGGGCCGAGCTCTTCACCACGTCGTACTTCTTCGCCTTGAGCGCGATGCGGGCGAGGTGGGTGTTCGTCGAGGCGCTGCCCGGGTGCATCACCAGGCTGCCTCGGAGCACCTTCTCGGCCACGTCGAACTTCTTCAGCTCCAGCAAGGTGAGCGCGTACTTGTTGCTGACCGACTCGTACCGGTCTCCCACCGCCGCGTAGGCCTTCTCGTAGTGCTCGGCAGCGGCCTCCATGCGCCGGCGTTCCCGCATCAGCTCGCCCAGGTGCGCCGCCTTGCGCGCGGCCGTCTCCTTCACCTCGGCGAAGTCACCGAAGGACACGTCGCGTTCCTTCTTCTTCTCCGGCTTCTCGGCGCCGTCGACGAGCTGCTTCTTCTCGTGGGCCGACGGCGGAATGAGCTCGGCGGGGAACGGCTGCTTCTTGAGGTGCGCCATCCACGCGCGCTCGAACTCGGGCCACTTCTTCTTCGTCACCGCCTCGACCGCGAGCTTGTCGCTCACGCCCTTCGACATCTCGGTCAGCATGCGATCGAGCGCCTTGGGGCCGGCTTCGGTGTCGACGAGGTGAATGGCGAAGAAGACCTCGGCGAAGGCGGTGGCGGCGTCTTCGGCGGTCGGGAGCAGCGCCATCGAGGGGTGCATCTTCTCGAACGGCACCAGGTTGTTGGCGCGCACGCGAGCGCCGAGGAGCGCGAGCGTCGACGGCGTCATCGCTCCCCCAGCCGGCCCGCGCCACCGCGACTCGAGGTACTTCGCGAGGCCCTCGTGCATCCAGATCGGCACGGTGTTGCGGCTCTTCTTCGAGACGACGAGGTGCACGAACTCGTGCGCGAGGGTGTCGAGCCAGTCGTAGCCCTTGAGCACCGCGCTCGGCGACGTCACCATCAGCTTGTTGAACTTGCAGATGGCGATGGTGCCGGTGGTCTTGATGGCTTCTTTGGTGAGCGTCGAGACCTTCGCCAGCTCGCTCCCGCTGCTCACCACTTCGACGCGCACTTTTCCGGGAGGCGCGTAGCCGAGGTCCTTCTCCAACGCAGCGCGCGCACTCTCGAGCGTCTCGAGCGCCCACGGCACGAGCACCGCGTCACGCCCCTTCGGGTACAGAAAGATGAAGTGTTCGCTCTCGGCCTTCTCGTAGTTGGCGACGATTTGCCCGGTGTCCTTCGCGAGGCGCACCCAGCTGTTGGGCTTGTCGGTGAGGCCAGCCTTCTCGAGCAGCTTCGACGCGT
>JBPOIJ010000113.1:0-65440 GCA_052034585.1 Myxococcota bacterium
GCTCCTTCAGTCCATGCGTGATGACTGCCTGGCCGCAAGTCGCGCTCATGTGCCCTGGTGGCGGCTTCGTCACCCGCACCGGCCCGATGTGCACCTTCCCACCCTGCCCCACCGTCGTCGACGGCGGCCTGGCGTGCCCGGCCGACGTGCTCCGCTGCCCTGACGGCAGCTTCGTCTCGCGCACTGGTCCGAACTGCTCGTTCCCGGTCTGCCCCGGAATGAACGCCTGCCCGCGAGACGCGCTCATGTGCCCCGGCGGCGGCTTCGTCACCCGCACCGGCCCGATGTGCTCGTTCCCGCCCTGCCCGACCGTCACCGATGGCGGCATGGCCTGCCCGGCCGACGTGCTCCGCTGCGCCGACGGCAGCTACGTCTCGCGCACCGGCCCGAACTGCTCGTTCCCCGCCTGCCCTGGAACGAACATGTGCCCGCAAGACGCGCTCATGTGCCCGGGCGGAGGCTTCGTGACTCGCACTGGCCCGATGTGCACGTTCCCGCCCTGCCCGACCGTCGTCGATGGCGGCATCGCGTGTCCGGCCGACGTGCTCCGCTGCGCCGACGGCAGCTTCGTCTCGCGCACCGGCCCGATGTGCAGCTTCCCGCAGTGCCCCGCGGCCGACGGCGGAATGAACGTGTGCCCCGCCGACGTGCTGATGTGCCCGGGCGGAGGCTACGTCATCCGCACCGGCCCGAACTGCACCTTCCCGGCCTGCCCGATTCCGGTCGACGGTGGCATGACGTGCCCTGCTGACGTGCTGCGCTGCGCTGACGGGAGCTTCGTCTCGCGCAGCGGCCCGATGTGCACCTTCCCCGCCTGCCCGAGTGCCGACGGTGGAATGAACGTGTGCCCCGCCGACGCGCTCATGTGCCCGGGTGGTGGGTACGTCACCCGCACTGGCCCGAACTGCACCTTCCCGCCCTGCCCGACGGTGGTCGACGGCGGCATGGCCTGCCCGGCCGACGTGCAGATGTGCCAGGACGGCAGCTTCGTGAGCCGCACCGGTCCCAACTGCAGCTTCCCGCCCTGCCCGACTCCGGGCGTCGACGCCGGTCCAGCGCCCGACGCCGGCCTGTGCACCACCGACGTGATGCAGTGCCCGAACGGCTCCTTCGTCGGCCGCGGCGGCCCCAACTGCTCGTTCGACCCGTGCTCGTGCCGCACCAACGCCGACTGCCCCGCGATGCTCGGTCAGCAGTGCGTGATGAACCGCTGCGGCTGAGCCCAACGACAGCGTGAAGTGCCGACCCCGGCTGGAGTCATCTCCCGCCGGGGTTCGTGTTTTCGACGGGCGCGGTGGGCTCGTAGGCCTTCAGCGCCTCGAGGAGGGTGGCTTCGATCGCCAGACCTCGGCCGGCGAGGTTTTCCTGTTGATGGGGATCGACCG
The DNA here is from genome assembly GCA_052034585.1 of Myxococcota bacterium. GTDB lineage: Bacteria > Myxococcota > Myxococcia > Myxococcales > Myxococcaceae > Xiheimicrobium. The sequence goes on from JBPOIJ010000113.1 coordinate 1,386, forward strand.
AGGTGTCGTAGAGCCGAACGAGCGGCTTCGTCTTCCCCGGAATGACGACGAGCTTGAAGCGCTCGGTGCGCACCATGCGATCCTTCGCGTCGATGACTGCCTGCCGGAGCGAGGGCCGCAAGACGAGGTTGTGTCGGAAGGAGGCATCGACCTCGAGCGTGTCGGCGGCGCCGGCGAGATCGACCACCTCGGCGCGCTCCTCGTCGGTGAGGCCGGTCATCGCCCGCGCCTTGGGGAAGAAGAGGTAGCAGGTCTCGGCGAAGGCGGTGAGGTCGAGCGAGCTGCGACGGCCGTCGAGGAGCGGGGTGAGCTCGACGCCTTCCATGCCCGCCGGCACCGGCAGCCCGAGGAGCGTCAGCACCGTCGGGGTGAGATCGACCGAGCGGGTGAGCGAGGTGACGACGCGGCCTGGCTGGCCGGGCACGCGCACGAGGAACGGAATCTGGGTGCTCTGATCGCCACCGAAGAAGTTGGTGCCATGGCCGAGCGTCGACCCTGGGTCGTAGAGGTCCTCCCCGTGATCGCTGGTGACGATGATGATGGTGTCGTCGAGACCTCGTTCGGCGAGCTGGCCGAGGACCTGGCCGACGGTGTCGTCGAAGTCGCTCACTGCGCCGTCGTAGAGGTCACGAACGTGCTGCACCGTCTCGGGCGGGAGCGTCGGCGCGAAGCCGGTGGTGATGAGCTCGTGGGCGCTCACCTCGACGTGGTAGCGGTGCGGCCCGCGATAGCCGGGCGCGGTGTACTTGCCCGCGAAGCCGTGGCGCGCGTTGTACGGCAGGTGGGTCGGGCTCAAGAAGAGCACGCCGAAGAAGGGCCGCCGGGCGCGCACGCTCGCGTCGATCGACTCGAAGAGCCGATCGGTCAGCACCGAGGGCCGGCCAGCCCAAGCGAGCGAGGCTCTCCCGGGAACGAGCGCGTCTCCGAGGGGTGAGGGCCAGGCGCCGAAGAAGAGCGAGACGAGCACGTGGGCCCGCATGGTGGCTTCGAGAAGCAGGGCCTCGAAGTTCTGCACCGGCCCGACGTCGCGGCGCCCGAAGCCGTAGTCGACGAGATCGAAGTGGTTCCCCACCCAGTCGGACGAGACGAAGGTGTCGTAGCCCCGCGCGCCGAGCAGCTTCGGCAGGAGGAGCGGGCTCTCTTCGACCGCGCGGACCTCCTCTCGCGACGGGTACATGCTGCGCAAGCCGTGGCGCGGCGGGAACTGGCCGGTCAGCATGGTGGTCCACGACTCGAGGGTGCTCGCGGTGGCGACGTGGTGCGCGCGGAAGTCGACGGCGGTCGCAGCGAAGGCATCGAGGTTCGGGGTCAGCTCGCGGTGTGACGAACCGTGGACGCCGAGCCGATCGAAGCGCCAGGAATCGGCAGCGACGATGAGCACGTTGGGGCTCGAGAGCTTCTCGGCGCGCGGAGGCTTCGGCTTGAGCTGGAGCGCACCCATCGAGGCGAGCGCGACGGCGCCGAGCGCGAGGCGCCAACGAAGCCGGGGCACCGCCGAGAGCGCGGCGACCACCACCAGCGCGACGAAGCCGACCGAGAGCAGCTCGAGGCCGTGCCACCGCCGCAGCGGCTCGAGATCGACCCGGCTCACCCGCTCGATGGTGTCGAAGAACCCGGGGCTCGCGAGCAGGGCGGGACCGGAGGCGGCGACGAGCACGAGCAGGTCGACGAGCACCAGCCGGCCGACGAGGCCAAGCCGCGCTCCTCGAAGCCACGGGCGCGCGAGCACGGTGAGGGCCCCAGCGAGCACCAGGTAACCGACGAGCACCCGGAGCTGCGCAGTGACCGCGAAGGTGAAGTACGGGCCCCGCGCGAGCGCCGCGAAGCGCTCAGTGACGTCGGCGGACTGGCGGAGAAAGGAGAGCAGCGAGGCGAGCCAGAGGAGCACGCACCCCACGAGCTGCATTCCGAAGATCTGCCGCCAGCTCGGGCGCACCGCTGCGTCCATTCCCTCGTTGCACACGAGTCACGAGGCGATGTCCACCGCTCAGGGCTTGGCGTGGATCTCGAGGGTGATCTGCACGTCGTCGGAGATCAGATCGTCCGGCTTGCCGGGATAGACGATGTTGAAGTCCTTGCGGTTGATCGTGAAGTCGGCGGCGGCGTCGAGCTGCGCCTCCGACATCGTGATGTGCGCAGGGAAGCTGACGCTCTTGGTCACCCCGTGCAGGGTGAGGTCGCCGGTCACGAGGTACTTGTTCCCCTGTTGCGGCGCGATGGCGGTCGAGAGGAAGCGCGACTTCGGCATCAGCTCGACTCCGAAGAAGTCGGGGCTCTGGAGATGGCCGGTGAGCTTCTCGCTGTCGGTGAACACCGTGCCCATCTCGAGATCGACGCGGATGCGGCTCTTGGTGAGATCGTTCTCGACGACCTCCACCGCGCCGTCGAAGCGCTTGAAGCCGCCGGGGTGCTTGCCGGTGATCTTCGCGCCGACGAAGCCCACCTTCGAGCCGTCACCGGTGAAGCCGAAGGCCTTCGCGTTCGCGAGCGGAGCGACCGGAACGAGCTGCTGCACGACCTGCTGAGGTGCTGGAGAAGACGGCGCCGCGGCTGGCTTGGGCTTGTCCTTGTCGGGACAGGCGGTGAGCACGAGGGAGCTGGCGAGGGCGAAGAGGAGAGTGCGCATGGGTGATCTCTACGGTGAGGACGAGGTGGGTTGAACCAGATTCAACCGCGGCGCGGAGAGAGGAAGCGCTGTTCGACCAGGTGATCGATGAGCTCGTCGATGGCGGGTCGATCGACCCGGAGCTGGCGAGCGAGCTTCCCAGCGACCGGGCCCAGCTTCGCCGGCCTCACGAAGGCGTCGACGGCAGAGAGGATCGCGCGGGCCTCCTCCGAGTGTTGCACCGAGGGATCATCGAAGCGTCGCGGCTCGAGCGTGGGCGCCAGCGCCTTTCCGGCTCCCGTCGCCGAGCGAAGCACCGTCACCGGCGTCGAAGCCACCGTTCCTGGCACTCGATGCGCACCGAGCCATCGCGTGAGCTCGGTCTCTCGACGGTGGGTCGTCGCCTCCAGCTCGAGCCCATCGTGCAGCCGCACCCGGCGCGACTCGGCGTGCGCCTCGAGCACCGCGTCGAGGCGCTCGCAGGCCTTGCTCACGCGGCGTTCGACCTGCGCATCGAGGAACCGCACCATGGGGATGGTGCCCCCGGGCCGACGCTTCGAGAAGAAGCCGAAGAAGTCGTCGAAGCTGACGGCCTCGGAGTGCATGCCGAAGCGCTCGGCGTGCGACGTCACCAGCGCGCCCGGCTGCGACTGGAGGCGCTGATACCCAACGCGACAGCCACGCGCGAGGAGCCGCTCCACCAGCGATCGCTCTTCCTCGAGCGCCTCCACCGACGTCATCGGGAGCCCCGCGATGCCACACACCTCGAGCTCCAGGTTCGGGTACGACAGACAGTCGTCGATGGCGGCGAAGAGCGCCTCGTCGGTCGGACACGGCTTGAGCAGCCCCGCCTTCATGAGCGCGAGCCGCTGCGTCTGCGAGAAGCAGCCGATGTCGAGGATGAGCGCGACCCGATCGAAGGTGGCCGAGAGATCTTTCACCAGCCGCCGCGCCGGGACGCCCCAGAGAAAGTAGGTGGTGCACTTTCCGCGCAGGTCGAGGCCGGGCCAGACGTCGCAGAGGTACTCGGTCGAACCGCCGGGAAAGTCGTAGCGGTATTGCCAGATGCGCGAGTGGATCTCGCGGTGATCGCGCTGCACCGCTTCGATCGGCCGGAGCGACGGGACCATTCGCCCGAACGAGAGGCGCTGCGCCGCGCGACGGCCGCCGCAGTACACGCACGATTGATCGCAGCCCTTGCCCGGCGCGACCCACCCCGAGAAGCCGCTCACGTCGAGCTCGGAGAGGAAGAGCTCGTCGAAGTGCGAGTAGTGCACCTCGGCGTTCGCCTCGCCCTGCACGTAGCCGAACGGCGCTCTCACTGGGAGGCCGTCGTGCCCTCGGTGGGCGCGGTTGGGAACGTCGGGGGCGCCCTGACAGAGCGCGAGGAACGGCACTTCACCGTCGCCGAGCACCACGTCGTCGAAGCACTCGTGGGCGAGCAGCTCCTTCCACCACAGCGCCGCGGTGTTGCCGCCGAGCACGATGCGAATGGAGGGATCGACGCGACGGATCGCCCGGGCCATCACCACTGCGCGGTGCACGTGGAGGTACCACTTGAGGCTGATGCCCACGACCGTCGGTTTCACCCGGGCGAGGAGCTGCTTCACCGTGCGGGCGAGTTCGTCGTCGGTGCGATCGAAGTCGCAGAGCCTGACGAAGGCCTCCACGCCGTTCCGCCGGAGGAAGCCCGCGAGGTAGAGAATGCCGCAGGTCGCCTCGCCCTTCCCCGCGCCCAGCAAGAGCACCCGTCCTCGCTGTGAATCTGAGCGCGCCATGAATGAAGTCAGCGTACCCATTGGCTCCCGCCACGTCGTCGTCGCTCTGCTCGATGCGTTGAGTGCTCGCCGCCGTGCTCAGGCAGTCCATCGTGGGCGCCGAGCCGATCCCGCTTGCGATCAGGCCCAGCGCTCACCAGCTTCCTCGAAGCTCGGCGCTCGACCAGGCTCGCCGCGCGCGGCGTTCAGATCACGACGTCGACCGACCTCACCGTGGCTCGAGGAGGTCTGACGTCCGGAGGCCGGCGCGTGGGCGAACCGTGGCGCACGTTCGAATCAACAGCGCGGTGTAATAGGCTGTGCTCCCCGCGATGGACATCATCGACGCCTTCAAGACGAACCTGAGCATCTCGGAGACCTCCGCCCGCGGCCTCGCCGGCCAGGTGTTCGGGCTCATCGAAGACACCGTGCGCGAGCGGGTCAGCTTCGGCGTCGCCTCGCAGATCCACACCTCGATTCCCGAGCTGCTCAAGTGGCAGGCGTCGTCACCCACCATCATCCCCGGCACGCTGCACGTCTCCGACTTGACCGCCGAGCGCACCGAGAACGACGAGGCCGAGCTCATTCGGCTCCTCGAGCGGTTCGGCATCGACGTCGCCAAGTCGTCGCTCGTGGGCTCGCTCGCGCTCCAGTTCCTCGCGACGCGCGTCGATCCCAAGGTGCTGACCATCGTCGCGTTCACGATGCCGTCGCTCACCAGCAACAACAAATGACCGAATCGGTCTTCAGGGCCCGCACTTCTTCGGAGCGCATCGGCCCCGGCGCTCCCGGGAGTGGCGCGCCCCGAACCGTGACGAGCGACCTCACCGTGCGGTGAGCGCGCCGTCCTCCGTGACCCGGATTCCCGTCTTCGGAAAGTCGCGCTCCGAGAGCGTCGCGATCGTCTTCTGCCCCCGCTTGGAAGCGTCGCGCATCGGCACGCCCTTCCCTTCCTGCTTCGTCGAGAGGACCTTGCCTTTCACGAACGTGCCGTCGGCGGCGAGCTCGACCTCGAGGATGACGGAGACCCCGAGCGCTCCCCCGAGGCTGAACCGCCCGTAGGTGGCGAAGTTGCCGAGCGAGTAGGCGATGAGGTGGCCCTTGTAGAGCTCCATCGCGCGCAGCAGGTGCGGGCCGTGCCCGATGACGACCGACGCGCCCGCGTCGATGACGCCGTGGGTGAAGGCCTTCAAGTCGCCGCGGTTCTCGCCCAGGTATTTCTCGGGCCCGTCCTGCACCCGGTCAGCCCCGAGCCCCTCTCCGCCGCCGTGGAAGCTCACGATGACGAGGTCGTGGCTCGCCTTCGCCTGCCCCACGAGCTTCTTCGCCGCCGGCAGATCGTTCACGTCGTTGGTCGCGCCCGAGGTGTGGAAGGCGACGAGCGCCACCTTCTTTCCGTTGGCCGTCGTCGAGCCGATGGAGCCGGGCGGGCCGCTCCAGACGATGCCGAGCGCGTCGAGCGTCTTCTCGGTCTCACGGCGGCACGCCTCGCCGAAGTCTCCGGAGTGGTTGTTCGCGGTCGAGCCCAGATCGATGCCCGCCGCCTTCGCGTAGGCCCCGTACCGAGTCGGACAACGGAAGGCGAAGCAGTTGCCGCCCTTCTTGCACTTCGCCGAGCTGCCCGAGTCACAGAGCGGGCCCTCGAAGTTGGCGAAGGTGAGATCGGCGTCTTGGAGGAGCGGAGCGACGTCGTCGAGCAGGTGGGCGCCGTCGTCGGGAGGCAGGTAGCCCTCAGGCACCGAGGTTCCCAACATCACGTCGCCCACCGCGCGCAGCCGGAGCCCCCCTCCGTCCTGCGCGAGCACCATCGCCATCACCATCGCAGCCGTCATGGGCGGTCACTTGCCACGAAGCAGCGCCGCTCGCAGCACTCTGCGCCCAGCAGGCCGCGCGGGTGGGAAGCCCGGCTCGTCTCGCAGCCGACACCAGGCGCTCGCCGCTTCAGCGCTTCGCCCGCACCCGGTTGTTGCGCGGCTGATGCTCGAGCTCGACCTTGCCGAGCAGCTCGAGCACCGGCGGCACGTAGTTCGCGAAGCGCCCGCGATAGCCCTTCCGCAGCCCGTAGTAGCCCTTCACCGGGTTCTTGGGAGAGCGCGCCCACGCCTCGAGCGAGCCATCGGCCGTCGGCTTGCCCTCGTCGCTCGTCCCCAGCGGAACCCAGTCGCCCAGCTTCTCGAGCATCGCGACGCAGTCCTCGAGGCAGCGCAGTTGATACGACAGCCGCGTCGTCCCCACCTGCACCACCAACGCAGGCGGCGAGGCGTCCTCGTCGCGCCAGGCCTCGTACGACGAGGTCTTCGGAGGCGTCTGGAGGATCCACGGATCGTCCGCGGTCCCCGTTCCGTACGTCACCTTCCCCTTCTTCGGTGCACTCTTCTTCGCTGCCATCTCACGGCTCCTTTCGGGCGAGCTCGCCCAGGCCGTTCGCGAACTTCTCGAACGCCGGGTTCAGATCGGGAATCGACTTGGTGATGAGGCCGGCCATCAGCCCCGAGAAGGTCTCGCTCATCTCGAAGGTGGTGCCCTCGCCCGAGGGCGAGAGGGAGAAACGGCGAACCCCCTTGAACAGGCCGAGCGGCATGCCGCCTTCCCACACCATCTCGCGGCCAGGTTCGAGCTTCGTCACCTGGAGCACGAAGGCGCGCGAGCCGGTCGCCTCGGTCCAGAGCTTGAGCTTCGAGCCCAGGCGTACCTCGCCTTCGAGCCGGGTGATGCCGAGCGGCCCACTCGCGAGTTTCACGGCGTTGGTGAGCACGGCCCAGGCCTGGCCAGGCGTCACCGGGAGCTGCTTCTTGATCGAGAACGCGGTCATGGGAGCGACCCTCGCGCAGCAAAGGTGACATCTCCTGTCATATATTTTCGGAGTGCGCGCTTCCCGATTGCTCCAGCTCCTGCTCCTCCTCCAGAACCGTGGGCGACTCACCTCCGCCCAGCTCGCCGCCGAGCTCGAGGTGAACCGGCGAACGGTGCTCCGCGATCTCGACGCGCTCACCGAGGCCGGGCTGCCCGTCATCGTGCACCGCGGCGCCAAGGGCGGCGTCGAGCTGGGCTTCAACTACCGCACCCGGCTCACTGGCCTCGCCACCGACGAAGCGGAGGCCCTCGGCATCATCCTCTCCCGGCCGCTCCCAGCGCTGATCGATCTCGGCCTCGAGGCCGCCGGGCAACGGGCACGCGCGAAGCTGCTCGAGTCGCTCCCCGACGGGGTGAGAGAGACGGCCCTGCGGGCGCGCGGCCAGTTTCGGTTTCCACCGCGCCGAGCCCAGGAGCCCGACGAGCGAGTCTTGGCGTTGGCGAAGGCCGTTCGGGGCGCGAAGAAGGTTCGGCTCAAAGCGACGACCGCACGACCGCGCTCGATTCACCCCGTCGCGCTCGTCTGTGGTGAGCGGAGCTTCTCGGTCGTCGATGCGCTCGACCCCCAGGCGCCGATTCCCCTCGAGGCTTGTGGCGACATCAACATCTCGGCGACGTCGTTCCGTGACGCCTCGAGCACGTCACCGGGCGACCGCTGAACTCGGTCGATTCGGTTCCGGCTCGAGCTGGATGACCGAGCCCGGCGATTGACTCGAGCGTGGTCGACCCCGTCGGCTCAGTAGTTCTCGTGCGCCAGCGAATCGGCGAGGCGCGGGTCGTTGACCGGCACCACCTTCGCCTTGTTCAGGAAGAACCCGAAGGCGGCGAGGAACGCGCCCACCATGCCGATGAGCGCGGTGACGTCCAAGTAGGAGACGGCGAGGTGCGGCTCGTGGTGCCCACCGCCGTGCATCCCGAAGTTCGGGAGAATGAGCCAGTACAGATCGACCAGGTGCATCACCAACATCCACACGCAGGCGATGGCGAGGCCGAGCCGGCTGCGCTTCACGTGCCGCGAGAGGAGGAAGAAGAAGGGCACGAAGAAGTGCAGCACCGGCAGCGTGTACGAGATGTACTGCCAGCCGCCCTCGACCCGCACCATGTAGAACTCGGTCTCTTCGGGAATGTTCGCGTACCAGATGAGGATGAACTGGCTGAACGCGATGTACGCCCAGAAGACGCCGTAGCCGTACACGTACTTGCCGAGGTCGTGGAAGTGCTCGGTGGTGATGGCCGTCTTGAGCACCCCCGCCTTCTGGAGGCCCATCGAGACGAGCGCGAGGAACGCGTGGAACGCGAGGATCGACACCGCGAAGAAGTAGACGCCGAAGATCGTCGAGTACCAGTGCGGCTGGAGCGACATCATCCAGTCGATGGCCTGGAAGCTCTGGGTCAGCGCGTAGAGCAGAATGCCCGGCGCCGAGATCGCGATCAGCCGGTTCATCATCGCCTTGCGCTTCTCGGGGTCGGCCTCGTCGTCCATCTTGAGCGAGGTGCTCCGGAGGAAGTAGGCGAGCGCGATCCACACCGCGAAGTAGATGATCGCGCGGAAGAAGAAGGCGCCCGAGCTGAGGAACCAGGTCTTCCGGTGGAGAATCTCGTCGAGGTGCTCCGCCGAGCTCCAGGGGTAGAGGTCGTGGAAGCCGACGACCGCGATGGGAATGAAGAGGAGCGCGAACACTGGCAGCGTCATCGCCACCGTCTCAGCGATGCGGCGCAGCACCACGTGCCAGCCGGCCTTCACCGCGTGGTTGATCAGCACCCACGCCAGCGCGCCCAACCCCAAGGCCAGCGTCGCCTCGAAGGCCCAGAGGTAGGCGAACATCGCCCGCGCCTTGTTCTCGCCCGTCGCAGACGCGAGGGTCGCGCCCAAGCCCACCACCGCCATGACACCGCCAATCATCGGCAGCTTGGCAAAGAGGCTCGTGCTCGGAATCGTGATGTCAGTCGGCTTTTCGATGTGATGGCTCACGAGATCCTCACTTCAGCGACTCGATGAACATGGCGATGCTCTGCGCTTCCAGATCCGTCACCACCGCGGGCGGCATCGCCGGCGGGTAGCCGTCGACCACCTTGGCCATCGGCGTGCGGATCGACTCGGTGACGTAGGCGAGATCGACGGTGACGTCGCCCGCGCTCGTCTTCTCGCTCTTGCCCCACAGGCCCTTGAACGACGGGCCGACGAGCTTCGAGCCGTCGACGGAATGGCAGGCGTTGCAGCCCTTGTCCTTGAAGAGCTTCTTGCCGAGATCGGCGCTCGGCTTGCTCGCGTCGATGGCCGGCCCGGTTTCGCCGCCCGGCTCCCACGACTGGTTGCCGTCCTTGCTGCGCTCGAGGTCGCGAACGAAGGCGACGATGGCCCAGCGATCGTCGACCGGAATCTGGGCGGCGTACGAGGCCATGTTGCCGTTGTTCACGCCGTTCAACATCGCCGCGTAGACCTTGCCGTTCTTCAGCTCCTTGACCCGGTCGCTGAACATCGACGGTGGAGGCACCAGCAGCCCCTTCGCCGCGTTCACCGTGCCGTTGCCGTCTCCAGTGACCCCGTGGCAGGGCGCGCAGTAGACGGCGAAGCGATCTTTGCCGCGCGCGACGACCTCGGGCTTGGCGCTGCCGTCATCGGCACGAATCGCCGCCGGCAGCTTGACGACGAACTCGCCCTTCTCGTCGGTGCCCTTGAAGTAGGCGTCGTCGTCGTCGAGCTGGCCGATGGCCACGGTGCCCTCGACGGGCGGCCGCATCACTCGACCGTCGGCGAAGAGCCCGGTGTCGTCCTTGCGGTACGCCTTGCCCTTCTCCTGGGTGTCCATGTTGGGAATGAGGTGCACCGGCGGCTTCTCGGACTCCCAGCCGCGGCAGCCGGTGAGGCCGAGGAGGCAGACTGCTCCGCTCCACAGAAGGTTTCTCATGTCAGTCCTCGAGCTCCTCGACGAGCGTCGCACCCGAGTCCTTGAGCAGGGTCTTGGTGCGCTCGAGATCGAAGCGGCCGTCGGCGGCCTCGATCATGATGAAGAACTTGTCGTCGGTGACCCGCTCGAACGCCTTCGACGCGAACACCGGGTGGTTCGGCTGCGGCAGCCCGTTCATGATCCAGTTCGCGAGGAACGCGGTCACGCAGCTCGAGAGGACGGTCACCTCGTACCAAACGGGCACGAAGGCCGGCATCGAGAAGAGCGGCTTGCCGCCGACGATCATCGGGTAGGCGTTGCCCATCGCCCACGACTGGAACCAGAGCATGAAGGTGGAGCCGATGAGGCCGACGCAGAGCACCGCCCAGGGCAGCTTCGACGGAGGCACGCCCATCGCCTTGTCGAGCCCGTGCACCGGGAAGGGCGTGCAGGCGTCCCACTTCTCGTAGCCCGCGGCGCGCACGCGCTCACAGGCATGCATCACGGCGTGGGGGTTCTCGTACTGGGCGAGCACGCCCCAGAGCTTGCGGTCGCTCATGAGTGACCTCCAGTCGTCGCGACGGCCGTCGCAGGAACGGCTCCCGCGGGCGCGTCGTGCTGCGCGTGCGAGTGGCCCTCGTGCGAGTGCTCCTGACCGTGGGAGTGGCCGTAGCCCTCCCAGTGCGGGTTGGCCTGCGGCATCACGCCCTTCACCTCGCTCATCGCCACCACCGGGAAGAAGCGGACGAAGAGGAGGAAGAGGAAGAAGAAGAGGCCGAAGGTGCCGAGGAGGAAGAAGACCTCGGTGACCGGCACGAAGTACTCCCACGACGACGGCAGCGCGTCACGGTGGAGCGAGGTGACGGTGATGACGAAGCGCTCGAACCACATGCCGATGTTCACGAAGATCGAGAGGACGAAGGTGATCTTCACGTTCGTGCGGATCTTCTTGAACCAGTACAGCTGCGGGGTGATCACGTTGCAGCTCATCATGATCCAGTAGGCCCACCAGTACGGGCCGCCCATGCGGTTCAAGAAGGTGAAGCCCTCGTACTGGTTGCCCGAGTACGCAGCCATGAAGAACTCCATGCCGTACGCGTAGCCGACGAGCGTGCCGGTCAGGAGGATCACCTTGTTCATGTTCTCGATGTGCCGAATGGTGATCACGTCCTTCAGGCCGAGCCAGTGGCGCGCCGGAATCGCCAGCGTCAGCACCATCGCGAAGCCGGAGAAGATGGCGCCGGCCACGAAGTACGGCGGGAAGATCGTGGTGTGCCAGCCGGGCAGCTGCGAGACGGCGAAGTCGAAGGAGACGATGGTGTGCACCGAGAGCACGAGCGGCGCCGAGAAGGCCGCGAGGATCTGGTACGCCTTCTCGTAGGTGACCCAGTGCCGCATCGAGCCGCGCCAGCCGAGGGCGAGCGCGCCGTAGAAGAAGCGGCGCCAGCGAACGGTGGTGCGATCGCGCAGGGTGGCGAAGTCGGGCACCAGGCCGGTGAACCAGAAGAGGAGCGAGACCAAGAAGTAGGTGTTCACCGCGAACACGTCCCACTCGAGGGGGCTGCGGAAGTTCGGCCACAGGCCCATCTGGTTGGGAATCGGGAACAGGTAGTAGTCCATCCAGATGCGGCCGGTGTGGAGCACCACGCACGAGCCGGCGGCCACGACGGCGAAGATCGTCATCGCCTCGGCGAACCGGTTGATCGAGGTGCGCCACTTCTGACGGAAGAGGTAGAGGATCGCCGAGATGAGCGTGCCGGCGTGGCCGATGCCGACCCAGAAGACGAAGTTGACGATGTCCCACGCCCAGCCGACCGGGTTGTTGTTGCCCCAGATGCCGGGGCCTTCCCAGTAGAGGTAGCCGACGTAGCCGATGAACATCGCGAAGCCCGCGGCAGCGAGCGCGATGCCGAACTTGAACCCGTTCGGCGTCTTGAGAATCGGCGCCTCGTTCACCTTGCAGACCATCTCGGTGATCGAGTGAAAGTCGTGCTCACCCCGCACGAGGGCTTCCCGACCCTCGGTCTGCTCCGGCAAGACGACGTCGCCGCGCAGCTTCGGATCGTTGGGTAGCGTCACGGTGGCAGTTGGCGTTCCCATCAGCCCAGCTCCTCGTTCTCGTTGCGAACGCGCGCGAGGTACGTCGTGCGCGGCCGTACGTTGAGTTCCTGCAACATCTCGTAGTTCCGCTCGCTCTTCTTCAGCGCGAAGACCTTCGACTTCTCATCGTTGATGTTGCCGAAGGTGATGGCCTGGGTGGGGCACGCCTGCTGGCAGGCCGTGGTGACGGCGCCGTCGGGCAGCTGCTTGCGATCGAGGCCCTTGCGCTTGGCGGAGATCTTCGCCTCCTCGATGCGCTGGGTGCAGTAACTGCACTTCTCCATCACGCCGCGGTAGCGCACCGACACGTCCGGGTTGCGCTGGAGCTTGAGCGTCTTCATCCGCTCCTTCCAGTACGGCTCGACGTAGACGTTCGCGGTGTGGGTGTAGTCGAGGTAGTTGTAGCGACGCACCTTGTACGGGCAGTTGTTCGCGCAGTACCGGGTGCCGATGCAGCGGTTGTAGGCCATCGAGTTGACGCCCTCTTCGTCGTGCACCGTCGCCGACACCGGGCAGACGGGCTCGCAAGGCGCGTTCTCGCAGTGCATGCAGGCCACCGGCTGATGAATGGCCTTCGGCGAGTCGACGTCGCCGGAGAAGTAGCGGTCGACGCGGATCCAATGGAGCTCGCGGCCGAGCAGCACCTGCTCACGACCCACCGAGGCGATGTTGTTCTCGGCCTGGCAGGCGATCGAGCAGAAGTTGCACCCGATGCAGCTCGACAGGTCGATCACCATGCCCCACTGCTGGCCCTCGTAGATGACCTCGGTGTGAGGCTGCTTGGGCTTGCTCGGGCGGTTGGCGGGCGTGCCGAGCTCGACCAGGTCCTCGGGCATGTTGCCCTTCTTGGCGAACTCGTGATCCTTCGCGTACTCCGTGGCGGTGCCCGAGCGGAAGAGCGGTCGATCGCCGAGGCCGAGCTTGCGGTGCGGCGAGTCACCCGGCTCGTCGAGCATCTTGACGAAGGTGAGCTCCTTCAGCGGCGAAGCCGGCACCGAGAAGTGGTCTTGGGTCGAGGCGAGCTGCTGCACCTGCCCGGTGAGGGTGAGCTTCACGCCGGTGACGACGTTGAGGCCGTTCTCGAGGAGCGGGTTGACGTCGACGCCGATGCCCTTCGAGACCTCGCCCTGCGCGCGCCCGTAGCCGTGAACGACCACCACCGTCGTCGCCGCCAGGCCCGGGAGCACGAAGGCGGGCGCGGTGATCTTCCGGCCGTTGGCGCTGATCTCCACGACGTCGGCCTCGTAGCCGTTGCGGCGCACCTGGCTCTTGATGTCGAGCTCCTTGGCGACCGACGGGCTGACCAACAGCGCGTTGTCCCAGCAGAGCTTCGACATCGTGTCGGGGAGCTCCATCACCCAGGAGACGTTGGTGAGGCGGCCGTCCTTCGCGTGGCCGTGCACCGCCGCGAGCTCGTACGAGTCCTTCGCAGGGGTGACGCTCTTCACCGCCTGCACCGCGGCCGCGATCTCGGGCAGCTTGGGCGCGGCGTTCGCCGCGGCGCGTGCGGTCTCGGGAATCACCCCGTCGTGGAGCGCCCGGCGCCAGGCCTTGTCGTTGGCGAGCTTGCCGCCGGGGCCGCGCCAGGTCGTCTCGAGCAGCTTCTTGTCGTTGGTCTCGGCCTCACCCGCGAGCGCGGCGAGGAACGAGGTGAGCGGCCGCCCGGAGAAGAGCGGGAGGATGAGCGGCTGCACGAGCGAGGCGGTGCCGTCCCAGCCCTCGGCGTCGCTCCAGGACTCGAGGAAGTGGGCGAGCGGCGCGTGCCAGGCGGCCTTGAGGCCGGTCTCCTCGGGGAAGAGGCCCAGGTGAATGGTCGCCTTCGCCTTGGCGAGCGCCTCTCCGAACTTGAGCGCGCCGGGCGCGGTGTAGACCGGGTTCGTGTCGCAGAAGACGACGGTGTCGATCGCGCCGTCGACGAGCGCCTTGGTGAGCCCCGCGAGCTGGTCGAACTGGCTCGGGTGATCGACCGCCTCACCCTGCGAGAACGAGATCGCGCCGCCGAGCGCTGCGTTGAGCGCATAGCCCATCGCGTGCACCGCGGGCGGCTGCCGCTCACCGACGAAGATGGCGGTCGCGCCCTTGTTGGCGGCGAGATCCTTCGCGAGGGTGCCGATGAACTTGGCCACCTCGGCGGGCACCGCGCCGTCCATCGAGCCGAGCGGGCCGACGTCGACGCCGTTCGCCGCGAGCGCCTTGCCGAGCGCCTTCATCACCTCGACGCCGAGGCTCGAGGCGACCCGCACGCGGTGATCGGCGTTGGTGCCGGTGGCGCTGAAGACGGACTCGGCCACGTAGAGCCGGTTCATCTTGGCGAGATCTTCGGCGGTGTGAACGCCGCGGGTCGCGCCGAACTGCCGCGCCAGCTTGAGGTGATCGGGGCCCGAGACGAGGAAGTCGGAGTCGAGCGCGAAGAGGATCTTCGCCTTCGTCAGGTCGTAGTGCACCCGCACGCCCGCGCCGAAGCCGAGGTGCGCGCCCATGTGCTGCTGGTCGGGCGCGAGCGGATCCCAGCGAACGATCTTCGCCTGCGGCAGCTTGGTCGCGATGGCCTTGAGCAGCCGCTCGGCGGTCGGGCCGAGCTCGTCTTCGACGACGAGGGCGAGGCCCTGGCCCTGGGTCCCGGCGAACTTGGTCGCGACTTCCTTGAACGCGGCGTCGAACGCGTCCCAGGTGCTCGCCTGGCCGGCCTTCATCGGCGCGCGGGCACGCTCGGGGTCGTACAGCCGGAGCACCTCGGTCTGCGCCCAGATGTCGGACGCGCCGAGCGAGCTCGGGTGGTTCGGGTTGCCTTCGATCTTCGTCGGCCGGCCGGCGTTCGCCTCGACGATGAGGCCGAGCGCGCCCTCCGACCGCTGCACCGCGGTGGAGTAGTACATGCGCACGCCGGGGATCACCTGCTCCGGCTGCTGCACGAACGGCAGGATCTCTTCTTCGGGCCGGCGCACCTGGAGCTTGTCGCAGCCAGCGAGGGTGCCGAGCGCCATCGCCGCGCCGCCGATCTTCAGCGCCTCACGACGGTTGAAGCCCTCGGGCGTCATGATGCCGTTGGGGAACTCGACGTCGAGGGTCTCCTTGATCGCCTCGGCGCCTTCCTTGTGATCGATCGACCGCCAGTACGTGGGCGAGGCGGCCTGATCGCGAACCTGAGCGTAGGGATCTTTCTTCATGTTCGTTTTCCCGTCCCTTGAAGTCAGCGGTGACAGCCGGAGCAGCCGGCCGTGGCGTAGGTGAGCAGCTCGCCGTTGGGGCCGCGCCGGGCGGCCTGCGAGAGGCTCCCTGGAGGATTGAGCGTCTGAGCGATGCCGCGCGCCTTCTCGGCCCAGGCGAGGTCGCCCTTCCAGCCCATGCTGGTGAGGTTCTCGACCGGCCGGAGGTTCGGCGCCGGGTCGCTGTGGCAGTCGATGCACCAGGCCATCGAGAGCGGCTGCATCTGCTTGACGACGTCCATGGTGTCGATGCGGCCGTGGCAGCTCTCGCAGCCGATCGCCGCGCGGTTCTCACCGACGCCGACGCCCATGTGCGCCGAGTGGTTGAAGTAGGCGAAGTCGGGGTTCTTGTGAATGCGCACCCACGGCACCGACTTGCCCGTCTTCCACGACTCGCGCAGCGGCTCGAGCTTGGGCGAGTCCTTCTTCACCTGCGTGTGGCAGTTCATGCAGGTCTGCGTCGGAGGAACGCCGGCGTGCGGGCCGCGCTCGACGTAGGCGTGGCAGTAGCGGCAGTCGATCTGCAGATCACCGGCGTGCAGCTTGTGGCTGTACTCGATGGGCTGCTTCGGCTTGTACCCGACGTCGGTGTGCCAGGGAGACGCCCACCAGTAGAGGGCGAAGCTGGCTGCACCGCTGCCGACCAACGTACCGACCAGGGCAAGCGTGGGAGTTTGGTTCCACCACTTCGGAAAGATCTGGGCCATGTGAAATGGGACCTCGCGAGAGCGTGCCGCGTGTAGCGGTAACGGCCTTGGGCCTCAAGAACGAAACGCGGCGTGCGCTCGGGTTTCCTTGGAGAAAACTCGACTTGTCGCGCGCATTCGGCCCGCTTCCAAACCGAGTGTTCCCAGGGGAGTTGAGGTGGCTCAAGCGCGGAAACGATGAGCGGGCCTACCGGTTCGCGAGAGAACGACTCATGAGCGAGCCGGCGCGGATCGGCCCCACAGACGCGACCCCGAATCGTGCACGACAGCGGCTTCCGCAGAACGGCAACAGCACCCGCCACGGGATCAGCAGATGCGCGGGAGCTGCTCACCGGCGAGCCAATCGAGAATGCGACTGCCGCCGAAGCTCGTCTCGAGCTGCACGAAGAACTCGGCATCAGGCACCACCGTGCCGATGGTCGCCGCCTCACGTCCCAACGGGTGCGCCCGCATCGCCTCGAGCACCCGCTCGGCGTCCTGCGCGGCGACGATGGCGACCAGCTTGCCCTCGTTGGCCACGTACAGCGGGTCGATGCCGAGCAGCTCGCACGCCGCGCTCACCTGCGGCTTCACCGGAATCGCGCGCTCCTCGAGGCTGAAGCCCACCTTCGACTGCCAGGCGAGCTCGTTGAGCGTCGTCGCCAGCCCGCCGCGAGTCGGGTCGCGCAGCACGTGGAGATCGGGGCACACCTTCACCATCGCCGCGACGAGCTCGTGGAGCGCCGCCGAGTCGGACTGCACCGTCGTCTCGAACGAGAGCCCTTCACGCTGCGAGAGAATCGCCACCCCGTGATCGCCCATCGAGCCGCTCACCAGCACCGCGTCGCCTGGCTTCGCGCGATCGCCGCTCGGCGCAGTCACCCCGACTGGAATGACTCCGACGCCCGTGGTGGTGATGAAGACGCCGTCGCCCTTTCCACGCTCGACCACCTTGGTGTCGCCAGTGACGATCGGCACCCCTGCGCCCATCGCCGCCTTCGCCATCGAGTCGACGATGCGCTTCAAGTCGGCGAGCGGGAAGCCCTCCTCGAGGATGAAGCCCGCCGAGAGATAGAGCGGGCGCGCCGCCGCCATCGCGACGTCGTTCACCGTTCCGTGCACCGCGAGGGAGCCGATGTCGCCGCCCGCGAAGAAGAGCGGAGACACCACGTACCCATCGGTCGTCATCACCAGTCGCCCACCCGGCGGATCGAGCACGGCCTGATCGTTCTTCTGCCCGAGGTAACGGTTGTCGAAGGCGGCGGCGAAGAGCTGCTCGACGAGCTGGGCCATCACCTTTCCGCCAGTGCCGTGGGTCAGCTCGACCCGGCCGGTGAGATCCAACTTCTTGGGGAACGCGACGCGGGCGCTCATGCCGTCCTCCGTTGCTCGGGGCCTGGCCGATGCCGGCCGTACAAGTAGTACGCCGCACAGCTGCCCTCGGGAGACACCATGCAGCTGCCGATCGGCGACTCCGGCGTGCAGGCGGTCGCGAAGATCTTGCAGTCGGTCGGCTTCTTGAGCCCCTTGAGAATGTCGCCACACGCGCAGGCCGGGTGATCAGCGACGGGCTGGTACGGCAGCTCGAACCGAACCTCCGCGTCCCACTCCGCGAAGGCCGGCCGGAGCTTGAGCGCGCTCGCCTGCAACGTGCCCAGGCCACGCCACTCGAACGACGGGCGCAGCTCCATCGTCTCGTCGGTGATCGCCTGCGCCTTGCGGTTGCCCTCGCTCGAGACGGCCCGCACGTACTGGTTCTCGACCTCGCAGCGCCCGTCGTTGAGCTGCCGCACGAGCATGAGGATCGACTGGAGCAGATCGACCGGCTCGAACCCGGAGACCGCGATCGGCTTCTTCCAATCGCGAGCGAAGCGCTCGTACGGCTGGGTGCCGATGATGGTGCTCACGTGCCCCGGCCCGACGAAGCCGTCGACGCGAATCTTCCCTTCCTTCGCTTCGGGGCTCCCGAGGATCGCTTCGATGGCAGACGGCGTCAGCACGTGGTTCACGAAGACCGAGAAGTTCTGGAGCCGCTCGGCCTGCGCGACCTTCACCGCGAGCGCGGTGGGCGGGGTCGTCGTCTCGAAGCCGATCGCGAAGAAGACGATGTGCTTGTCGGGCTGCTGGCGGGCGAGCTTGAGCGCGTCGTTGGCGCCGAAGACCATCTTCACCGACGCCCCCTGCGCCCGAGCGCGCATCAGGCTCACCCGGTCCTTCCCGGGCACGCGCATCATGTCGCCGTAGGCACAGAGGACGACGTCTGGCCGACGCGCGAGCGCGATGGCTTGATCGAGCCGGCCGATCGGCAGCACGCAGACCGGACAGCCGGGCCCGTGAATCATCTGCACGTTCTTCGGGAGGAGCTCGAGCAGGCCGTAGCGGCAGAGGGAGTGGGTGTGACCGCCGCAGAACTCCATCAGCTTGTACTCGCGATCGGGCCGTGCCTCGGCGGTGATGCGCTCGACGAGCTGCCGCGCGAGGGTGCCATCTCGAAAGTCGTCCACGTAGCGCATCGGCGGGCTCCTTCAGCGCACAGCTTCGGTTCGCATCAGCGACAACGTCTTCTCGGCCTCGATGGGGTCGAGCTTCGTCAGCGCGTAGCCGACGTGAATGATGAGGAAGTCACCGAGCCGCACCTCGTCGACCAGGCCCAGGTTCACCTTCTGCCGCACGCCGCCGAGCTCGACCACCGCCGACTCGGCGCCGTCGAGCTCGACCACCTTCGCTGGGAGCGCGAGACACATGCGTCAACCCTCCACCGTGAGCGCGGCGAGCCACGCTTGTCCGAGAGACAACCCGCCGTCGTTCGGCGGCACTTGCCGTGAGAGCAGCACGTCGACGCCCTTCGCCGAGAAGCGACGCAGCAGCGCCTCGGCCAACGTGCGGTTCATCAGGCACCCACCGCCGAGCGCGATGACACCGTCGTTGACGAAGGGCAGCGCCCAGTCCACCAGCGCCGCCGCGAGCGTTCCGTGGAAGACGTTCGCGCCGTCGACCCGCCCGCGGCCGATCAAGGCGTCGAGGAGCGGGAGCAGATCGAGCACGCCGTCCTTCAGCGTCCACGCGCCCTCGAGCACCTCGGGCCGCGTCACCAGCGACTCGAGCGCCATCGGGGCTTCACCCTCGTAGGTGGCGACTGGCTTCACGCCGAGCAGGCCACAGGCCGCGTCGAAGAGCCGCCCGCACGACGAGGTCTCCGGTGCGTTCACGCCCTTGTCCAAGAGCTGGCGGAGCGCGTCACCGTGCCGGGGAAACCGGATGGAGATCGAGTCAGCCCGCCCCAGCTTGTGGAGCGCCGCGGCAGCCATTCGCCACGGTTCCCGCGCCGCGCGATCGCCACCAGGCTGTCGAAGGGTCGCGAGGTGCCCCAGCCGGGCGAACCTCACGCCTTCGAGCCGGAGCAGCTCTCCGCCCCACGAGCCACCGTCGGTGCCCAAGCCGAACCCATCGAGCGCGAGGCCCACCGTCGGAGCGCGCCGCCCATGCTCGGCCAGCACTGCCGCGAGGTGCGCGTGGTGGTGCTGAACGGGAACGGTGGGAATCCCGAGCCGCTGGGCCAGCCGCGACGAGAGGAAATCGGGATGGAGATCGTGCGCGACGGCGACGGGCTTCACCTCGAGCGTCTTGGTGAGGTGCTCGACGGTCTCCTCGAGGAAGTGGAACGTCGCCGCGTCGTCGAGGTCGCCGACGTGCTGCGAGACGAACGCCTCGGTTCCGCGAGTCAGGCACGCGGTCACCTTCTGGTGCGCGCCGAGCGCCAGGACTGGAGGGACGGACCGAGGAAGCGCGACCGCTCGGGGAACGAAGCCACGCGCGCGCCGAACGAACGCCGGCTGGCCGCCCAGCACCGTCATCACCGTGTCGTCGGTGCGAACGAGGATCGCTCGATCGTGGGTGACGATCAGATCGGCGATGCCCGCGAGCTGGGTGCGGGCCTCGTCGTCGGTGATCACCAGCGGCGCGCCACCCGGGTTGGCGGAGGTCGCGACCACCGCGAGTTCGTTCGGGGTCTCGAGCCAGCTCGTCCCCGTCGGCCGGCCCGCTGCTTCGTGAAAGAGCAGGAGGTGGAGCGGCGTCGTCGGGAGCATCACCCCGAGCCAGGCGAGCTCCGGGGCGATCGACGGCGCGAGGGTCGCCTTCGAATTCCGGCGCGCGAGCACGATCGGTCGCTGCCACGAGCCGAGCAGCGCCGTCTCTTCGGGCTGAAGCTGCACGAGCGCCTTCGCCGAGGCCACCGACGCCACCATCACCGCGAAGGGCTTGGCGTCACGTTGCTTGCGGCGCCGCAGCTCCGAGACCGCCGCCTCGTTGCGCGCGTCACACAGCAACTGAAAGCCGCCCAACCCCTTGAGCGCGACGATCTGCCCGCCCCGAATCGCGCTCACCACCGCTTCGATGGTCGTCGAGAGCCGTGGCCCACACGACGGACAGGCGATGGGCTGGGCGTGGAACCGTCGATCGTCCGGGTCGTGGTACTCGCGCTCGCAGGCCTCGCACATCGTGAACGACGCCATCGAGGTGTTCGGCCGATCGTACGGGAGCGCGCGCGTGATGGTGTAGCGCGGCCCGCAGTGGGTGCAGTTGGTGAAGGGGTAGCGGAAGCGGCGCGAGCGAGGGTCGCAGATCTCCGCGACGCAGGCCTCGCACACGCCGGCGTCGGCACCGATGGCCGAGGTCGCCGTCCCGCTCCGCACGCTCGCGTCGATGGTGAAGCGCTGCTCTTCCTCGCGCACGGCGAGCGGCTCCACCTCGACCGCGTCGACCCGCGCCAAGGGAGGCGCCTGGGTCTCGAGCCACTGCGGGACTGCTTCGACGTCGGTCCCCTGAACCTCGAGCAAGACGCCCTGCTCGTCATTGCGAACCCAGCCGGAATACCCGTGCTCGGCCGCGAGCCGATGGACGAAGGGCCGATAGCCGACGCCCTGCACGACGCCGCGCACGCGAATCCTCAGCCTGCGGAGCGCCGCGTCGGTCATGAAGCGCGTGCCTCCGTTCGCACGCTCGAGGTGCGATCGAGCCAGCGCAACCAACCATCGAAGCCCTGCCCGGTGCGGGCCGAGACCTGGAACACCTCGGCGCGCGGGTTCACCCGACGCACGTTCGCGATCAGCTGAGCCACGTCGAAGCCGAGCGCGGAGACGAGATCGATCTTGCTCACCACCACCACGTCGGCGACCGCGAACATCTCGGGGTACTTGAGCGGCTTGTCTTCGCCTTCGGTGACCGAGGCGATGACGACCTTCTTCGCCTCGCCGAGATCGAACCCGGCGGGGCACACCAGGTTGCCGACGTTCTCGATGAACAAGGTGCCCCCGGCACGGCCCGAGAGAGAGTCGAGCGCCCGCTTCACCATCTCGGCGTCGAGGTGACAGGCCTTGCCGGTGTTCACCTGGATCGCCGGGGTGCCGGTCGCCCGAATGCGCTCGGCGTCGAGCGAGGTGTGTTGATCACCCTCGATGACCGCGAGCGGCCGTCCACCTCGGAGCGCCTCCAACGTTCGCACCAGCAGCGTGGTCTTGCCGCTCCCCGGGCTCGACATCAGGTTGAGCACGAAGGTGCCGTCCGCCGCGAAGCGCGCCCGGTTGAGCGCAGCGACCCGTCCGTTCCGCTCCATCACGTCGCGCTCGACCGAGATGCGCCGCGCCTCACCTGACCGATCGTGTTCGTGCTTCGCCTCGTGCGAGTGGCCGGTCAGCACCCCGTGCGGTGGATGGGCCCTTTCCCCGCCTTCGTGAGTGTGCCGCACCACCTTCCCGTCGGGCATCAGGTGCTCGTGCTCGTGGGCGTCGTGGTGATGATGCGCACCGGCCTCGTGGTGGTGATGCCGAACGGTCGAGCCGTCTGGGAGCACGTGCACGTGTTCGCCCTCGACCGAGACGTCTTCAGCGTTGCCGCAGCCGCACGTTCCGCACATCAGAGGACCTCCAGCTCGGTGACGCGAAGCTCGTCGCCACCCGTGATCAACAACTGCCCGCTCCCGCAGTGCGGGCAGACCGCCAGCCTCGACTCGACGTCGGCCCCACGCTCGCAGCCCATGCACTGGGCCTTTCCCAAGGTGCGCTCGATGGCCAAGGAAGCGCCCTCGGCCACCGTGCCGCGCGCCGCCGACTCGAAGCCGAAGAGAAGCGCCTCGGGCTCGACGTTCGCCAGCGCCCCGACCCGCACTCGCACCACCTTCACCGCCTTGCACGCCTGGAGCTGCGCCTGCTCGCGCACGATGTCGACGATGCCCTGAGCCAACGCGACCTCGTGCATCACGCACCCCCGACGTGCACGGCGCACTCGACGCAGGGATCGAGGGACGCCACCACCCAGGCAGCCAACTGCTGACCGGTGTGCACATCGGGTGCCGACAGGCCGAGGAGCGCGTCACGCACCGCACCACGAGGGTGGAAGGTCCACTCCGTCGGAGCGACGACTCGCCACGTAAGAACGTGACCTCTCTCAAGAGAGACGTGGTGGAAGAGCGGCCCGCGAGAGGTGGGCGCTTCCCCAAGCCCCACTCCAGCCACCGCGCGCTCGACTGGCCGGCCCCCGCCACCACGCAATTCCTGCGTGAAACGCTCGAGCCGCTCGAAGGACGCGCAGGTCTCGACGAGGCGAGCGACGAACCGAGCACCGACTCCAGGGCCCCAGGTCTCCGTCGCGTGGCGGACGAGGGGGTGGGTTCGCGTCGCGCTCAAGGTGCCGACGTCGACGGGCCCGTCGTCGAGCACGGGTTCGGCTTGGAACGCCGGCGAGCGCGCCACGTTGAGCTCCACCCACTCGGCCGTTGGGAGCCCCAGGCGTGGCGCACGCCCCAGGGTGTTGTGCCCGGTGCCCAGCGCGCGAAAGAGCTGACCGGCGGTCGACGGCAGCGCGTGCAGTGCCGACAGGTCGTTCGGCACTCGGAGCCCGAGCTCGTCGAGCTGTCGCCGAAGCCGTGCGAGCGCGTCGTCGACGCCGGCGCGCGAAGGAGAGAAGGGCACGCCTCCCACGGTGCTGGCAGCGCCGTCGAGCCCGAAGGCCCGTGTCAGCCCGGCTTGCGCCGTCCGTGTCTCGCGCGCGAGGGGAACACGCGCTGGCTCACCGAGGAGCCCGGGCGCCGTCATCGTCCAGAACCAGAGGTGGTTCTGCAGCGTCTCGGCTTCGACGAGCGCGGTGCGCAGGCGCTCCTGCTCCGCGTCCACCGGCACCTGGAGCGCGTGCTCGACGGCTCGAACCGCGGCCACGCCATGAGCCGTCGAACAGATGGAAGAGAGGAGCGGCGCGAGGCGCAGGCTCTCGTCCACCGGCCGGCCCTCGAGTGAACGCCACAGCCCGAGCTGCCGACGGGAGCGCACCTCGACCGCCACGCACCGCGTCCCTTCCCAGCGGAGCGTCAGCTCGATTCGGCCCTCGCTCACCGCTCACCTCGCCAGCGCACGGCGAAAGAGCTCTCGACGCGTCGATGGCGGGGCTGGCGTCTCGACGGGCACCGGCGGAGCGAAGAGCGCCTCGACGGCTTCCAGGGCGACGGCCTCGGCCTGCGCGGCGTCGCGGAACTCGTGCATCGGCGAGAACAACGAGGCGGTCTCGATCGGCCCCACGCCCTCGAGGTGGCCCACCATCAGCTCGACGGTCCCCGAGGGAAACGTCCTCGACACCGAGGCACCGCTCACGCGCGGAGCCTCGCCCTTCGGCGGCACCACCACCACGTTCATGAACCAGGGCGTCACCACCACCCCGGCCTGCCCGTTCGCGAAGGGCCGAAAGCCGACGAGCGCGACCTGGAGCTTCGGGTTGACGATGGGGAGCCCGACCATGCGCTTCGCCACCGCCTCGTACGCGTCACGGAGCGACGACACTTCGCGTCCTTCAGCGCTCGCCTCGGGCCGAACGAACTTCTCCTTCTCGGCGTCGCAGGTGGGGCAGCGCCAGTCGTCGGGGAGCGCCTCGAAGTCGGTGCCCGCCGGGATCTGCCGAATCGGGTCGCCGACCGCTGGATCGTAGACGGTCCAGCAGACGCTGCACTCGCGCACCCCGCTCACGCCTTCGCCTCGAGCAGCTCGCTCAAGCGCCGCGCCGAGTCCTCGAAGTCCTCCCGGCCAGCGCCGAGCGCCGAGGGCACCTCGGCCACCTCGAGCGTGTCGAGGATCACCTTGCCCATCGCGTTGAAGAACTGAACGCTCCAGAGGTTGCGGTGCGCGGTGAGCTGCAGCTTGCAGCGCCCGTAGCCGCGCGACTCCGCCAGCACCGGGCCGTGCCCGAGCTGACCCTCGAGGTACGCCATGTCGGTCTCGTTCATCGGCAAGAGCGAGAGGTTGAGGACGTGGGGCGCCGTGCCCGGGCGGAAGTTCGCCACCACGTGGCGCAGCTCGGCGAGCACCGGCAGCACGTTCATCGTTCCAGCCGGCGGCGTTCCGATGCTGACCTCGGTCGAGGTCCCGTGGAGGTTCGCGGCGCCGATCGCCGACGGCACGCCCGCGACCTCGAGCCAGGTGCCCAGGCGGCGCTCTCCGTCGAAGGCCTCGAGCCGCCACACCCCGACCAACGAGGTCTCGGTGAGCTCCCAGCGGCGGGCCCCCTGCACCGTCGCGGTCACTTCACCCTTCCCCAGCGTCTCGTCGAGCAGGCGGCGCGCCTCGGGCGAGAGCCCCTCGAGCGAGAGCACCCGGCTCGGCTCGCCTGGGCGGTAGGTCTCGAGCGCGCCGAGCACCGCCGACAGCACCGCCCCGACCTCCTCCGCGCCTGGAGCGTCGTCGAACCAGGCGAGCTCGCGCCGTGCGACCATCGGCTCCGGCATGCCGAGCAGGTCGGCCGGGGCCTCGTGAAAGAGGGGCAAGGGAAAGCCGTCGGTCTTCATCGCTGCACCTCCGTCGACGTCTTCGGCAACCACAGCCGCATCGCCTGGGCGTAGACGGCCCAGTCCTGGAGCTTCGCCACCATCGACACCTTGCGGCCGTCGCGGAGGAACACGAGCGAGGGGTAGACGGTCACGCCGAAGCGCTGCTGGAGCCCGCTCGCCTCACCGTCGACCACGCCGACCGCGATGGCGGCGGGCGCGCTCTTGGTGAGCTCCTGGGCGATCACCGCTGCGTCGATGGCTTCCGCGCGCGTTCGCGGGTCGCCGGGGAACACCACCATCGCCGGCCCCTGCGCGGCGAGGAAGCGCTCGACGTTCTCGTTCGTCAACCGGGTGGCCGTGCCCGAGAGGAGCCGTTCAAGCGGGGTGCTCATCGGTGGCCTCCAGGCGCGAGGTGCGGCGGCAGTGACGGCTCGCGGTTGACGAGATCGTCGAAGTAGCCTTCCGGGTCTTCACCTCGCCCCGCGGCTTCGAGCCCGGCGACCGCTCGCTCGATGAGCGCCGCTTCGGCCTCCTCGAGGACTCGCACCGCGGCGTCGAGGTGCACGAGCAGGGGCGTGCCCACTGGCTGGGTGCCGACGAGCATGGTGCTCACTCGCCGTCGCTCACCACCACGCTCCACTTCCGCGGAGAACTCGTCACCCGACACCACCCGCATCGGAAGGCCCAGGCACATGATCAGGCGCTCCTCGGGAAGTAGCGCGAGTCACCCGAGCGGCAGGCTTGCTCCGAGCTCGGTCGGCCGCCTTCGTAGGTCGCGCGGTCGAGCCCGTGCTTCAAGAGCGGCGCGCTGCCTTCACGCCGGGCGACGAGCGGAAAGCCCCAGCGTCCCAGCTCCTCGACGCCGAGCGCGACTGCTTCCTCGACCCGCGCCGAGACGGCCGCGGTGAGGCTCCCGCCAAAGTCCTCGAGCTGCTCCGCCTGAACGCCAATCAAGGTGAGGGTGCTCGGGCACTTGCCGAGCAGGTCGGCGGCCGAGAGCACGTCCTGGAAGCCGGTCTGGTGCAGGCTCATCTTCTTGATGCCGGTGAACTTCGGCACCTCGTCGCCGCGCACCACGAGGAGCGTTCCAGGCGCACGGCCGTAGTCGACGGCGTCGAAGACGAGCAGGTGATCGACCGAGGTCACCTCGGGGACCAAGTACAGGCCTTGGGTGCCGCCATCGAGCAGCTTCACCCGTGGGTCGTCTTCGAAGCGCTCGTTCCACGCCTCGACGCAGCGAATGCCGAAGCCCTCGTCGGCCCAGAGGAGATTGCCGATGCCGAGCACCAGGCAGCCACTGCGGTCGTCACTCATCACTCACTCCCGGGTGTCGCGGAAGTTTCGCCAGCCGCTGACCATCGTCGAGACGACCGAGCCCCGACCCAAGATGTCTTCCCGAGTCAACGCGTACACGTGGGCCATCACGAAGATCAGCATCGCCCACATGCCGACGTGATGCGCGGTGTGCACCTGCATGCTTCCTCCGAAGATGGAGAAGACCCAGGCGAACCAGCGGTACTGCCAGCTCTCGATGCCGACGCCCTCACCGTAGAGCGCGAGCCCGGTGAAGATGAGGAAGAACGCCGAGAGCAGGAACAGGCCGAACATCGACATGCGCGCGAGCGGGTTGTGGCCGACGTGCCGGCGCTGCTCCTTCGCCATGAAGAGGTAGAACCGAATCGTGAGGAAGAGATCGGCCCAGTAGTCCTTGGAGAAGAACGGCACGAGGTAGATCTGCTTCGCGTACTTGTTGCCGACGATCGCCCAGTAGGTGCGGCCCAGCATCGCGAAGATGAAGAGGTAGGCGGCGATGAAGTGCGCGGCGCGGATGTACCCGAAGAGGAAGTACTCCGACGCCTCGCCGCCCGTCGACGGTGGCGGCGCTCCGATGAAGTAGCCCGTCACCGAGAGCACCACGATGGCGCCGGTGATCACCCAGTGCCAGATGCGAACCGGCAGCTCGTACACGTAGACGCTCATCGCGCCACGCGGCGGCTCGGTGGCTGGGAGATCGGCGACTCCGGAAAGCTGCGGCTTGGCCTCTGAAGGAGTCATGGGCGTTCCTCAGCGAGTGGACACCTTCGTCAGCTCGACGTTGTCCGGCGAGAGCACGTGCGTCGAGCACGCCAGGCAGGGATCGAAGCTGTGAATGGTGCGGATGATCTCGAGCGGCTGCTTCGGGTCGGCCATCGGCGTCTCGAGCAGCGAGGCCTCGTAGGGGCCGATGTTGCCTGCGCCATCGCGTGGGCTGCCGTTCCAGGTGGTGGGCACCACGGCCTGGTAGTTGGCGATCTTCCCACCCTCGATGCGAATCCAGTGACCGAGCGCGCCGCGCGGGGCTTCGCAGTAGCCGACGCCCTTGCTCGAGGCCGGCCACTTCGCTGGATCCCACAGGTCGGTGTTCGCGGTCGCGGTGTCACCGGTCTTCAGCCGGGCGATCAGCTTGTCGTACTCGCGGGTGAGCAGCCGGGCCGAGTAGGCGCACTCGAGGCCGCGGGCGGCCGTGCGTCCGAGCGTCGAGAAGAGCGCGGTGATGGGCACGTTGAGGTGCTTGAGCGCGCCGTCGACCAACTCCTTCACTTCCTTGTGGCCGCTCATGTAGGCGACGACGAAGCGGGCGAGCGGGCCGACCTCCATCGCGTGGCCCTTCCAGCGCGGCGCCTTGATCCACGAGTACTTCGCGCCCTCGTCGACCGCCTCGAGCTTCTTGGCGTTGCCCTTGGTCTGCGGGCCGAGCACGAAGTTCGGTTCGGTGACCCCGTCCCACGGGTGCAGCCCCTTCGACTCGTCGCCGTACTTGAACCACGAGTGGTTGACGAACTCCTGGATCTCGTCCGGGTTGCGCAGGTCGACCGGCAGCACCTCTTCGAGCTTGCCGTTGATGATCGCGCCGCGCGGCAGGGCGAGGCTCTTGTTCGAGTCGTCGTTCGCGATCATCGGGAACTCGCCGTACGAGAGCAGGCTCTTGCTCGCGAGCCCGCCGCCATAGAGCCAGTCCTTGTAGAAGCTGGCGACCGCCAACAAGTCGGGGATGTAGACCTGCTCGATGAAGGTCGCCGACTGGTCGATGATCGACTTCACCAGGTTGAGGCGCTCCATGTTGATCGCGCCGACGCCGCCAGAGTCGTTCAGGTTGATCGCGCACGGCACGCCGCCGACGAGCCAGTTCGGGTGCGGGTTCTTGCCGCCGAAGATGGTCTGGATCTTCACGATCTCCTTCTGGAAATCGAGCGCCTCGAGGTAGTGCGCCGTCGCCATCAGGTTCGCTTCGGGCGGCAGCTTGTACGCCGGGTGGCCCCAATAGCCGTTGCGGAAGGGCCCGAGCTGACCCGACTCGACGAAGCGCTTGAGCCGGTTCTGGAGGTCGCGGAAGTAGCCAGGCGACGACTTCGGCCACGGGCTGATGCTCTGCGCCAGCTCGCTCGTCGCCTTCGGGTCGGCCTTCAGCGCGCTCACCACGTCGACCCAGTCGAGCGCGTGCAGGTGGTAGAAGTGAACGAGGTGGTCCTGCACGTAGAGCGCGAGGTGAATGATGTTGCGAATGGTGTTCGCGTTCTCGGGGATCTGAATCTTCAGCGAGTCTTCGACCGACCGCACCGAGGTGAGCGCGTGCACGCCGGTGCAGACGCCGCAGATCCGCTCGGTGAAGGCCCAGGCGTCACGCGGGTCGCGCCCCTTGAGGATCACCTCGAGCCCACGCCACATCGCGCCCGTCGAGACCGCGTTGCGAATGACGTTCTTGTCGTCGACGTTCACCTCGAGCCGGAGGTGCCCTTCGATGCGGGTGACCGGATCGACGACCACGCGTTGGCCCGAGCTGTCCAGGTTGAAGCCGTTCGGAGTGGCAGTCATTGGCCACCTCCCTCATTCTTCTGTGACGCATCTCGGATGCGGGTGTTGTCCTTGTGCTTGGTGAGCCGCTGAATCGCAGTGAGGCCGGCGTGCACTGCGATGCCGCCTCCGACGACCGCCGCGACCTTGCCTCCGACGTTGTCGGCGTTGGCCTCGATGCCGAACGGGTGCAGCTGCTGGAGCCGCGCGTAGAACGGCCCGTTGTCCCAGAAGTCCTTCTCACTGCAGCCGATGCAGCCGTGCCCGGACTGGATGGGGAAGGAGACGCCGCCGTTCCAGCGCACCGTCGAGCAGGCGTTGTAGGTGGTGGGCCCGCGGCAGCCGAGCTTGTAGAGGCAGTAGCCCTTGCGCGCGCCCTCGTCGTCCCAGGCCTCGACGAACTGGCCCGCGTCGAAGTGCGGCCGGCGGTAGCACTTGTCGTGAATGCGCTGGCCGTAGAAGGCCTTCGGGCGCCCCTGTCGATCGAGCTCGGGCAGACGATCGAAGGTGAGGATGTAGCTGATCACACCGGTCATCACCTCGGCGATGGGCGGGCAGCCCGGCACCTTGATGATCGGCTTGTCGCGAATGACCTCGTGCACCGGCACGGCCTTCGACGGGTTCGGCTTGGCGGCCTGCACGCAGCCCCACGACGCGCACGAGCCCCAGGAGATGATCGCCGACGCGTCTGCCGCGACCTCCTTGAGCTGATCGACGAAGGGCCGACCGCCGACGATGCAGTAGTTCGCGTCTTCGCCGATCGACGGGTTGCCCTCGACCGCGACGAGGTACCGGCCTTTGTAGGTGGTGCGAATCTCGTCGAGGATCGACTCTGCCTGGTGGCCCGACGCCGCCATGATGGTGTCGTCGTAGTCGAGGCTGATCATCGAGAGCACGACGTCGGAGGCGAGCGGGTGCGCCGAGCGAATGAAGCTCTCGGAGCAGCAAGTGCACTCGAGCCCGTGGAGCCAGAGCACCGGAATGCGGGGCTTGGTCTCCATCGCGTGGGCGATGGTGGAGCCGAACGACGGCGCCAACCCAAGTGAGGCCGCCGTCAGGGAGCAGAACTTGTTGAAGCTGCGTCGGCTGATGCCTTGCCGGCGAATCACGTCGTAGAACGTCTCGGCTTTGAGCATGTCCCGCTCCTTCGTGAGGTGCGCTTGACTGCGATCTGGCGGCGGGCTGCACCACATGTGCCGGATCAGGCGACTCGGCGGTCGTGCGACGGCCTCGGTCGGTGAAGCGCTGCGCGGCGCGGGTGCGCACTCACACGCCATGGACGACGCGCGGATCGGCAGTCGTGCGACTCGCCTCCTTGCGCGGATCTGTCTTCGCGAGGCGAGCCGGTCGGAGGCCCTCGTGCGGGTTGGTCGAAGGCGTTCGTCCAGGAGGCGAACATTGCTCAGCGCGTCATTTCCACCGCGCTGGAGAGCCGTGCGCTGAAGCGGCTGCGTTGCTTCCCCGTCGTCACGCATTCCGTGCGCAGCCAGCCTTCACGTCGGCGCGACGGGCTGATCCGCATCATCGAGCTCGGATCCACCAACCGCGGAAAAGCGAGCCTGCGAGCGGAGCCGAGCTGGCCAGCTCACGGTGCAGGGCCGAACTTCGCGAGGAGCCGAGCGCCGTTGATCGCGTTGCCACGACCAGCGACGTCGTCTCTCCAGAAGCCGCGCACCTGCCCGTTCTGATCGACCAACCCGTACGCCGGGAGCGAGAGCTGCTCCTCGAGCGTCGAGCCCGCGTCGGTGTGCGCGAAGGCGCCCCAGGCTCCGTGGAACGCCGCCAGCACCTTCCCAACCTGCTCGTCGGGCCCGGTCACGATCGTCCATCGCCCGCTCGAGAGCGACTTGAGCGAAGGCGCCACCGTCGCCCGGGCCACGCTCACGAACCGCACCGTGTCTCCGAGATCGTCGGTGTGATCGAGCCCGCGGCCGAACGCTCGCTGTCGATCGACGCACGGCGCATCACAGGGATCGGCGGCGAAGGCCACGAGGTACACCGAGCCGGCGAGCTCCTTGCTCCCGAAGGCCCTGCCGTCATCGACGGTCGAGAGCGTCCACTCTCCGGTCGGCGCGATCGGAGGCGGCGCCTTGAGGAACTTCCGCTGCAGGAACGGAAGCGCAGTGAGCACGACGATTCCGAGCACGAACGCGAGGACGAACGGGTTTCGCCACGGAGGCGCTCGGCTCACTGGCTCGGTCGGCGCGTCGCTCACTCACTTACCCTTGTGCTTGCCGTGGCCGTGGCCCTTGCCCGGACCGCGCCCTGCCTCGACCCGCTTCCACTTTCGGTACTGGCCGGGAGGGAGCGCCACCAACGTCGCCGGCACCAGGCTCGGGCTCATCACCACCCAGCCACCCTGGTGAGACTTCGTGCGGAACCAGCGCCCATCGCGGCGGCACCAGTAGAAGCCGTCGACGAAGAAGACCTCGTCGTCGTAGTCCTCCACGACCTGCACGCCCGGCTGAATGACGACCAACGCTGGCGGGGCTGGAAAGACGATGGCCGGCGGAACGATGTTGATCTGCACGTCGATCACCTGCGCCGTCGACACCCCAGCCCACGACAAGACGGTCACCAACAGGGCATGCCTCATCACGATCTCCTCGTTCGTGCTGCGTTCACGACACCTCGGGCCTCAGCGAGGCTCGCTCGCCGGCTGGGTGTTCCGCTCGGCCTCGATCGCTTCGTCGCGCTGCTTGGCCGCGCGCCAGAGCCAGAAGGCGACCCCACCGATCATCGCCAGGGGCAGGAACGACACGATGAGCGTCATCACGACGTACGAGGTCTCGGTGCCTTCCTGGCCGGCACCGCACACCGAGCACGCGAGGAACAGCGCGCTCATCAGAAGTACACCCGCGCGTAGATGATCGGCCACATGAGGACGACGAAGTACCAGAAGACCTGGGCGCCGAAGAAGAGCCCCCCCGCCGGTCGGCCGCGAACGAGCCGCAGCACCACCGCCCCGAGCGTGCAGAGCGCTGCGACCGCGTGGATCCCGTGCATGCCGACGATGAGATAGAAGAACGCCCCGAGCCGGCTCGAGGTGAGCGTCAGCCCTGCGCCGATCAACCGCGCCCACTCCTGGCCCTGCAGCACCACGAAGCCCGCGCCGAGCAGCCACGCCACCAGCACCAGCCACTTCGCCGCGCCCTTCTTCTTCGCGTGCAGCACCT
Organism: Myxococcota bacterium; assembly: GCA_052034585.1. GTDB lineage: Bacteria > Myxococcota > Myxococcia > Myxococcales > Myxococcaceae > Xiheimicrobium. Next base: position 33,294 of record JBPOIJ010000113.1, read on the forward strand.
GCGAGACGAGCAGAATCAGCCCCGACGCCACCAGCGCGATCGTGTTCACCAACGTCGCGTCCTTCGGGAGCATCGGCTGCCCAGGCACCGGCCACGTTCCCGCCGGAGCGCCCGAGCGGCTGATGGTGAAGGCGCTGATCATGCCCACGAAGAACATCACCTCGGCCACCACGAAGATCAGCGTCCCCAGCACGGCGTTGGGAACGACTGGCTTCTGCGGCAGCGGGGCGGTCATCGCGACGGACATGGCTCGGCTCGGGGGTGGACCGTCAGGCTCAGTGGTGCTCGGCCGGAGGCGCGTCGGGCTTGGCCTCGCCGTGCTCCCCGTGCCCACCGCCCGCCTTGAGGCCCTCTTCGGTCGCCTTGTGCGCGGCGACGTTCGTCCAGCGAGTGCCATCGTGTCGCAGCACATCGGGTCCGACGCCGCCCACCATGAGGATCATCAGGCCCAGCATGGTGATGAGGAGGTACGCGACGTACCGCTTCTCCACTCCGATGTGCATGAAGTTCTTGATGACGAGGTACGCCTTCACCACCGCGATGCCGAAGGCGGTGACGAGGGTGATCGCGAAGATGCCGCTCTTCTCGCCGATGATCGGGCCGATGAGCGAGACGACGAGGAGCCCGAGGAGGATGCCCCAGATCTTGATGTAGTCCTTGTCGGCGTGGGCGTGGTGGCCTCCGCCGTGCGCGTCGTGGCCGGAAGCAGGAGCAGCGGGCGTCGTTCCGTGGGTCGAGTCAGACATGAGCGCTCCTCACTTCGCGATGTACAGGAGGGGGAAGAGGAAGATCCACACGAGGTCGACGAAGTGCCAGTAGAGCCCGGCGTTCTCGACCCGCTGCAGCTCCTTGCCCTTCGCCGCGTCGCTCGCGACGAACATCATCACGATCATTCCGGCGATGACGTGGAGGCCGTGGAGCCCGGCGGCCGTGTAATAGAACGACCAGAACGTGCTCGAGCTGATCGTGTAGCCGTGCTGAATCTCGTTGGTCCACTCGAAGGACTTCACGACCAAGAAGATCGCGCCGCCGCCGATGGTGGCCCACATGAGCTTCGCCGCCCGCTTGCCGTCTCCGCGCGAGGCCGCGTTGTGCGCGAGCACCGCCGAGAGCGACGAGGTGAGCAGCACGAGCGTGTTGAACGCGCCGGCCCAGGTGTTGGTGTGGACCGACTGGTTGGCCCACTCCGGGTGCCCGATGCGGTGCATGATGTACGAGCCGAGCACGCCGCCGAAGATCACGATTTCGGAGGCGATCAGCCACCAGACCGCCAGGCGGCCGGTCGGCATCCCGGTGACTTCACGAGTGGTTGCGATGGGTCGAATCACGAGGGTCTCCGGGGTTTCGTCTCAGCTCTGCTGCGCCGGCTCGGTCTGCGGCCAGTAATCGTCTTTGCGATCGGGGTGGCTGTACTCGTACGGCCCTCGGTACACGGTGGGCAACCCTTGCGGGAAGTTGCCGTGCGGCGGCGGTGAGGGCGCCTGCCACTCGAGCGTGTTCGCTTCCCACGGGTTCGCCGGCGCCTTGGCGCCCTTGAAGAGCGAATAGAAGAAGTTCACCAGGAAGACGACCTGGAAGGCGAGCAGCACCAAGAGCGAGATGGTCGCCAGAATTCGCATGTCCTGCATGCCGGCTTTCATCAGGTCGGGGAAGTGCTGGTAGTTGTAGATGCGGCGGTGATCGCCGCGGGCGCCGAGGAAGAAGAGCGGAATGAAGATGAAGTTGAAGGGAATGATGGTGCCCCAGAAGTGCACCTTGCCCCAGGTGTCGTTCAGCATCTTCCCGAACATCTTCGGGAACCAGTAGGTGATCGCGGCGAACGACCCGATGAAGGCGATCGGGAAGAACGTGTAGTGGAAGTGGGCGAGCACGAAGTAGGTGTCGTGGAAGTAGATGTCGGAGCCCGACGAGCCGAGGAAGATGCCGGTGACGCCGCCGAGGAGGAACTCGGCGATGAACGAGAGCGCCCAGAGCATCGGGGTGGTGAGCCGAATCGAGCCGCCGTACAGCGTGCCGATGTAGACGAACACCATCTCGGCGACGGGAATCGAGATGAGCAGCGTCGTCACCGAGAAGACGTTCGCCATGCGCGGGTCGATGCCAGCGACGAACTGGTGGTGGGCCCACACGAAGAACGAGAGCACGCCGGTGCCGATCGCCGTGTAGAGCACCGTCTTGTACGCGAAGAGCTTCTTGCGGGAGAAGACGGTGATGATCTCGGCGACGATGCCCATCGCCGGCAGGAGCACCACGTACACCTCGGGGTGACCGAAGAACCAGAAGAGGTGCTGCCAGAGCACCGGGTCGCCACCCTTGGCCGGGTCGAAGAAGCCGGTGCCGAGCTGCTGGTCGAACAGGAGCATCACCGCGCCGGCGATCAGCGGGCCGACCGACGCCATGAAGAGGATCGAGGCGATGATGATCATCCACACCACGATGGGCACGTCGAACATCTTCATGCCCGGGGCGCGGCTGTTCATCACCGTGGTGACGAAGTTGATGCCGCCGAGGAGGAAGGCGGCGAACTCGAGCGCGACCGCCAGGAGCCACATCGACGAGCCCAAGCCGGTCAAGCTGTACTCGGCCTTCGCTGAGAGAGGGGGGTACGCGGTCCACGCGCCGCCGAACGCGCCACCCGGCACGTAGAACGACGCGATGAGGATGATCGCCGAGAGCAGGAACAGCTGGTACGAGAGCCGGTTGAGCCGCGGGAACACCATGTCGTCGCAGCCGATCATCAGCGGGATGAGGTAGTTCCCGAGCGCGGCGATCAGCACCGGCATCGCCACCCAGAAGATCATCACCGAGCCATGCGTCGTGACGAGCGCGTTGTAGTCCGACGCAGTGACCCGGCCGTAGCCAGGCACGGCCATTCCGGGCCACGCGAGCTGCATGCGGAAGACGTAGACGGTGAAGCCACCGATCAGCGCCATCACCATGCCGGTGAACATGTACTGCATGGCGATCATCTTGTGGTCGGTCGACCAGAGGTACTTCTTGATGAAGCCCTCGTCGTGGTGACCGTGCGCGTGATCGTGGGAATGATCGTGCGCGTGGTCGGCGTGCGCGGTGCTCATGGCATTCCTCCCTGGCTGGTCGGCGGCGTCGTCGGAGTGACGTCAGCCAGCTTGGGCTTGTTGAGCTCGTTCCAGACGCGATGCTGGTCCGCGCTCTCGATGAAGATCCGCGCCGGCATGATGCCGTGCCCGATGCCGCAGATCTCGGTGCACTGAATGTCGAACTGGCCGGTCTGGGTGGGCTTGAACCAGCCCTTGATGATGCGGCCAGGAATCGCGTCTTGCTTCAGGCGAAAGACCGGCACCGAGAAGCTGTGGATCACGTCGCGGCTGGTGAGCTCGAAGTGGTAGGTCTTGCCGTTCTCGACGTGGAGTTCGTCGACGACGGTGATGTCGTCTGGGGTGTCGAGCTTGTTGTCGGGGCCGGGGTGCTGGAACGTCCACGCCCACTGCTGCGCGATGATCCGCACCGTGGACTCCGCCTCGGGCATGTTGATCTTCACGTTGTGCCACACCTTCACGGCGGTGATCATGATCGCAACGTCGAAGGCGAGCGTCGCGTAGTGGGGAATCGAGACCCACTTCTTCTCCGACGGCTTCTCTCCCGAGATGTACATCGCCTTCACGCCCGGCTTCGCCTTGAACTTCAAGATGAGCCAGAAGAAGACGACCTCGGCGAGGATGAACCAGAACCCGACGGCGAAGAGGATGAGGATGATGACGCCGTCGATCTCGCCGGAGAACGAAGCAGCCGACTCTAGGTATTGTTCGAGCACCGGGGGAGCTCCTTAGAGGACGAAGAGGAAGACGGCGGCGACGAAGGCGACCGCGCCGGCCATCACGAGAATGAAGAGGGTCTGCGCCAACTTGTCGGGACCCTGCTGTGCCTGATTGGTGTCGGCCATCGGTGGACCTCGAAATAGAACGCGGAACTACGGTCTGCCAGCATCAGGAGTGATTTCGCCCGGTGGAGTGCTCACCGAGGGGCCCGCGGCTGAGCAGGTCCCAAGCAACTCTCTCAAGAAGTCATCTTCGCGCATCGCCTGACCGCGTGGTGCCAAGTCGTTCCGCGGCCCGACTTCGAACCACCCGAAGAGGTGCACGATGGCTCCGACTCCGGTCTCGCGAATCGAAGCCCAGCCAGTCAGCCCGTCACCAGACGCCGCAAAAACAGCACCTGAAGGAAGGGTTCGGGCGTCGCTCAGCTCGCCTTGGAACAGAAGCTCGGACGGCGCGGTTCCCGAGCCCTTCCTCTCATTGAGGACCTGCACCGAGAGAGGGGTCATGAGAACGGAGAATTCTCCGTCAGCTGTCGTGGTGGTGACCGTTCGCGAAGGACTCGACCCGAGCACCTTGACCTTTGCAACTCTGCTTGCGGTCGATCCCAACACACAGAGTGCCGGTCGGCCGGCGTTGAGCGCGCCAACATCTGCCGTGATGTTCTGCACCAACACGGCTTGCTGGTCGCAGCTGGTGCCGAAGAGGAGGAGGACTCCAACAATCGCCCCGCGCATGTTCGTCGAACTCAACTCGCACCCCAACGCAGGTTGGACCCCAACCTCGAAGGCAGGTGGCGCGAGCAGACTTCCGAGAACAAGCGCGAACACGTTCATTCCTCAGCGATTGAAAGTGGAGATGTGCGCGACCACGTTCTTGATCGCCTGCTCGTCTGCGAGCGTCTTCGACATCGGCGCCATCTGCCCGCCAGTGACGTCGAGCGGGTTGGCCCCGCGAATGCCAGCGCGGAACTTCTTGAGCTGGTTGACGAGGTACCAGTCGTACTGGCCCGCGAGCGGTGGCGCCTTGAGCGCTTCGTTGCCCTGGCCCTTGTCGCCGTGACACGCGAGGCAGGTGCCGTACGACGCCGCGCCCGCCGCCGCGTCGGCCTTCTCGAGCGACGCTGCCGCCTTCACCGCGGTGAGGCTCGCGACGTACTTCGAGACCTCCTTCACCTCGGCCTCGCTGAGGAGCTGGCGCGACATCGGTCGCATCCGCAGGCCCTCGAGGTCTTCCGGGTGATTCCCGCGAATGCCGCTGCGGTACTTCACCAGCTGCGCTTCGACGTACCAGGCGGGAAGCCCAGCGATGTTCGGCGCGGCGATCGTCGCGTTGCCGGCGCCCTGGTCTCCGTGACAGGAGACGCAAGCGGCGAACAGCTCCTTGCCGGGCAACGTCTTGTTCGCCCCGTCGGGACGAATGCAGCCCACGGTCGCCAGCGCAGCGAGCGCGAGAATGCAGGTGATGAGTCTGTGCATGTCGAGTGCTCCACGGGGGCGCAGCATTGAGCGTGCGGTTTCTGCGCGAATGCGGCGATTTGTCACAGGGTTTTCGCACTGCCAAGCGTTTGTTGGGCGACCCCAGAAGTGGAGGCGCTCAGTTGCTTCACGTCAATTCATCGACGCCGCTGGAGCCGTGGGATGAACGCGAGCAACAGGAGGAGAAGTGCGGCCGGAGCCGAGCCCTCCGAGCAGCCACAGCCTCCGATGACCTGCGCCGATTCGGGCGCGCCTGCGTCCGTCTCACCGCCTGCATCGACCGTCACGCCGGCATCCGTTACAGCGGCATCCGTTACAGCGGCATCCGTCACACCGGCATCCGTCACACCGGCATCCGTCACACCGGCATCCGTCACACCGGCATCCGTCACACCGGCATCCATCGTCACACCGGCATCCACCGTCACACCGGCATCCATCGTCGCACCGGCATCCACCGTCACACCGGCATCCACCGTCACACCGGCGTCCAACGTCACGCCTGCATCCATCGACACGCCCGCGTCTGCCTCGATGAGCCCGCCATCCGGCAACCTGCGGCGGCGCTGTTGAAACAGCCAATCCCACACGAAGGGCATTGCGTAGACGCGTCCCCAGATGAAATGGGTCGCGTCGTTGAAGACCGTGTAGCGAGCGCTCGTGCCCGCATCGACCACCACGCCCGAGCGCCACCAATACCCACCATCGCTCATGAAGAGCGCGGTCTGATCATCGACTGCCGCTTGGTACGAGACGCCACCAGCGTTCGGATACGTCGCCATGATGTTCGGCGCCGGCGCCGGTCCGTTCTTCACGTCTCCGACGATGTTCATCCACTCCGCCGATTCGCTGCGCGGCACCATCGGGTCTCCGAAGCTGTGGAACGCCCAGAGCTCGACGCCACCGAAGTCGCTCGCGGCGCTGGCGACGATCGGCCAGGCGCCCGTCACCGGACACACCGGGAGCACGGCCGCGACGGTGCCAGGTCTACGAGAGGGAATCGCCCAGCTCGGCGCCCCTCCTGCCGAGAGGCCGGTCAGGTAGATCGAGCGCGTGTCGATTCGGTAGTGCGTCAACGCCCAGTCGTAGAAGTTCGTGGCGAGGTCGACGCTCCAGAGGCCCGATGGGTTGCGCGGCGAGAGCACGATCGCGCGATGGGTGGTGGCGAAGATCGGCTGCTGACCCGCCGCGAGCGCATCGCGAATCATCAGCATTGGTCCGGCGCCGCTCAGCGTGTTCTTCAGCTCGACGGGATCGGTGCCCGCACCACTTTCGCCCTGTCCATGGAACATGAACACGATCCGCAGCTCGTCGGTGGCGCCGGTGTAGCCAGGCGGGAGGTACTCGATGAATGGGAGCGGAGCGCTCGTCGACCCCGTCGGGTAGGCGACGATCGTTCCATCAGCCCACGCGAGCGACGGCAGCAGGAGGAAGCCGACGAGGAGGGACCGCATGCCTCCAGCCTCTCGCTTGCACTGTTCACCGTCGAGGTTGGCGTTGCAAACCGTCTCGCTCGACCGGAACTCAGGGCCCCAGCAGCCCCATGCAGAGCGCCCCGCCAGGGCTGGGCACGTCGGGGAGATCGCGCCCGAGCAGCCGCTCCAGCATCTCCAACACCTGCTGCAGGCGCATCGCCGCCTCGCCGAGTTCGTTGTAGCCAGGAATCGGGCCTCCGAGCTGATCCGCTCCCGACTCGCAGAGGTTGTTCTCGAGATCGCGGCGCGGGTTCTGCCCTTCGCCGTTGAAGAGCTTGATCACCCCACCGAGCAGCGTCACCTTCGTCTTCTCGAGATCGGCCCACTCCTTGATGCCGTTGTAGCCGCTCGCCTCCCCCGCCCTGCCCGCCGCGTCGAGGATGTTGGTGAGCCGCTCGACGAGCGCGTCGGTGCTCTCCTCTTCACCCAGGCCGCCCTCCGGCATCACCCCGATGACCTCTCCCGTCCGCGGGTGAACGGCCCAGGCAGCCACTGGCCCCGAATCCGTCGGCGCGACCACGAGGTACTGCGAATAGGCGTCGAGGATCGCCAGGTAGCCGGGCGCGAGGTTGGGCGTGCTCGAGTCGATGATCGCCAGCGGCCGGCCCGCCAACGCGCGGTGCGTGTTCTTCGGGTAGCGCTGCGACTCGAAGGCCGCGAGGAAGAGCGTGCGCTCCAGGGTGAGCCGGAAGACGTCTCGCCCACCCGTCAACGCGACCGTCTCGCGCGGCACCAGCGGCAACAGGTCGAACCGGCGAATGCGCTTCTGGCCCAGCACTGGAATCGTCGAGCGCAACGACACCGTGAGCCCGTTGGCGAAGGTGACGTCGTCGGGGTTGGCTTCGTCGGGCAAGGGCGCGCCGAAGAACCTCGCGTCGGGTGGAGCACGCGTGAGTCGGGTCTTCCCGGCCGCGATGATCGCCGCGTCGTCGGTGCCGCGAAGCGCGTCGGCCGCCGGCTCCATCTGGAGCCGCTCCGCGAGGTGCTCGTCGAGCAAGGTGCTGAAGGAGGGATTGCCCGCTTCGACGGTGAGCACGTACCGCCCGAAGAGCGCGCCCCGCACCGCCTCCTTGTCCGCCGCGGTCGCTGCGGGGCTGCCCGCGAGGAGCCGCGTCACCACCGCTCCACCCGTCTCGACACGGAGAAAGAGCGCGCTCAGCTCGGCCGGAGCGACCGGCGTCGAAGGCGGAGTGTACTGCGCGGTCGTCGAGGCGGTGCCCGGCATCGCGAGCGAGACCTTCACCGTGCGCGGTGACGAGCCCGCCGCCGGCGCGCGGTAGACGAGCTGGTAGGTGAAGGGCTGGCGCTCCCCGAGCAAGGCGGTGACGGCCATCGGGAGCGTCGCTGCCGTCGCGGAGAGGAGCGCTCGCCCACTGGTGACGTCGGCGATCTGCTGCGCCGTCGCTGCGTCGACGGTGCCCACTCCCGCGAGCAACACCGGCGGGCCTCTCACCAGGCGCGCGGTCTGCTCGGGCTCGAGCGGCGTGTCGACCACCGCGTCGGTGACGCAGACGACGAGGGAGGCGTTGGACTCGGAGAACGAGTCGAGCGAGGTCCAGACGTCGGAGCCGACGCCGTTGAGCGCGGCGAGCTGGGTGTCCACTTCGGCGAGCGTCCCCACCATGCCGCCCGAGACCGTCGCGCCGCCGATGTCGACCGCCGCGACCTGCACCTGCGCGCCGGGGAACTGGGTGAAGATCGCGTCGGCCACCGCGTGACCGACCGCCGAGGCGCCCATGAGGAACTCGGCAGGAATCGAGGTGGAGCGATCGAACAGCACCACCACCGAGGGCGGGCGCGCGCGGTTGCGGCGCACCGAGGCCGGGAGCTTCGTCGTCCCCTCCTCGACGACGAAGGCATCACTCGCGAGGCCCGCCACCGACATGCCCGCGGCGTTGGTGGCCGCGACCTCGAGCTCGACCTCGGGAAAGGCCGGCGCGCTCGCCTGCGCCCGGAGCTGGCTCACCGAGGTCAGCGCCTGCTGCGCCGTCGGCCCGCTGAGCACCAGCTCGCCCGCGATGCGCACGCCTCCATCGGCGACCAGCACTGCCGTCCCATCTCGAAGGAAGGGTGTGCCCACGAACGAGAGCCGCTGGCTCGCCTCCGGGGTGTCGAGCTCGTCGCCCCGCACCACCATCACCGGAATGAAGGCCTGCGCCTCGTCGACCGTCGCCTTGCGCGCTTCGTCGAGTGAGAGCGGGGTGATGAAGGCGGTGGTGATGGTGCGGCCCCCGACGTCAGACGCGCGGAAGGTGTGGGTCCCCAGCTCGACCTGCTGGGCTGGGTTGCTGCTCCGAGAGGCAAGGACGGTGACGGTGACCTCGTGCTCGCCTCCTGCCCCGAAGGCCTCGGCCGGCTCGTCGGTGACGCCGCTCTCACCCAGCCGGGCGCCGTCGACGTTCGGGTTCGCGAAGAGCACGCCTCCGTCGGCGAGCGTGAGCTTCACCAGCGGCACGCGGCTCAGGGTGGCGTCGAAGGGCTGGTGCGGTGGCGGGGTCGGGAAGGTGATCGTCGAGAGCTGGGCGCGGAGAGCAGCGCGCACGCCCCCATCGGCGTCGAGCGGAGTCGGCAACCTCGCGAGCAGGCGCGCCTGCCCGGGCAGCGCGGCATTCCACCTCGCGAGCTGAGCATCGGTCGGCGCATACCGGACCTCGCGCTGCGGCCCATGGCGGAAGAGCCCGACCGAGCCGGCATCAGGAGACCCGGTCACCACCACCGCCGAGAAACCCGCTCGGCGCGCGAGGAGCGCCAACAACTCGGCCCGTTCACGCGGCGTCCCCGCCTGGCCTCGGAGCGTCGCTCGCGCGCCCCACCGAACGGCGGTGTCGGCCGAGTCGAAGCTCACCGAGTCCGTCGGCAACAGCGCCACGTCGTCACGCACCAGGCGGAACAGGCCGTCGAGGTCTCTCGAGGCCACGAGCTGCCGCGCGCGGGCAGGCACCGCGTCAGGGCTCTGGGTGAGGACCCCTCGCATCTCGCGCCAGGCGTCGAACTCGTCGAACGGCGGGCCCGCGTCCTGGCCCGCGTCGAGGCCCGCGTCGGTCGCGCCAGCGTCGATCAGCCCCCCGTCCATCGGGTCGATTCCGCCGTCGAGCACGGGCTCGGGGCCGCACCGGCAGCCGGCGAAGAGGGCGACAGCGAGGAAGACGTGGCGCATGGACGGGCTCGAGAGCAAGGCGGGGGCCATCGACCCTGCGGCAGTCGAGCGCACGAGTCACGCGATCTCGACCTCTCCTCTCGCGTGGTTGCTGCGTGACCTCGAGCCGCGTGCAGCCACCGTGACGGCGCCGCTCACAGCTGTGACGACCTCAGTCACAGCCCCGCGTCGGCAGCATGGAACGCGCTCGGACTCGCGAGGAAGCGCGCCTGGCAGTGCTTCGAGCAGAAGAAGTGGCGATGGCCCTCGTGGTCGGCAACGAGCGCGTCTGGCGTCGCGCGCACGTTCATCTGACACACCGGGTCCACCTCGACGCGAACGTCGGCCGCTGGCGCCGCGTCGCTCGCCGGGTGCTCGAGGACGTACTTCGTCAGCACCAGCAGCGCCTCGGCGGACAGGTGATCGTACGAGGGCATGTGCAGCGGGTAGCCCTTCGCGCGCTTGGCGTTGGGCGCGAGCAGCGACTCCTTCACGTACTCGGCGTCGAAGGTGGCGACCAACCCGTTGTCGAAGCTCACCCGCGAGCCCGCTCGGCCGAAGAGCGAAGGCGCGAGCTCCGGCGCTTCGTGACAGGTGGCACACGACTCGGAGTGGTACAGCTCGAGGCCGACCGGCGCGACTCGCACGGGCTCTGGCGCGGGAGTTCCCGCCAACAGCCGCACCCCCTTCTCCAGCTGACGGAGATCGTCGCGCAGCTCGCTGTCGAACACGCCCCGCACCACCCCGCCCTTGTCGACGAGCACGAAGACGGAGGAGTGGATGATCTTGTCGAGCTCGCCCGGCTTGTTCTTCTCCGCGGTGACGTGAAAGCCGGCAGCGACGAGCGGCAACGTCTTCGAATCGGTCGCGAGCAGCTGCCAGCGCGGCTCCTCCGGCGCCCAACGCTTGGCATACGCGGCCAGCACCTCGGGCGTGTCGTGCTCCGGGTCGACGGAGAACGAGACGAAGCGCACGTCGACGCCAGCGAGCGCGCGCTGCAGCTGCACCATGCGGGCGGAGAGCAACGGGCAGATGGTGCGGCAGGTGGTGAAGATGAAGTTCGCGACCCACACCTTTCCGGCGAGCGCCTGGGTGGTGACGGTCGAGCCGTGCTGATCGAGGTACCCGAAGGCGGGCGCCGCAAAGAGCGGCTCGAAGGACTTCACCGGCGCGTGCGCGAGGGCCTCGGCGCGCTCGAGCTTCGAGGGCCGACTGAAGCGCACGTACATCATCAGCCCCAGGGTGAGGAGCGCGAGGACCCCGACGAGCGTGAGCAGCTTCGCCATGGCGCACCAATAGACCATCGCGGCGCCGGCGTGCTGGGGCGAATTGCCGCAGCGAGACACCTGGACGACCGGGGAACGGGCGCGCGATTCGTGAGAGAGTCGAAGGCGCTCCAGATGCCCCCGCTGCAGCTCAAGGTCGTCAGCTCGGTCTCCGACGTGCCCATGGCGGCGTGGAATGCGTTGGTGTCTCCCGACGAAGCACCGGTGAGCCGCTGGGAGTGGCTCGAGGCGATGGAGGCGTCGGGCTCGGCCGTTCCCGAACGCGGCTGGAGCGCGCGCCACCTCACCCTCTGGCGCGGCGAGCGGCTCGTCGCCACGCTGCCCGCCTACCTGAAGACCCACTCGATGGGTGAGTACGTCTACGACTTCGGCTGGGCGAACGCGGCCGCGCAGTTCGGGGTCTCCTACTACCCGAAGCTGCTCGTCGGCATGCCGCTGTCTCCAGTGACGGCGCCCAAGCTGCACGTCGCACCCGGTGAGGACGTCGAGGCGCTGCGTCGTCAGCTGATGACCGCCGCCGTCGAGCTCGCCCAAGACGAAGGCGCCTCGTCGGTGCACGTGCTCTTCCCACCAGAGGCCGAGTCACGCGCGCTCGAGCCGTTCGGCTTCTTCCGGCGAGGCACCCTGCAGTACCACTGGCGCAACCCCGGCTACCGCTCGTACGACGAGTTCCTCGCGCGCTTCGACTCCAAGCGCCGCAACCAGCTCAAGCGCGAGCGCGGGGCCGCCGAGAAGCAGGGCCTCGTCCTCCGCACCCTTCGCAGCGACGACCTCGTCGCGGCCCACGGCGCCCTCGCCGCCCAGCTCTACCAACGCACCGCCAGCCGCTACGCGTGGGGCCCGGTGCAGCTCACCGCCGACTTCTTTCGCCGCGTCTTCGACACGATGAAGGACGCGGTCGAGCTCGTGGTCGCCGAGCGGGGCACCACCGTCGTCGGCGGCGCCTTCAACCTCACCTCGCGCACCCACCTCTACGGCCGCTACTGGGGCTGCTTCGAGGAGCACCCGTTCCTTCACTTCAACGTCTGCCTCTACCACTCCATCGACGACTGCATTCGCGCCGGGCGGACGACCTTCGAGCCGGGCGCCGGAGGCGAGCACAAGATCAGCCGCGGCTTCGAGCCCACCCGGGTGCACTCCGCCCATCGCATCTTCGATCGACGCTTCGAGCAGGCGGTGAGGCGTTCCTGTGAGCGGGAGGCGAGCGAGATCGACCGCGTCGCCGCCGAGTCGGAGACGATCTCCGGGCTCAAGCCGTTCACGCCGCGCGACCCGTGAGCGCACGGCGGAGAGGCCGAGCGAACCTCACCCGCGCATCGACGAGCCGCGCGAAGGCGCTACTTCTTCTTCGGCGGCGGCCCGTTCTTGCCGGGCTTCACCGTCAAGGTGCAGTGGTGGAAGGTGCCGTCGATGATCACCGCCACGAACTTGAGCGAGGCGTGCCAGTAGGCCTTCTGCAGCTTCGACGATTCCCGCATGCCCGAGGCGTAGCAGCTCTGGGTCTTGCCCCCGCCCTCGACGACGAAGCCGGGAGACTCACCGTCGGTCACCAGCTCGCCCGCGATCGACAGCCCACCGCGCGCCGTCGCTGACTCTCCCGCCGTCACCAGCTTCTGCCACTGGTATGGCGCCTTGTTCTGATCGAGGAAACGCACGCACTCCATGCCCGCCTCGCTCAGCTTGTCCTGCTCGTTGAGCACCTCGGGCCACTTCGGGTTCGTCTCGGAGGTCTGGCAGAAGTACAGCTCGGTGATCTCGTTGCGGCCCGGCCGGGAGAAGACGAGCCAGCTGCCGTCCTTCGACCAACCGTGAAAGGCGTCGGTCTGCGCCGAGGCGGTCGACGCAGCGAGAGCAGCGAACAGAACGAGAGTCTTCATTGGGGCGTCGGGGGCGTCGGGCCGGTGGGGGGTGGAATGGTGGGCAGCTCGCGGCGAGGCGGCTCCGGGCTCGCGCGCGGTTCGGCCGGAGCACCGGGCGCGGGAGGGAGCTCGGGCGGCGGCGTGGTGGCGGCCGGAGAGTCGGGCAAGGGCGGCGCGATGGGCGCGATCGCGAGCGAGTAGCGCTTCGAGCCCGGCGGGAGCTGCACCACCAGCACCGGGTTCTCGTCGAGGTACTTCTTGTCGACCGGCAGGGCGAAGGTGCCGTCGGCGCTCGTCGAGAACTGCTGCCGGTTCCTGAGCTCCGACAGCTCGATCTTCGCGTTCGCCACCGGCAGGCCCGCGCCGTCGGTCATCAGCAGCTTGAGCGAGCTGCCCTCGGTCTTCGTGGTGACGAAGTCGCGGTAGCGCGGCCGCAGCGCGCACGACGAGGCGAGCAGGGCCACCACTCCGAAGCCGGCGAATGCAGTACGCATGGTGGGGCCTTCTATCGGCCTTGTGCCGAAAGGTCAGCGGTCATGACGCGGGGGCCTCGAAGAACTTCACCCACCCGTGCGCACCATCGGCAACACCACCGTGAAGGTCGACCCCTTGCCTTGCTCGCTCTCGACCGAGATGCGGCCGCCGTGGTTCTCGATGATGCCCTGGACGATCGAGAGCCCCAGGCCGGTGCCCTTGCCGTCGGGCTTGGTGGTGAAGAAGGGCTCGAAGATGCGGCCCCTGATGTCGGCCGCCATCCCACTCCCGCTGTCCGTGACGGTGGCCTGCACCGACCCATCGAGCACGCGCGTGGAGAGGCGCAGCGTCCCCCCGCTCGGCATCGCATGGCAGGCGTTGGTGATGAGGTTGATGAAGACCTGGAGGAGGTTCTGGCGAACGGCGAGGAACCTGGGCACCTCGCCGAAGTCCTTCTCGAGCTCGACGGCGTGCTTGTGGAGCACGTGCTCGCAGAAGCCGGCGGCGCGCTCGATGGTGGCGTTGAGATCGACCTCTTCGGGCGTGTCCTGCGCGGGGCGCGCGTAGCTGACGAGGTCGCGGGTGAAGCGGAGCACCCGATCGGTGTTCTCGACGATCTTCCGGTACTTCGTCAGATCCGCCGGGTCGGCGTTGAGCGAGGTCGAGGCCCGGCTCAGCAGCGCGTCGGCGTAGGTCGCCACCGCCGTCATCGGGTTGTTGATCTCGTGCACCACCGACGCGGCGAGCTGCCCCAGCGAGGCGAGCTTCTCGGCCTGCACCACCCGCTTCTCGAGGTCCTTCATTCGCGAGAGATCCTGGCCGATGGCGATGACCCCCTCGATCTCTCCGGTCTGCGCGATGACCGCGCTCGAGGCGAGCGTCACCTTGGCTTCGCGGCCCTCCTTCGTCAGCAGCGACGTCTCGAAGGCCTGCCCGCGACCGGCGAGCGACTCGGTGAGCATGCGGAGCACGTTGAGCCGCGCCGAGGCCGGCACCAGCTCAGTGAGATCGCGCCCGAGCACCTCGGCCTTCGAGAAGCCGGTGAGCTGCGAGAGGGTGCGGTTGAAGACGACGACCCGGCCCTCGCGGTTGGTCACGAGGATGAGCGCGTTGCCATGCTCGATCAGCTCCTCGAGGTACTTCCGCACGAAGGTGAGCTCGTCGATCAGCTTGGCGTTGCGCACCGCGACGGCGACCTGGTTGGCGAGCTGAATGAGCACGCGCTCGTCGGCCATCAAGTCGGCGGTGAGGCCGGGTGGGTACTCGATGTTGATCGCGCCCACCAGCTGCCCCGACGCGACCAACGGCGCCGCGATGCCTCGCACGCTGCCGATGAAGACGAGCGGGAGTTCCTGGGTCGAGACGACGACCTTGTCCTTGGGGAGCTGGCTCGTGTCGAGGTGCGTCTTCTCGACCATCGAGCGGCGGAGGTGGAAGACGTCGCGCGCGCCCTCTCGCAGCCGCCCTTCGGCGTAGAGCGAGGTGAGCGCGCAGGTGCGCGGGTCGACGATGCGCACCACGAAGGTGCGGCCGGGGAAGAGGCCCTTCACGCCGCGGGCGACGGTGGCCACCAGCTCCTCTTCTCCAGTGGAACCGGCGACGTTGCGGCCGATCTCGAGCAACTGCGACTCGACCCGCGCCTGCTCGATGAGCGCCCGACCGGCCGCGGCCAGCGAATCCAGCGTCGGAGAGAGGCGGCGCGCCACCACCGCGACCGTCTCCCCGCGACGG
Source organism: Myxococcota bacterium (assembly GCA_052034585.1). Lineage (GTDB taxonomy): Bacteria > Myxococcota > Myxococcia > Myxococcales > Myxococcaceae > Xiheimicrobium. The sequence continues at coordinate 48,527 of JBPOIJ010000113.1, forward strand.
GAAACGGTGAGGGTGACGTGCTGCCCGCTCTGCAGCTTCACGTCGAAGTCGATCGGCCGTTCCTCTTCGGGCACCGCGATGGGCGTGATGCCGAGCGAGTCGGCGAGCGGGCGACCGACCAGGCCCTTCTGGCCGGCGAGCACCTCGAAGGGCGAGTTGGCGGTGAGGATGACGAGGGAGAGGTCGCAGAGCGCCGCCGGAGCGTCGACCATGTCGAAGAACGCCTGGAAGGCGTCGCTCGCCGGGCCCGAGAAGAACGGCTTGAGCTGACTCGAGTCACTCTTCATGTGACGACGCCTTCTCCAGATCGATGATCTGAGAGTTGCCCACGTAGGTGGTTGGCTCGTAGCGGGTGATCTTACCAATCTTGCGGACGATCTCGGCCATGCGCTCGGCCTGTTTGTAGATGGTCTCGACGTAGCGCAGCGAAGGGTCGTCGCCCTTGAGCCGGCGCATGAGCAGCTCGGCGAAGCCGGTCACCGAGGTCAGCGGCTGGTTGAGCTCGTGGGCCGCGGTGCCGGCGAGGGCGACGATGACCGCGTTCTTCTCGCTCTCGAGCAGCCGCGCCTCGACGTCGGTGAGCTTGCGCTCGAGGTTGAGGCGATCGCGCATGTCGGTGAAGAGGCCGACGGTGCCGACCTCGTTGGTCCCGTCGTGAATGATCGAGGCCGTCATGTTCACCGGAATGCGCTCGTTCGACTTGCTCACGATCTCGAGCCGCGAGGTCGCGAGCCGGCCGGGGCCCCCGTGTTCACCCGAGCGGAGCTTCTGCATCACCTCGCGCGCCACCCCGTTGGGGTACAGCTTGGTGACGTGCAGCTTGCCGACGACCTCTTCGGCCTTCCAGCCGGTGACGGTCTCGGCGGCCTTGTTGAAGAGGGTGACGTTGCCCTTCATGTCGGCGGCGATGATGGCGTCGACGCTCGAGTCGATCAGCCGCTCCAGGTATTCCTTGGTGTGGCGCAGCTCGTCGGCCATCTGCCGCTGCCGGGTGACGTCTCGAATCGTCAGAATCGCCACGCCCTCCTGCGCGTCGGGGCCCAGCGGCGCGGCCGAGAGCGAGAGGGTGAGCCGACGCCCCGCCACCGTGCAGGCGAAGAGATCGACGTCGGTGCGCACCAAGCCCTTCGACACGGAATAGAGGACGTCGAGCAGCAGCCCGTCGTCGGTCGGGTTGGTGAGCGCGTTGATGTGGCGCCCCGCCGCCTCGCCCTTGTCGAGGTCGAGCATCTTCTCTCCAGCCGGGTTGAGCGAGAGCACGCAGGCGCGCGAGTCGAGAATGGCGACGCCGTCGGACAGATGGGCGAAGTACGAGGCGTAGCGGCCGAGCTCGTGCACCCGCTCCTCGGCGGCGAGCCGGGCCGACTTTTCCTGCTCCCGCTTCCCGCGTTCCCGATCGAGCTGGCGAATGTTGCGAAAGGCGATCGCGGTGGCGTGGGCGACGGTGGTGAGGAAGTCGATCTCCCTCGGGTTGAAGGCGCCACGCTCGGAGGAACGGCGCACCAGCAGCACGCTCTGCACCTTGCCCGAGGCGATGAGCGGGAAGACGCCGATGTTGCGAATGTTGCGCGCCCGCACCGACTCCTTCACGTCTTCGAGCAACGGGTGCGACGGCGCGTCTTCGACGATGACCGGCTTGAGCGTTCGCACCGCCTCGCGAATCTCCGGGTAGCGCGAGAGCTCGATGGTGAGGTTCTTGAGCGAGGCGTCGTCGGAGGCCGCGACGATGGTGCCCTGCTGCTTCTCGAGGTCGACGACCACCAGGGTGGCGCGATCGATGTCGAAGTCTTCGGCGAGCTTGCGGGTGACGTCGTGGAGCAGCTCCTCGATGTCGGTCGCCTCGGCGTAGCGGGCGGTGAGCTCGAGGAGCACCTTGAGATCGCGCTGCCGGGCGACCGCGTCTTGCTGGCTCACCAGCCGGGCCCGGAGCCGTGAGAGGCGAGGCAGCAGCTCGGTGTCGAGCGAGTCGGGCGAGATGACCTCGAGCACCGAGCTCTCGAGCGCGACGTCACCCTTGGCGATGACGAGCATTCCGAGGCGAGGAGAACGAGAGAGCAGGGCCCGCTTCCGCTCGAGGCCTCCGGGCGAGGTGAGATCGCACACCGCCACGTCGACCGCCGCCGTCACCTCGGTGGCCACCGGCACGCGCGCCTGCTCGAGCAGCTCGCGCACTCTCGGCAGGAGCGCGCCGTTCGTTTCCACGAAGACGGAACGCATGGGCACCGGGGTCTCCACGGGCCAGCGAGCCTAGCCGAGTCGGCCGCTCATGTGGGACCTGGTGCGACCTCAGGGAAACCGGGCGGCGGCGATCAAGGCGTCGAGCCGCGCGGAGAGCTCACTGGTGCGCGCGGCCTCGGCCAGGCTCTCGGCGTCTCGAGCGGAGCGCTCGGCTTCGATCAGCTCCACGTTCGTCGAGGCGCCTTCCTTCCACGCGGCGCGCGCGAGCCCCTCGGCCTCGAGGGCGAGGCTGGCGGAGCGCGAGGCCGCCGAGGCTGCCACTTCGCGATGCGCCAGCACCTCGAGCGCCAGGCGGAGCTCGCTCTGGCCCTTGAGGCGCACCTCGTCTTCCTGAGAACGCGCGATCTCGAGCGCAGCGACCCGCTCCTGCTTCTGGCCGCTGCGGGCGAGGCCGTCGAAGAGCATGAGCTGGCCGCTCACCTGCGCGGTGAGGCCCAACGCGGGCTGGGTCGGCGTGGGCGGCGTCTGCGCGGTCGGCTGCACCGAGAGCCCGGCCGTCGGGAGGTAGTCGGTCCAGCTCAACTCCACCGCGCGCGCGGCGAGGGTGGTGCGGGTATGGGCGGCGCGAACGTCGGGCCGTCGATCGATCGCCGCGTCGAGCTCCTCGCTGCGCGGCACTGCGGGGAGCTGCGCCTCTCCGCTCACGTCGAGGGGACGCGGCGCACCCACCAAGACGCCGAGCACCTCCTGGGAGAGGGCGAGGTCGGCCCGAGCCCGAGCCAACCGACCCTCGTTGTCGGCCAACTCTCGCCGCGCCCGCACGAGATCGAGCCTGGTGCCGAGGCCGCCAGACTGGCGAAGGGTCGCGAGCTCGAGCTGGTCGGCGCTCGTCTTCCGCGCCCGCTCGGTGACGGCGAGCAGCTTGTGCTGGAGCTCGACGGTGAGCCAGGCGCGCCCGACCACGCTCGCCAACGTGCGCCGCGCCTCCACTTCGTCCGCCTTCGCCGCTTCGACCGAGAGCTCGGCCTGGCCGGTCGCGATCCACCTCGGGGCCGCGAGGAGCGGGAAGCCCAGCTGGAGATTGGCACCGGCCGACGACGCCGGGAGGAGCACCCGATCGGCGAGCCCACGGTTCCCCTCGAGCTGGGTGAAGGTGCCGTTGAGGCTCAGCGTCGGCAGCCAGGCCGCCCGCGACTGAACGACGAGCGCTTCGGCGCGACCGACCGACGCCCGCACCTGGCTCATTCGCGGAGCCTGGGCGATCGCCCGCTCGATCGCCTCGGTGAAGGAGATGGGCTCGACGGGCGCCGCAGCGAGCACGGAGAAGAGGACGAGCGCGCTCACTTGGCGACTCCGGCGTCGGGTGCCGGCGGCTGCACGGCGTCGACCTTCTCGCCGTTCTCGAGATCGTCGGGCGGGTTGAGCACCACCAGCTCTCCGGCCTCGACGCCCGACAGCAGCTCCACCGTTCGTCCGAGATCGCGCGCCACCGTCACCTGCTTGGTGGCCACCACACCCTGCTTCACCGTGTGCACTCTCACCCCATCGGCTCTCGGCACGACCGCGCTCGCGGGCACGCTCAAGGGTGGTGACGCCCGCTCGAGCTGAAAGGTGATCTGCACGAAGGCGTTGGCGAGGAGCGCGCCAGGCCGTTCGACGAGCGCCTCGACGCGGAGGGTTCGGGTCGCGGGATCGAGGGCTCCGGCGCTCCGGGTGAGGCGCGCTTCGACCGCGAGCTGCGGGCGCTGGGGCGGCGCGACCTTCACGACGAGGCCCGGCTTCACGTCCATCGCCAGCCACTGCGGCACGTCGAGGGTCACCTTGAGCGAGTCGGTCTGAGCGACCTCGAAGAGCGGGGCCCGATCGGACGCGACCAACGCGCCGAGCTCGACGAAGCGGCGGGTGACGACGCCGGCGAAGGGAGCGACGACCCGCGTGTAGCCCTTGAGCGCGGCGAGGCGGAGCACGTCGGCGCGCGCGGTCTCGACCGAGGCCTCCGCGGTGGTGAGCCGGCTCTGCGCTTCTTCGGCTTGCTGCTTCGAGGCGACGCCCTGCTCCGAGAGCCGGGTCGATCGTTCGGCCGCCGAGCGCGAGAGGGTGACGTTCGTCTCCGCCTCGTGGAGCCGCGCCTGCGCCCGCTTGACGTCCTCGTCCACCTCCGGCGCCTCGAGCACCGCCATCACCTGCCCGGCCTTCACCGGGTCGCCGAGATCGACGAGGTACTGCTGCACGAAGCCGGTGCCTCGTGCGGTCACCACCGTCGACTTGAGCGGCGCTGCGGTGCCGGGCAGGGTGAAGGTCGCGAGCGCAGGCGCGCGGGTCACCGGCCCCACCACCACCCGCCGCGGCGCGAGCGCGAGCTGATGTTGACGATCGACCGCCTCGGCCCGGGTGACGCGCGGGAGCCAGCCGACGACGAGCAGCGCGCCGAGCACCAGCACGAAGAGCACCGGAATGGCCTTGGGGAGCTTCGGCTGCACCGGAGTCGTCTCACTCATCGAGCGTTCCTTCCTCGTCGCCGGCCTCGCGCAACGCCGGGTCGAGCTGCCGCGGCTGCCACTTCGCGCGCAGCCAGGTGTAGATGACCGGCACCAGCACCAGGGTGGCGAAGGTCGCGCCGAGAATGCCGCCCAGCATCGAGCGGCCCAGCACCGCGTTCTGCTCGCCGCCCTCCGAGAGCCCGAGCGACATCGGCAAGGTCCCGATGGCCATGGCGAGCGCCGTCATCAGCACCGGCCGCAGGCGCACCCGCCCCGCCTCCATCGCCGCCTCGATCGCCGACAAGCCCCTCGCGCGTTGCTCGTTGGCGAAGGTGACGACGAGGATCGAGTTCGCCGTCGCGACGCCCACGCTGAGCACCGCGCCCATGAGCGAAGGCACGCTGAAGGTCGTCTGCGTCGCGTAGTGGGCGAGCACGATGCCGATGCCGGCGCCCGGGAGCGCGGTGATGATGATGAACGGGTCGGTCCACGACTGGAAGTTGACGACCATCACCGCGTACACGAGCAGCGCAGCCGCCAGGAGCCCGAGGAAGAGGGCCGAGAAGGCGCTGCGCATCGACTCCACCTGCCCACGCACCTGCACGTCCGAGCCAGGCGGGAGCTTGGCCTTCACTGGGGCAACGAGCTCGTCGATCGCTCCCGCGACACGCCCGAGATCGACGTTCTGCACGTCGGCGCGCACCTGGTAGGTCGGCTGCACGTCGACGCGGGTGATGAAGACCGGGGTCTGCTGCCGCTTGAGCACCGAGAGATCGCCGAGCAACTGCGGCCCGCGCGGGCTCTGGAGCGCGAAGGTCTGGAGGCCTTCGATCGACGAGAGCCGCCCCTCTGGCACCTGCACCGCGACCGAGTAGCCGAAGCCCGTCTTCGGGTCGGTCCAGAAGGTGGGCGCGACCTGGCTCGAGGACGAGACCGCGAGCAGCACGTTGCTCGCGACGTCACGCTGGGTGAGCCCGACGTCGGCAGCGCGGAGCCGATCGACGTCGATCATCAGCCGGGGTGCGTCGACGATCTGATGGAGCCGCACGTCGACCGCGCCTGGCACGGCTCGGAGCTGCCGCTCGATGGTGCGCGCGGCCGCATAGGTCGCGTCGCGCTTGGCGCCGGTGACCTGCACGTCGATGGCAGACGGCAACCCGAAGTTGAGGATCTGGGTGACGATGTCGGCGGGCTGAAAGAAGAACCGCGCCTCGGGGAAGCGCTGGCGCAGCTCGGTGCGGAGCAAGGCTTCGTAGTCGCCGACCTTTCGCGTCCGCGCAGGCGTGAGCTGGATGAGGATCTCGCCGTCGGCCGTGCTGACGTTGACGCTGTCGGTGATGGCCAGGTTGTAGCCGCTCGCCGGCCCCATGAAGTCGAGCACCCCGGCGAGCTCGCCCGGTGGAATCACCTCGCGAATGGCGTCTTCCACCCGGCCGAACAGCACCTCGGTCTCCTCGAGCCGCGTGCCCGGAGGCGCCACCACGTGCAGGAGCAGCACGCCCGCGTCGATCTTCGGGAAGAAGTCGCGGCCCACCTGCGTCGCGAGCAACGAGGTGCCCACCACCGAGCCGACGAAGAGCGCGAGCACCAACCCGCGCCGAGAGAGCGCCCAGGCGAGCAGCCCGAGGTAGCTCGACCGCCCCGCCTCGAAGAGCCGCTCGAAGGCCGCGTGCACTCGCTTGAACACGCCGGTGCCTCCGTGTCCCTGCGCGACCTCGGCCGGCAGCAGCGCCTGCACCATCGTCGGCACCACCGTGCGAGAGAGGAAGTACGAGGCCATCACCGAGAAGGCGACCGCGAGGCCCATCGGCATGAAGAGGAAGCGCGCCGGCCCCTCGAGGAAGAGCACGCTGACGAAGACGACGCTGATGGCGGTGCTGGCGACGAAGGCGGGCACCGCGATCTGCCGGGCCCCGTCGAGGATCGCGCGGGTGAGCGGCTTCCCCATCGCGAGGTTGCGGTGAATGTTCTCGAGCTCGACCGTCGCGTCGTCGACGAGGATGCCGACCGCCAGGGCGAGCCCGCCGAGCGTCATCGAGTTGATGGTGGCGCCGAGCGCGCGCAGGCCCAGCACCGCCACCACCACCGAGAGCGGGATCGAGGTCGCGACGATGAGCGTCGACCGCCACGAGCCGAGGAAGAGGAGGATCATCAGGGCCGTCAGCGCGGCGGCGAGGCTCGCCTCGGTGAGCAGCCCTTCGATCGCGTGCTCGACGAAACCCGAGGCGTCGGCCAGGACCTCGAGGTGGGTGCCTTCGGGCGCCGAAGCGCGAATGGTGGGCAACATCGCCTTGATGCGGCTGGCGACCTCGAGCGTCGAGGCGTCACCGTTCTTCATCACCGTGAGCACCACGCTCCGCCGGCCGTTCGCGCGCGCGAGGTTGGTCTGCACCTGGAAGCCGTCGTGCACGAAGGCGACGTCTCTCAGCTGGAGGAGCCGACCGTCGGGCCTCCGAATGGGGATTTCGTTGAGCGCGGCGATCGCCTCGGGCGAGCTGTTGAGCGCCACCCGGTACTCGCGATCGGAGATCTTGAGCGAGCCGGTCGGCAGGGTGAGGTTCTGGGCCGAGATCGCGAGCGCGACGTCTTGCGGCGACAAGCCCTGCGCCTGGAGCGCCTGCAGATCGAGGTCGACCGAGACCTGGCGAAACTTGCCTCCCTGCGGGAGCGGGAAGCGCGTGCCGCGAATGATCGAGAGCGCGGTGCGGACGCGGTTGTTCACGTAGTCGAAGAGCTCGGCCTCGCTGAGGGTGTCGTTGGTGAAGGCGAGCTGCAGCACCGGCACGCTCGAGGCGGTGTAGCGGAGGATGATGGGCGGGATCATGCCGGGCGGCATTCGGCGCACGATGGTCTGCGACGCGGCGGTGATCTGCGCCATCGCGGCGCTCACGTCGGCGTTCGGCTGGAGGAAGACGCGAATGACGCTCACCCCGTCGTAGGTGTCGCTCTGCAGGCGGGCGACGTCGGAGGTGTTGCCGGCGATCGAGAACTCCGAGAACTGGGTGACCTGCGCTTCCATCTGCTGCGCCGGCAGGCCCGAGTAGGTCCACACCACGCTGATGACCGGCAGATCGACCGAGGGCAACACGTCGGTCGGCGTCCGCCGCACCACGAAGGCGCCAGCGAGGAGCAGCACGAGCGACATCACCACGAAGGTGTAGGGCCGGCGCAGCGCGAGAACGACGATCCACATGCGGGGTCTCCTTTGTCTCGTCGCGAGCCCGAGCGCCACAGAGAGTTCAGGGGCGCGCTCGTGGCGCGTCGCGCAACGGGGCCTGGCCGAAGGGCACACGCAAGGCCTTGCCAGCCGCCCGGCTCGAAGCGACAAGCGCCTCATGGACCGAACCCCCGCGGCCAGCCTCCCTCCGCACCTCACCCGCTACGTCGTCGACCAGGAGTACGACTCGTACACGCCGCGCGATCAGGCGGTGTGGCGGCACATCTTGAAGCGCCTGCGGAGCCACCTCGATGGGCGCGCGCACGAGGTCTATCTGCGCGGCCTCGACGCGACCGGCATCGATCTCGAGCGCATTCCCCGGGTGGAGACGATGAACGAGAAGCTGGCGCCGCTCGGCTGGAGCGCGGTCGGGGTTCGCGGCTTCATTCCTCCCGCCGTCTTCACCGAGATGCAGGCGCGCGGGATCCTCGCGATCGCGGCCGACATTCGGAGCCACGAGCACATCGCCTACACGCCGGCGCCCGACATCGTGCACGAGTCGGCCGGGCACGCGCCGATCATCGCCGACGCGGCCTATGCGAGGTACCTCAAGAGCGCCGGTGAGGTGGGCTTCAAGGCGATCGCCTCCGCGGAAGATCGCGCGATGTTCGAGGCCATTCGCAACCTCTCGGTGGTGAAAGAAGACCCGTTCTCGACGAGAGAAGACGTGGTGCACGCCGAGGCACGGCTCCAGGCGGCGGCGGCGTCGGTTCGCTACGTCTCGGAGTCGACGCGCGCGAGCCGGCTGTATTGGTGGACCGCCGAGTACGGCATGGTGGGCACCGTCGAACGTCCGATGCTGTACGGCGCGGGCCTGCTCTCGAGCATCGGAGAGGCCGAGCACTGCCTCACCGACGCGGTGCGGAAGGTGCCGCTCTCGCTCGTCTGCACCACCACCGCCTACGACATCACCCGCATGCAGCCGCAGCTCTTCGTGGCGCGCGACTTCAACCACCTGAACGACGTGCTCGACGAGTTCCGCAACACGCTCGCCTGGGTGCGCGGCGGAGACTTCGGCCTCGACGAGGCGCTGCGCTCGCACACCGTCAACCACCTGGTGCTGAAGAAGCCGTCGGGCGAGCTGCTCGAGCTGAGCGGTGAGGTGAACGTGGTGCACCGCTTCGGGCGCGAGACGGGGCCGAGCCTCACTGCGGCGGTCATCGAGCTCGGCGGCCCGGTGATGCTCTCGAAGGGCGGCGTCGTCACCGAGGGCCCGAAGAAGAACAACGCGGTGGTGCTCGTCGGCACCGAGAAGCTCCCCGCGCGCGGGCACTTCAGCTTCACGTTGCGCTCGGGCGTCGAGGTGTCGGGCTTCGTCGTCGAAGGCCATGAGGTGATCGACTTCGCCGCCTGGTACGCGGGCCAGCCGCTGCCAGTGCCGACCTGGGCCTTCGTGGCGATCGCTCAGTCGATCCCCTCCGTCGCCGGAGGCCCGGCCGACCCGGCCACCTGGGACAAGCACTTCGGCCAGCTCGACAGCTTCACCGCCGGCAGCAGTGAGGCGCTCGCGCGCAAGCGCAAGGCCGAGGAGCTCGGGAGCACCGTCGCGCACGCCTATCGCGAGGTGTCGAAGATGCGCGAGTCGAAGGCGGTCGATGCCAAGCGGCTCGAGGCGCTGCGCAAGGACTTCAAGGCCGAGACACTGCTCGTCGAGGAGATCGTCGAGCTGCTGGAGAAGAAGAACTGATCAATCCGCCGGGCCTGATCCATCCGACTCAAGCGGCGCCGGGCCTGATCCATCCGACTCGAGCGGCGCCGGGCCTGATCAGGCCGTTCGCGCGCGGCTGATCCGCCGTGAAGGCCAGCCGAGGAGCGCGGCTTCGACCGTCACCGTACCGGCCCACACGGCGGCGGCGTTGGCGAGCGCGTCGCGGTTCATGCCCACGATCCACAGGCAGCACACGAACTGCGCCAGGTGCGCGCCAAGACCCAACCAGAGGATGACGCTGAGCGGGCGAAAGAGCCCACCAACGCGATGCGCGGCGAACATCGCCACCAGGCACGCCGTGAGGAGGAGCGTGGGGAGCACGAGGCCGGTCTCGTCGTGCCGCCACCAGCGCATCGGGAGAAGAAGCCAGCCGACTTCGAAGCCCACCACGCCGAGCACGAAGGGGATCCACCCTGGCATCGTCGACTCGCGGCTCATGGGAGCGCCGTGGGAACGAGGCCCTTGCTCGCGAGGAACTCGGGGTTGAACACCTTGGAAGCGTAACGGGAGCCGTGATCGCAGAGGAAGGTGACGATGCGCTTCCCGCTGCCCTGGTACTTCTTGGCGATTTCGTAGGCGCCTCGCACGTTGAGCGCGGCGCTGGTGCCGACCACGAGCGCGTCGGTGCGCGCGAGGTGGTACAGCATCTCGATCATCTGCTGATCGGTCACCCGCAACGCGGCGTCGATCTTCGCGCGCCGGAAGTTCTCGGTGAGTCGCATGATGCCGATGCCCTCGGTGATCGACGAGCCCGAGCCCTCGACCTTTCCTTCGGTGAAATGACAGAAGAGCCCGGAGCCGTTCGGGTCGAGCAGCACCACCTCGAGGCGCGGGTTCTTTTCCTTGAGCGCGCGGGAGACGCCACCAAGCGTGCCGCCAGTGCCCACCGAGGCGACGAGCACGTCGACTCGCCCGTCGGTCTGTCTCCAGATCTCCTCCGCGGTCGTCTCCGCGTGAAAGTCACCGTTCGCCGGGTTCTCGAACTGGTTTGCCCAGAACCAGCCGTGCTGCTCCGAGAGCCCTCCCGCCTGATGGTAGAAGTGGCCGGGGTTGGCGAACGGCACCACGGGCACCTTCCGCACCTCGACGCCCATCGCCTCCAGGTACTCGTATTTCTCTCTCGCCTGGTTGTCCGGCATGGTGACGACGACTCGGTAGCCGCGCTCGATGCCCAGCACCGCGAGCCCGATGCCCGTGTTGCCGGCCGTGCCTTCGACGATGGTCGCGCCCGGCTTCAAGAGCCCTCTCGCCTCGGCGTCGCGGATCATTCCCTTCGCCGCGCGGTCCTTGATGCTGCCACCCGGGTTCATGAACTCCGCCTTCCCGAAGAGCTCGCAGCCGGTCCGCTCCGACAACGAGGCGATGCGGAGCAGAGGCGTGTTGCCCACCGAGTCCCAGAGCGTCGAGGCCATGCGGTCGCATAGCACGTGCCCCTCCGCGAGCCGTCCTCGGCACACCTTCGAGCCGGCCCCTGCCCTGTCACCTCGCGGTGACGAATTGGTTTAACCACTAAACCAATGAGCGTGTTGCGCGTTTGAGTTGGCCGGAGGGTCGTGGCAAGACGCAGCCTCGTTTCTCGACTCACCCAAGAGGGGTTCCCACATGCCCAGCATCACCGTGAAGCGCGGAGTGCAGTTCCGTCCCGACCTCTTCTCCAAGTCCGATCGATCGGCGTGGTTCGAGGCGCTCGGCAAGGAGCTCGAGACCAAGGGCATCACCCTCAAGGTCGGCGAAGGCGCGAACGCGAAGGACGTGAAGGACGGCGCCACGCTCAAGGCGGCGATGAAGGAGCTGCAGGCCCAGGCGACCTCGAGCAATCAGCCGCTGCGCGCCTACCTCACCGATCTCGTGCAGGCGATGGACGACGTGGTCGTCGGCGGCAAGGTGAAGGCCGGTGATCAGTTCGACTTCTCCAAGGGCTCGAAGCTCTCGGGCAGCCTCGGCATCGACGACGGCTCCCGCGGCAACTACGCCGCCTCGACGACGGCCTTCGGCAAGGCCGCCAAGGCGAAGCCCGAAGCGACGATGGCGATCGACGGGGTGACGCTGCAGATCATCGAGCCGCAGGTGATCGACCTCTCGACGGTGCCGCACATGAGCGCCGAGACCTTCAAGAACGCGCCAGTGACCTACGGCCGTGACGGCGAAGAGGTCGAAGACACCCGGGTGATCTCGGGCCTCACCAAGGACCAGACGGTCAAGCTCGCTGGCACCGCGCTCAACGATCTCCAGCGCAGCAAGGCGGTGGCTGGCCTCACCGTCGGCACCGTGCCGCTCGAGGAGATGAACTGGGACAGCGAGGCCCACGCGTTGCGCCGCGCCAACCCCTACGTCTCCTTCACCCTCGACAGCCGCAGCTACGAGGTGAACCCGAACAGCGGCCAGCCGCGCGTCGCCATCGGCCGCGACTTCTTCTTCGACACCTTCATGGCGAAGAAGGATCTCAAGACCGGCAAGCTCACCAAGGATCTGCAGAAGGCCGAGCTGATGTACCGCGCCCGCATTCGCTACGGCTCCGACAAGGATCCCTTCGAGGGCACCCGGGTGCTCATCGGCATGAAGGAAGGCACCGCGATCGACGCGCAGGGCACCAAGCACGCCCGGAAGATCGACAGCCGCACCGACTCCGCGAACCAGCAGATCTTCGACACCCTGATCAACAGCGCCGAGACCGGCAAGCTCGGTCAGGCCTGGGGCAGCTGGAGCGCCAACAACGTCGCGCCCGCGTCCGCCGCCATGTACCGGGCAGCGGTGCAGCAGGGCATCACCGACAACGTCGGCGGCGAGTCAGGCGTGCTCGCGATGGAGCCCGGCGCCGTGGCCCGGCAGATCCGCGGGCGGTTCCACCTCGACGAGACCGATCAGTCGGCCTTGGTGGGCGCGTTCCAGAACGCCGGTGAGCCGCGCATCAAGGAGCTCGCCGAGCTGATCAGCGCCGCGCCCGACTTCCCCGCCGCCAACGGCCAGCCGAGCAAGGCCCAGCTCCTCGCCAAGGCGAACGCGCTCACCGATCGCAGCGCCATCGTCAGCGGCGCAGCCGAGGCGCTCAAGAAGATCGACCCCTCGCTCACCGTCGACAAGGCGCTCATCGACCGGCTCTGGCCGGGGCAGCCGATCAGCTCCAAGCAGGACGCCAAGCTGCAGCGCGCGGTGGCCGACACCATTCGCGCCAAGTACGACGAGTTCGCCGAGAACGTCGACCAGCTCCAGCGCAACATCGCGGGCAACACCGACAAGTCCGTTCGTGACGCGGGCAGCGGCACCGACGTGCGCGACTTCCTCCGCACGAAGGCCGCCGTCTCGCGCTTCATGAAGGCCGCCGAGACCGCCTCGGGCAGCGGCGTCACCGCTGGCAACGCCGCGAGCTACGTCGCCTACGCGAAGAAGCTCGTCGACATGCCCGACGGCAAGGAGAAGACCAACCTCCTCCAGTCGATGGGCCTCGGCGTCAACCAGCTGAAGGACATGACGGAGGCCTCGTTCACCTCGACGGTGAAGGTGAACGGCGATCTCACCAAGCAGCAGACCTACGGCGGCTTCCTCAAGGAGTTCGACGCCCAGCTCGCCGGCCCGAACAAGGACGCCTTCTTGAAGGAGCTCGGTGACGCGCTGGCGAAGAACAGCCCGGCGCTCAAGAACGCGACCGACAAGACCAAGGTGGCGGCCGACCTTCGCAAGAACCTCGTCTCGGCCCACGCCGAGGTGCTCCACCGCATGGTCGAGGGCGCGGGGGGCTGGGGTCAGGCCGTGTGGTTCAACAACTACCGGCAGGCCGCGCTCAACATCAACCCGCAGTCGTGGAACTTCATCATCGGGTCGATGGACTACACCGAGTTCTACGACGCGAAGACGGGCGCCGACCTGGCCTTCAAGGATCGGGTGAGCCGCAGCCCGCTCGACGCCTCGAAGATGGCCGGCGCGATGATCTCCAACGACATTCAGATCGAGCTCGAGGCCGAGGCTGGCTACACGAGCGCCATCAAGCGGGCCCAGTACGCCCTCGACGGGGCCGCCGCCGGGCTGATGATGGACTTCGCCCTCTCGAAGAACGTCGCTGGCCTCGCCGCCGGTGACGCGCCCGCGTTCGAGAAGTGGTTCGCGGGTGAAGCCGCCAAGACCGGCAACGCGAAGAAGCAGCTCATCGACGACCTCAACGCCTTCGCCAGGTCGAAGGGCTCGCCGATCGACTTCAACCAGGTGCTCCGCCCGCTCGAGGAGCAAGAGAAGGCCATTCGGGTGCTGACCGGCTTCGCGGCGAAGAAGAACCCGCAGCTCGACGTGAAGGATCGCGCCGCCGTCGAGAGCTGGTACCGCCAGCAGGCCGGCATGGGTGAGACCGAGCTCAACACCTTCCTCACCGAGGTCGCCCAGTTCGCGAACGACACCAAGAGCGACATTCCGCTCTCGCCCGAGCTGCTCAAGACCCTCGACTTCAAGCCCTTCGCCGGCTCCAACGTCGGGCAGCCGACGACCGGTCACGCGACCTTGGTCGACGATCTCACCATCGCTCAGGAAGTGTGGACGATGGTGAAGAAGGCCCAGCAGGATCTCTCGGCAGCGCGCGGCAACGAGGTGCAGCGCGTGCTCAAGGACAACGGCCTCAACGCCGGGTGGGATCCGCCGAGCAAGGCCAAGGGCGACTACGCCATCGACTACGCCCTCAAGTGAGCCACGACGCCGCGCGGGTGGCGTGGTGAAGTGAGCGGGTGACTCCTCTCGCTTGTACGAGCTGCGGTGCGTCGTTCCGAGCCAGCGACCTCGACCGGACGTTGGGCATCGCGGCCTGCCACGCCTGTGGCTTCGTGCTCGATCTCAGGTCGCGCGACCCCGTCGCCGACGAGGCGCTCGACCGGCTCACCAAGGCGGCGCCCGCCGCGACCTCGGTGCCGATGCCCGAGAAGTTCGTGGTGGACGAGCGCCCTGGCCGCTTCGAGGTGCGCTGGCGCTGGTTCGGCTTCTCGCACGTCTTCCTCGGCTTCTTCTCGCTCGTCTGGAACGGCTTCATGGTGATGTGGTTCGGAACGGCGCTGATCGAGAAGGAGCCGATGATGGCGCTCTTCGGTTCCCTCCACGCGCTCGCGGGGCTCACCGTCGGGTACCTGGCGCTCACCGGTTTCACCAACTCGACGCGTGTCAGCTTGGAGAACGGCCAGCTCACGGTGAAGCACGGCCCGCTCCCCTGGCCCGGCGGTGGCTCGTGGAGGCGAGACGAGCTCGCGCAGCTCTACGGCGAAGAAGACGTTCGACGCGGCCGCAACGGGGTGAGCATCGTCTACACCCTCGCCGCGATGCTGCGAGATGGCCGCCGGGTGAAGCTGGTGAAGGGCCTCGCCGAGAAGGCGCAGGTGCTGTGGCTCGAGCGCACCTTCGAAGGGCGGATGCAGATCGTCGACGTGCCCGTCACGGGCGAGGTTCGGAAGTGAACGTCAGCCGGCGAGCTCGGGCCTGAGCGCGCGGAGCTGCTCCCGAAACGCAGCGACGGTGGTGAAGACGCGCCCATGGAGGCCGAGCGCCGACGCCGCCTCCGCATACCGAGGCACGTCGTCGAAGAAGGCCGCCCGGGCCGGAGTCGTGCGGGCGAGCTCGAGGGCGCGCTGGTACATCACCGGCTCCGGCTTCACCGCGCCGACCTCGTAGGAGAGGACGAGCCCGTCGAAGCGCGCGAGCACCGGCAGCTTCGGCCGCAAGAACTCGATGTGCTGATCGTGCGTGTTCGAGAGGAGCACGAGGCGGAGCTTCCCGGCGAGCCGCTCCACCTCGGCGATCATCTCGTCGTAGAGCCGAAAGTGGCAGTTCCACAGCTCGAACCACTCGCGCTCGGTGAGGGCGCCGCCGAGCCGGGCGAGCAGCTCGCGCCGAAGCGAATCGCCAGGGAGCCCGCCGCGGTTGACCCGGTCCCACAGGCCACCGTCGAGGCGCGCCCGCATCGCCTCCCGACTCGAGCCGAACGCCTTCGCCATCTCGGAGAAGAGGTGCTCGTTGTCGTGAAAGGCGAGCACGTTTCCCAAGTCGAGGATGAGCGCGTCGATCACCGCGCCCTCCCCAGGCGCCGGGAGCGCCCCAGCACGATCGGACCACCAACGCCGCGAGCGCCCCGGCGCCTCGGTGGAGGCCCGTCGCCGATCGGATCAGGACACTGAGAGAAGAGGCGGCACTTCGCGCACTCGGCTCCATTCCAGACCGCTTCGAACAGCGCACTCACCCGGTCGATGGTGTCGAAGTCCTCGGTGACGAGGCCCAGCTCGAAGTTGCGCACGTCGGCGTGTTTGGCACCCAGGCCCGCGCCGGTGAGGTTGGCGCTCCCGAGGTAGAGCCACGCGCCGTCGATCAGCACCGCCTTGAAGTGCACCCGCGGGCACTGCTTGAGCTCGAGCCGCGCCCCGCCCTTGCCACCTTCCCGCAGGAGCTTCTCGTGCCGATCGAACGCCGCACGAAAGGGACGAGAGGGGAGCTCGGCATGGAGCACGCGCACCGAGACGCCGCGCTTCGCGAGGGCCGCGAACAGATCGGCGACGGGTCGGAACTGCCCCTCGACGTCGACCATCATCGCCTTCACGTTGGCGGTCGCGATCAAGACCGACTCGCGAGCCTTGGCGAGCCGATCGCGCAC
This sequence comes from Myxococcota bacterium, assembly GCA_052034585.1. Lineage (GTDB taxonomy): Bacteria > Myxococcota > Myxococcia > Myxococcales > Myxococcaceae > Xiheimicrobium. The sequence continues at coordinate 64,720 of JBPOIJ010000113.1, forward strand.
CACGCGCCCGTTGAGCTCGTCCTTTCCAAGCAGCTCGGCCTCGAGCGGTCGCATCGGAGCTGACTCTCGCACGGCCGCCTCGTGTATCGTCACCGAATGCTCCGACGCCCTGCCCTCTTCGCCTCGTTGGTGGTGAGCGCCTGCCAGCCGGACGCACCCTTCCTCGAGCTGACGGCGTCTCCGACGCGAATCGACGGCAAGGGCAGCGTGACCACCATCACCGCCACCGCGCTGCAGAACGCCACGACGCCTGGGAAGGGCTCGGTGCGGCTGAGCTCGACGGTGGGGAGCTTCCACCCCGCAGTGATGGTGGCGCTCGACGGAGCCGGAACGGCCTCCGAGACCTTCACCTGCGACACCGCGAGCGAGCCGGAGTGCACGGGCCGCGTCGTCATCACCGGAGACTGGCTGTCGAAAGGCACGAACGCCGCGTCCGAGGTTCGGGTGACGATTCAGGCGAGTGGTGGCGGGGCGAGCGGTGGCGGGGCGAGTGGTGGCGGAGCGAGCGGCGGCGGGGCGAGCGGTGGCGGGGCGAGTGGTGGCGGGGCGAGCGGGGGGGGAGCGAGCGGTGGCGGGGCGAGCGGTGGCGGGGCGAGTGGTGGCGGGGCGAGTGGTGGGGGAGCGAGCGGTGGCGGGGCGAGCGGTGGCGGGGCGAGGGGTGGCGGGGCGAGGGGTGGCGGGGCGAGCGGGGGCGGGGCGACAGGGGGCGGCGCGAAGGCGG
>JBPOIJ010000152.1:0-29733 GCA_052034585.1 Myxococcota bacterium
ACCGCACGTAGCGGGCGGCGCCAGGGAGCGCGACCTGCCGCCCAAGCTTCACTCGGAACATCCCAAAGCGGGCCTGCGCGTACGCCGAGGAGACGTCTCCGTCGACCATCGTTCCGTCGCGAGGCCCACCTCGCGCCCAGGCGGCGACTTCACCGGAGAGCGCGTCGTCGGCTCCGGGGAGATCGACGTTGAGGAAGCGCACGTAGCCAGTGAGGGTGAAGGGCAGCGCCGTCTCGATCGGAGCCACCAGCCCAGGCACGCCCGGCACGAGGGCCTGCTGGAAGGTCTGCACCGACAGCGAGGCGCGCGCGTCGACCCACGTCGGTTCGGCGGCACCTGCGGTCACACCACTGACCCACGCGATCAGCGCAATGGCGTTCGCGAAGGCCGACCCCGCTCCCTTGTGCTTGCTGCGGCGCACGGAAGCGCCTCATACAAGAATCGTGGGAGAAGCGGACTGGGATCTGCTCGTCGTCTGCTGCGAAGTTTGCGTTAGCAGTTTTGCAAGTGCAGAAGCTGCGCGTGCGCGAAATCACCTGACGGACTGGTGACGTTTGGTATGGGGCACGCAACCGCTGGAGATGGGAGGCACATGTGGGTTCCAAGTCCATGCGTTGGCTGACGGCAGCTGGGGTGGTGACGGCTGCGATGCTCTCCTCCTGTACGGGCTCGACGGGCCCCGCAGGCCCTCAAGGACCTCCGGGCGAGACGGGCGCGACGGGCTCGACCGGCCAGAACGGCACCAAGGGCGATCAAGGCGACCCTGGGCAGACCGGCCAGAATGGGACCAACGGCACCAACGGCACCAATGGCACCAACGGGCAGACCGGCCCGCAGGGTGACGCGGGCGCGCCGGGGCGTGACTTCCGCTTCTCGAGCCAGAGCCTGGTGGTGACGATCCTCGACGCAGGCATCGCCGACGGCGGAGCGACGATCGATCTCCGCTTCACCGACGACGCCGGCCGCGGCCTCGATCGCACCGGCACCTTCACCGAGGGCGCGATCTCGGTCTCCTTCGTCCTGGGCTATCTCGAGGAGCGCACGACCGACCAGCTCCCCTTGCAGTACGTCTCGTACACGCGGCGCAACGTCAGCTACGACGGCGGCACCTATCCCCAGAACGCGGCGGAGACGAACGGCACCTGGACGGAGCTCGACGGCTACGGCGGGGTGTACCGCTATCAGTTCGCCACCCCGATTCCGGTCGGCGCGAACGCAGCAAAGACGCACACCATCGGCCTCTACGCGACCCGCACCGTCCAGGGCGTGCGGGCGGTCGCCAACGAGCTGGTGAACCTGCGGCCCGACGGTCAGCCCGTCAGCCGAACCCGAACGTTGGTGAGCGATCAGGGGTGCAACAGCTGCCACACCCGGCTCGAGGCGCACGGCGGGGCTCGACGCAAGGTGGGCCTCTGCATCATGTGCCACACCGACTCCGCCGACATCGATCCGGAGACGGGGAACACGATCGACTTCAAGACGATGGTGCACAACCTCCATCGGGGGCAGCGGCTCGCGAGCGTCGACGCCGGCACGCCCTACCGCTTCGTCGGCTTCAACAACGCGGTGAGCGACTTCAGCAACGTCGTCTACCCGGGCAACATCAACGACTGCGAGGCCTGCCACACCGGCGGTGACCGCTGGAAGACGAACCCCACCCAGGCGGCCTGCACCGGCTGCCACGATCGCACCTGGTTCGGAGCGGCGGCGGCGCCGACGGGCTGGGTCGCGCACTTCGCGGGACCACGCCAGGACAACCAGTGCATCATCTGCCACGGCGACGGCTCGATCTCGGCGATCCCCACCAAGCACTTAATCCCCGCGCGCGATGCGAGCCGGCTGCAGGTGGCAGCCGCGATCCTCTCGGCGCCGACGACGCCTCCGGGCAGCCGACCCGTCATCACCTTCTCTTCGTCGGTGAACGGCCAGCCGCGAGACGTGCTGACCCAGCGCTTGTCACGCCTGCGCTTCGTGATCGCCGGGCCGAACGTCGACATCTCGCGCTCCGTCTCGGAGACCGCGGAGAACGCGCCTGACTGCGCGGTGCTCACCGACGGCGGGGCGTGCCTCGAGCGGGTCGACGCCGGCGTCTTCCGCTACCGCGCCCTCAACGCGATGCTGCCCACCGACAAGGGGAGCTTCAGCGTCGGCATCGAGATGTGCGCCAACAACGACGCCGGCGTGCGCTGGTGCTCGCTCGACCCGGTGGTGCCGTTCGCGGTGACCGACCCGGCGCCCGTCGCCCGTCGAAAGGACGTCACCCTCGCCCAGTGCAACGCCTGCCACCAGGCGCTCTCGGCGCACGGCGGGCCGCGCAACAACACCGATCACTGCGTCTCCTGCCACAACGGCAACCTCGTCGAGAACGTGGGCACGCCGATCGACGGGGGCTCGGTGATCGCGCCGGCGGCGAACTTCAAGGATCTCATTCACCGCATCCACTCCCAGGCCGAGTACCCCTCGCCGCTCAACCACTGCCAGAAGTGCCACACCGCGACGGCCTACGCGCTGCCCCTGCCGCTGACGATCTTGCCCTCTCGGAGCGAAGTGCGAACCTGCGTGCTCTCGCTCCCCGACGGAGGTCCCAGCGTGCCAAGTGATGGAGGGGTGTCGTGCCTGCCAGGAGCGATCTCGGCGAGCTCGATCTACGAAGGGCCGACGAGCGCGGCCTGCACCGGGTGTCACAGCTCGGTGGCGGCGCAAGCCCACGCGATGATCAACACCACCTCGAGCGGCCTCGAGTCCTGCGCGGTCTGTCACGCCGCCCAGCGCACCGCGGGCGTCGATCTCGTCCACAGCTTGGCGCCCTGAACCATGGGTCACCTCTCCGTCTTCGGCATCGTCACCGTCGTCGCCGCCGCCATCGCGGGCGGCATTCTCATTCACCACCTCGTGATGCGGCCGACCCTCACCGCCTCGGTGCGAGTGCGGTTGCTGCTCGGCCTCGCGGTGTTCCCGACGGTGGCGGCCTTCGCGAGCACCGGCTACGGCATGCAGCGCACGACCGAGCGCGAGTTCTGCGGCTCCTGCCACGTGATGGAGACCCACCTCTCGGATCTCGTCTCACCGACCAGCTTGGGGCTCGCGGCCAGGCACGCCCGCAGCCCGCACGTGGGGCCGACCGCCTGCTACACCTGCCACGCGGACTACAGCATGTTCGGCTACCCGCTCACCAAGCTGACGGGCATGTCGCACGTCTACCACTACTACCTCGGTGGCTATCGCAGCTGGTCGCTGGAGAAGTTCCACGCCGAGGTGCGCACCGCGAAGGCCTACCCGAACGCCAACTGCCGCCAGTGCCACTCGGGAACGCTCTCGTCGTTCACCAACGTGAAGGATCACCTCGCGCTGGCCGAAGAGCTCGAACAGAACACCGTCTCCTGCGCGTCGGCCGGCTGCCACGGCGTCGCGCACCCGTTCAGCAAGCGACCCGATGAGCTCAACGGAGGGCCCACGAAATGATGTCGAGGCTTCTCTCCCTCTTGGCGAAGTGGCCGACCGACCGCGCGCTCCGGTGGGCCTGCACGCTCGGCTTGATCGCCCTGGTGATGATGGTCGCCGCGGTCTTCACCGGAACGCCCTTGCCCGTCGTGGGGTCGATGGCGCTCGCGCAGCCGATCGGCGTGCTCGCGTGCCTCATCTTGGGTCTGTCCATCGCAGCTGACGTGGCGCGGCGCCGGTGAGAGCGTTCGACTTCCAGCGGAGCATCGTCGTGTCCCTCGTCGCGCTGGCGGGGCTGGGCTCGTCGTGTGGAGAGCCGACCGAGCAGCCCGAGCCACACCACGTCGATCAGCTCACCGTTCCCGGCGACTACAAGCTCGCCCGGCCGACGCCTGGCCATCAGATCCACCTCGGCATCGGCTGGTCTCCCGACGGCGGGCGGGTGTTCGACGCCGATGCCGGCAAGCTCAAGCAGGTGCTCTGCCGCGACTGCCACGCGATGGGTGACGCGGGCTTCGAGTCGCCCTCTTCCAAGCCGTGCGAGCGCTGCCACGAGACCCAGAACAAGCAGCACCACCCCTTCGACGGCGGCACCGAGTTCACCTGCCTCACCTGCCACCCCTTCATGGCGAAGACGCTCCCGGCGCGGTTCGATCGCTGGCCGTGCTTCGACTGCCACAGCAAGGCGCAGGCAGATCACCCAGCCATCACCGTCCACAAGGCGGAGTGCGAGGCCTGTCACCGCCCCCACCAGGAGAAGTTCACCCAGCCCGCCGAGTGCAGCCAGTGCCACGAGGTGACGCTCACCCACGGCAAGAAGGGCGAGTCGATGGCGGAGCGCTGCATGGACTGCCACCCGCACCACACCGAGGCGGCGGTCGCGAGCAAGCAGTGCATCGGCTGTCACACCAAGGACGAGACGCCGGCCAAGGCGCGGGTCGCTCCCGAAGCGCTCTTCAGCCCGGGCCACACCGGCTGCGGCAGCTGCCACGTGCCCCACCGCTTCCAGGCGGGACAAGTGAAGGCATGCGAGACCTGTCACCGCGGCCAGCCGGTGCTCGCGAGGTGGGAGCACGACTGCACCGACTGCCATCGTCCCCACGCGCCGAAGTCGCGCGCGGTGGCCTGCACCGACGGCTGCCACAAGGACGAGAAGCTCGAGCTCAAGCACCCGAAGTCGAAGGACGGGAAGACCTGCCTCGGCTGCCACCCGGTGCACGCGCCCGGTGACGCGCTCGCCAAGCCCTGCGTCGCCTGCCACGACAAGGCGCCCTTCACCGACAAGGTGGTGCACGGCGGGCCGATTCTCTGCGACGACTGCCACGATCAGCACGACGCCAAGCCGCAGACCGCGCGCGAGTGCAAGAGCTGCCACTCCTATCGCTACACCGAGGTCGCGCTGATGGGGGCCAAGAAGCCCGGAACGAAGGTGAGCGGGCACTCGATCTGCGTCGACTGCCACCGCCAGCTCCCCCACGGCGCGCCGACGCCGCCGAAGCCCTGCCTCGAGTGTCACGAGAAGCAGAAGCCGTTGGTCGCCAAGCACGACGAGTGCGCCAAGTGTCACCAGCCTCACTCCGGCGAGCTGCAGAAGGCCTGCACGAGCTGCCACAAGCTGGCCGAGCTGCCGGCGCTCCACTCGGTGCCCGAGCACCAGACCTGCCAGAAGTGCCACTCGGTGCACGCGGCGATTCCAGCGGTGCCCAAGGGCAACACGAGCCCAGCGACCTGCAAGGCCTGCCACCCGATCTTGAGTACGAAGGAGCACCCGACTCCGCCCAAGGAGTGCATCGGGTGCCACCTCTTCGAGCCGGTCAAACCGTGAGGCGCGTTCTTTTGCTCCTGCCCGCGCCTCGTGCGACGGTTCGAGGGTGATCCGCACCGCGTTCCAGGATCTCAACCGCGTCAGACAGATCGCGATCATCGCGGGCAAGTACGGCTTCGCCGACTTCTTCGAGCGCACCGGGCTGCGAAAGATCCTCCCCGACGCGAAGATCGAGGGCGACGTCTCGGCCGCGCAGCTGACGGTCGCGCGCCGCTTCCGCATGATGCTGGCCGAGCTCGGGCCCACCTTCGTCAAGCTTGGGCAGGTGCTCTCGACCCGCGGCGATCTCCTCCCGGCGGAGTTCATCGAGGAGCTCTCGACCCTGCAGGATCAGGTGCCCCCCTTCGGGATGGAGGACGTGCGCAAGCAGGTGCACGAGGCGTTCGGCCGCCCGCTCGAAGAGCTCTACTCCTCGTTCGATCCCTCCCCGCTCGCCGCCGCCTCGATGGCGCAGGTGCACAAGGCGCGCACCCAAGACGGAGTGGACGTGGTGGTGAAGGTGCAGCGGCCGGGCATCACCGAGCGAATGCGGGCGGATCTGTCGGTGCTGCACGGCATCGCGCGCGCGCTCGAGGCGGTCATCGAAGAGGTGAGCGTCTCGTCACCGACGAGCATCATCGAGGAGTTCGATCGAGCCGTGCACGAGGAGCTCGACTTCATCAACGAGGCCTCGAACGTTCGCGCGTTCTCCAAGGCGCACGCGGGCCACGCGACGGTGCGAATTCCCAAGGTGTACGACGAGCTCTCCGGCCGCACGGTGCTGACGCTCGAGTTCCTCGACGCGCCGAAGCTCTCGAACGCGCAGCTCGACGACGAGGGCAAGAAGAAGCTCGCCCAGATCATCCTCGAGGAGGCCTTCAAGCAGCTCTTCGAGGACGGCCTCTTTCACGGCGACCCGCACCCTGGGAACCTGCTGGTCGAGAAGGGCCCGGTGCTCGCGCTGATCGACTTCGGCCTGGTGGGCCGGGTGACGCACCAGATGCAGGAAGCGCTCATTCAGCTCATCCTCGCGGTGGCGCTGAAGGACTCCGAGTCGGTCGCCCGCCAGCTCTACCGCCTCGGCACGCCGGACAGCCGCGCGAACCTGCACGCCTTCAAGGGTGACATCGACGCGATCTTGAACACCTACCTGCCCACCTCGATCAAGGAGGTGAACGCGAAGGCGCTGGTGCGCGATCTCCTCAACCTGGCGGTGAAGTACCGGGTGAAGGTGCCGCGCGAGTACGCGATCCTCTCGCGCGCGTCGGTGGCGATCGAGGGCATTCTCCGCTCGCTGTACCCCGACATGCCGATCGGCGAGATCTTCATGCCGTACGCCAAGCGCATGATGGCCGAGCGCTATGATCCGACGCAGCTCCAGGGCAACGCGATGAAGACCCTGCTGCGGCTGCAGTCGGCGGCGAACGATCTCCCGCTCCAGCTGCAGCAGATCATGCTCGACCTCGAGGCGGGGAAGTTCACCGTCACCTTGAAGAACGATCAGGTCGAGTCGCTCAACAGCAACCTCCGGGCGCTCGCGGTGGTGGCCTTCGCGGGGCTGTGCGCGTGCGGCTTCATCATCGGCACCTTCATCTCCTTCGCGCCCAAGCAGTGGGAGATCGCCGGCATTCCGGTGATGGGGATCTTCGGCATCGGCGCCGCGATCTTCCTGTTCTCCACCGCGGTGGTGCGGCAGGTGCTCGGCACGTTCCGCAAGGTGTCGATCCGCCGGTTCTTCGACAAGCGCTGATCGACGCGGACGATCAGGGCGAACGGCGGGTGATGAAGCGGCTGCTCGCGCCCCCGAAGAGGGCCCGATCTCGGCCGACGGCCAGCAGGGAGATCCCCTCCGGCACGAGGCTGAGGGAGATCGAGCTCGGCTGGGTCTCGAGGAGGAACGTGGTGTCGCTCGGCCCGGCGACGACGGGGCCGAACGCCCCTGCCAGCCGATGGCTCGAGGCGACGACGAAGGCGGACGTCAGGGTGCGGGTGAGCACCGGCGCGTCGTCGGCGGGCACGAAGCTCACCACCCCGCCCTCCCTCGCCATCCACATGCCGAGTGGAGACGTGCCGACGAGGGTTCCTCCCTGCTCGGAGCACCGCACCTCGGCGGGCGCGCGAAGGTCGAGCAGGCACTGTCGAACGAAGCCTGGCCTCGAGCCGCAGGTGAAGGTGGTGACGAACTCCGAGCGCGGAGAGAGGTGGGCCGAGAGCGGACAGAGGCCTCGCGGGAGCGTGAGCGGCGCCGAGCCGAGGAGCTGACCGTTCGCCACCGTCCACCCGACGATCGCGTCGGCCGTGATCGAGAGGAGGCCGTCACGCCCGTAGGGAGCGAGCTGATCGACCGCGCTCGGCCGGAGGATCACGTCGGGCTCGCGAACGAGCAGATCACCGCCGCGGTCGACGAAGCGCTCGAGCTCTCCAGGCCGAAACACCCAGACGACATCGTCGAACACCTCGAAGTCGCGGGCCGGAATCGCCTGGAGCCGTCGGCCCTCGCGCCAGAAGGAGACCAGCCGGCTGTTCGCCTCGAAGCACACCCATGCGCCCTGGCTCGTCGCGTCTTCCCGCAGGCACTCGACGTTCGCGCCGATCGTCGAGAGCCGCGCGCCCAAGATGGTCGGCCGCACCGCGAACACCTCGTTCAGCCCTCGGCCGAGCCCACCGGAGAAGTCCACCTGCACCCGATGGAGCCCCTCGTCGACCGGAGTGAACTGCACCTCGGCGGTGACGAACTGCCCGCGCGCGAAGGGGCCGTCGACGGTCGATGCCAGCTGGCCACCGGTGGGACCCGTCACCCCTCCCTCGATGGACAACTCCAGCGACGGAGGGCAGGTCGGCGATCTCCGGCTGAGGATCACCGTCGTCGGTCGATCGAGCAGCACCGGCCGGCCGTTGGGCGTCGAGATGCCTCCATCGAGGTCGCAGCGCGGCGGCGGGCTCACGTCGATCGTCGGCAGACACCCGAGGCCCGCGAGGGCGAAGACGGCGAGGAGACGCACCCTCCCTGCATGTTCGATGGAGCCGCCCGCCGTCAACTGCCGCAGGGTCGACTGGCGAGCGCGCTGGAGTATCGTCCCGCCGCGCGTGACGGGAACGGCGAGCACTCGACTGAGCTGCGATCACCTGAGCGTTCGCTTCGGGCGAGTCGACGCGCTCACCGACCTCTCCCTCGTCATCGAGCCGGGTGAGCGGGTGGTGGCCTGTGGACCGGCCGCGAGTGGCAAGACGACCTGGCTCAAGTGCCTCGCAGGGCTCCAGCGGCCGACCTCTGGGGCGGTTCGCTGGGGTGACGACGACGTGTGGGCGCTCACCGCGACCCAGCGGCGCGATCGCCAGGGCGCCTTCGGTATGATCTTCCAGAGCGACGCGCTCTTCGACTCGAAGACGGTGATCGCGAACGTCTGTCTTCCACTCGAGAAGCGTGGCGTCGACGCGGCCGAAGCGCGGCGCAGGGCCGAGGAGGTGCTCACCCGAGTCGGGCTCGAGCACGCGATCGGAAAACGCCCGGAAGAGCTCTCGGGGGGAATGAAGAAGCGCGTGGGCGTGGCGCGCGCGATCGTCGCCCGGCCATCGATCCTGCTCGCCGACGATCCCTTCGCGGGCCTCGACCCCGTCACCGAGCGATCGATCGCCGAGCTGTTGCTGGAGGTCTCCGAAGGGCGCACGTTGATCGTCGCCATCCCCGATCCGGTGGCGTCGCTGCCCAGCTCGCGCGTGCTTCGGTTCGACCAGGGCCGACTGGCAGCTCGGGAGGCCGCGGCGTGATTCGATCGCTCGGCGCCTCCACGCTCGGGCTGGTGCGCTTCACCGGCGCCTTGGGGCTCGTCTTGGGTCGCACCGCGATCAACCTCCCTCGGCTCAGCCTGCGGGAGCTGATGCGCACCATCGTGCTCTTCGGGTACCGCTCGATCCCGCTCGCCTTGCTGGCGGCGATGTTGATCGGCTCGACGGTGGTGCTCCAGGCGGGCATCTACGCCGACAAGTTCGGCGCGCGGCTCTACACCGGCTGGGCCGCCGGCTATGCCCTCATGCGCGAGTTCGGGCCGCTGCTCCTCGGCCTGGTGATGGCGGCGCGGATCGGAGCGCGCAACGCGGCGGAGCTGGCGCTGCTGTCGATCAACGGCCAGATCGAAGGCCTGCGAGGCATCTCGCTCGATCCCTTCCGCATCTTGGTGGCGCCGCGGGTGATCGGCAGCGCGATCGCGATCACCACGCTGGGGAGCATCACCTTCCTGGTGGCGGTGATCTTCGAGACGATCGCCTCGTACTTCTCGATGAACATGCCGGTGCGGGTCTTCCTCACCCCGTTCGACGAGATGTTGCGCGCCAGCGATCTGTTGGGCGGGCTGGCGAAGACCCTCGTCTTCGGGCTCGCCATCGCGCTGGTGTCGACGGTCTCGGGGCTGCGGGCGCGCGGTGGGGCGGCGGGCGTCGGGCGAGCGGCGGCGGCGGCGGTGGTGGCGAGCTGCGCGGCGATCTTCACCCTCGATCTCCTCCTCACGCCGTTCCTGACGAAGGTCTTCTCGTGAACGCGCTGCTCCGGATCTTCGGCGCGCCCGCGATTCTCCTGGTGCGATCGATCGGCGCCGTTCGTCGCCACGGCCTCGACCGGCGAGAGACGATGGTGCAGGTGGTGGAGTTCGGCTCCAAGTCGACGCTGCTCATCGTCAGCGGGCTGGCCTTCTTCGGCGCGGTGCTGGTGACGATCGCCTGGGCCCAGGCGCGCAAGTACACCGGCAACATCACCGTGGTGGGGCCCGCCTACTTCGAGCTCATGGTGCGTGAGTTCGCGCCGCTGTTGGTTGCGGTGTTGGCGGCCTCCCGCATCGGCGCCGCGATCTCGGCCGAGCTCGCCTCGATGTCGGTCATCGAGCAGCTGGAGGCCCTCGAGCTGAGCGCCGCGGACCCGCTGGCCGAGCTGGTCGCCCCTCGCCTCCTGGGCTCGCTGATCGCGCTGCCGGCGCTCTTCATCGTGGGGACCGTCGCCTCGGCGGCCTCGGCGAGTCTGGTGGTGACGTTCGCCTTCGGTGCCGACGGCGGGGCCTTCACCGACGCACGCTTCGTCGAGGCTCCCGACATCGTCTGCGCCTTCGTCAAGGCGGTGCTGTGCGGCGGCTTCATTCCCCTCGCGGCGGCGGCGCGGGGGCTCGAGGCGAAGGGCGGCGCTCCGGCGGTGGGCGAGGCGGTCACGCGGGCCGTCGTCGACGCCTCGATGGGCTGCCTGTTGATCGACTTCGTGGTCGCCGCGGCGTTCATCTTGATCGGGGTCTGACGCGGCATGGAGACCCTCACCCTCACCAACGTCGTCAAGCGCTTCGGCGAGGTGACGGTGCTCGACGGGCTCAGCGTGGAGATCCCGCTGAGCGGCCTCACCTTCATCGTCGGCAAGTCGGGCTCGGGGAAGAGCGTGCTCTGCCGGTTGGGCGTCGGCCTGCTCAAGCCAGACGCGGGCTCCGTCGCGCTCCTCGGCGTTCGAGTGGACGAGCTGCCGGAGCGCAAGCTGGTCGAGCTCCGCGCCAAGGTGCCCTACCTCGTTCAAGGGCCCGCCCTGCTCGACTGGCTCACCCTGGAAGCGAACGTGGCGCTGGCCGCCGAGGGCAACGTCGCCGACGCGCGAGTGCAGCGGGCGATCGAGCGCATCGGCCTCTCGGCGCTCAAGGAACGGCTGCCACCGCAGGTCGGGCCGGGCATTCGGAAGCGGACCGCAATCGCGCGCGCGCTCGTTCTCGAACCGAGGTGCCTGTTGCTCGACGAGCCGACGACGGGCCTCGACTCGGTCGCGGCCAATCAGGTGAACGAGGCGCTCGAGGCGGTGCGCGACGCGGGCCTCGGGGCGATCGTCGTCTCCCACGACTACGCGGCGCTCGGGCGGCTCGCCGATCGGGTGGTCGAGGTGCGTCAGGGCGTCGTGGGCTACCAGGGTGGAAAAGCGGGCTTTCTCGAAGGGCCGAAGTAAGCCGTGAGGGCGTATGGATGAATCGCGTCTGGAGCTGAAGGTCGGAGCGCTCATGCTCGCGGCCGTGCTGGGCACCCTGGGCCTGCTCTACGCCATGGGCGAGCTCACCTTCTCGAGCGGGAACACCGTGGTGGTGGACTTCTCGCACACCGGCAACGTGGTGAAGGGCGCGCCGGTGAAGCTGGGCGGCGTCGCGGTCGGTCGAGTCGACACGATCGAGCTGTTGCCGGAGCGACGCGACGGCCACGGCGACCCTCTCCCCGTGAAGATGACGATCAGCATCACCAAGAACGTGCAGCAGGCATTGCGCGCCGACGCCGCCATCACCGTGTCGAGCCAGGGCCCCCTGGGCGAGCCGTACCTCGAGCTGTGGCCAGGGAGCGCCCCGGAAATGCTCGCGAGCTCGACGGCCATTCGTGGAGTGGACGCGCCCCGCATCGACATCGTCTCGAACCGCCTCGCCAAGTTCCTCGACTCGGCCTCCAAGGTGCTCGAGAGCGACCCCGAGGCGGTCACCAAGCTGGTGAACGGCTTCGGCGGCCTCACCACGACGATGGACGGCGTGCTCAGCGAGAACCGCACGCAGATCAAGGATCTCGCGCAGGAGCTCTCGGTCGCCGCCAAGGATCTGCGAGTGCTCGCCGCGATCGCCAAGAAGGAGCTCGAGCCAGGCGGACGCACCCATGGGCTCCTCGACGACGCCGCCAGCGCCGCGCACGTCGCCAAGACCGATCTGCCCGAGCTCTCGAAGAAGGCCTCCACCGCCCTCGGAGGGCTCGCGGCCGTCTCAGGCCAGTTCACCGAGGAAGACGGCCAGCGACTCAAGGCGATGATCGTCAAGTACCAACAGGCCGGCGAGAAGGTCGACGTGCTCGCGGGCCGGGCCGACAAGCTCCTCACCAAGCTCGAGGCGGGCGACGGCACCCTCGGCGCCCTCATGAAGGACAAGCAGGCCTACGACGATCTCAAGTCGCTGCTCGCCGACCTGCGAAAGAACCCGTGGAAGATGCTCTGGAAGGACTGAGCAGCCCGATCACGGAGTGAAGGTCTTGAAGAAGGCCTGCGGGGTGGGGCCCTGATCGGCGATGAAGACCAGGCCGACGCGCGCGCCATCGGTCGCGAGGTGCGGGAAGCGGGCGGCGCTGGTGACGCACGAGGCGAGCTCGTCACTCCCAAGCCGGGTGCCATCGGCGGCGAAGCGCGCCACGTAGATGCGGCTGACGCCCGATCTCGAGTCGGCGAAGGCGACGATCCATTTTCCACCGGCCCACACCGCGCTCGGCTGCCGCGCCGAGTGAGAGGTCGTCACCACCGTGCGCGTGGCGTTCGCTGGCCCTTGTTTGTCGGCGCGGGCGAAGATCACGTCTGCCTGGGTGGTGATCGACGACACGTATTCCTCGAAGACGATGCCGTAGTGCGTGGGGCTCGCGCTGACGTGGGGCTGGAAGGCCGGGCGACCAGCGGTGTTGAGCTGGAGATCGCTCAGCTCCGGAGTGCCGACCGCCGAGAGCCGGTTGAAGAGCATGAAGGGCACGTTCCCCGGCCGAATCTGCGTCGCGACGATTCCGTAGTTCGCCCCACCCCACGCCAGATCCGAGTAGTCGGTGACGAGGCCGGCCACTGGAGGAACCAGGGTGACCTCCGGGCCCATCAACAGGCCCTGCGCGCTCACCCGACGGAAGGACAAGCCGCGATCGGCCATCGGAGGTGGCGTCGCCGACGAGTCAGCCCACAGCACGCCGTACTCCGAGGCGGTGGGGTTCCAGGCGACCGAGGCAGGAAAGGCCATGCCGGGACGTGCGGAGATCGCCAGATCGCTCGCCATCATGCGCTGGCCCGCGCTCGAGACGCGGGTGAAGAACACGTCGTTGGTGCCGGTCATGCCTTGGGTGACGTCGCTCCACGCGAGGCCGATCTCCGAGCCACTCCAGGCGGCGAACGGCCGGTGCGCGACGCCGACGTTCGTGATCGGCCCGCTCCCGGTGATGGTCGAAGTTGGTGACACGCGGGTGAGCGAGTAGCGCATCACCACGTGGCCAGTGTCCTCGTGGGTCACCACTGCCCAGCCCGCCGAGGTCGAGAGCAGAAAGGCGCCCCACGCGTTCGAGGGGCTCGAGGTGAGTTGGAGCTCGCCGGCGGTGAGCGTGCACGAAGGCTGGGCGCACACCGAGAGCGAGGCACACTGGGGATCGGCGCAGTCGACGTTGCCGTCGCAGTTGTTGTCCATGCCATCGCCGCACACCTCGTTGGTGCCCGCGGCGCAGACGCACTGGTTCTGCTGACAGGCCGCGCCCGAGCCACAGATCCCGCAGTTGAGCGTGGCTCCGCAGCCATCGGCGATCGAGCCGCAGGTCGCGCCCGCCGAAGTGCACGAGCGCGGCAGACACACCCCGGCGTCGCTCCTTCCGGCGTCCACCATCGTGCCCGCGTCGATCGGCCCTGCATCGATCGGCGTTCCAGCATCGAAGGGGATCGAGAGGCAGCGATTGCTCGAGCAGGTGAAGCCGGCCAGGCAAGCGCCGCAGGCGATCGTTCCCCCACAGCCATCGGGCTGCGTCCCGCACTGCGGCGGGGTGCCCTCGAGCTCGAGGCAGGCCGTGCGCGGCGAGCAGGCCTCTTCGAAGGCGATCCCCGCGAGCTCGAGCCGCTGCGGCCCGCTGTCGGTCTGGAAGAGGACTGCACCGGTGAAGGCCCCGGTCGCGGTCGGCGCGAACTCGACGAAGAACCGCGCCTCGTCACCAGGCCTCAGCACCCTCGGCGCGGCAGTGCTCGAGAAGGGCTGACTCGAGGGCTGCTCCAGCGAGATCGCGGTGAGCGCGATCGTCGAGCGGCCCATCACTCGTCCAACGACCTCCTGCGACGCGATGGTGCCGACCCGGACTCGCCCGAAGTCGATCGAGGCTGGCTCGAACGCGAGCTCGCTCTCCGAGCCCATCAACTTCGGCCCACACTGGCAGCCGGCCACCACCACCAACGACAAGAGTGCTCGCGTCATGCAGCGAGGGAGCCACCCGCGGCCTCGAAGTCGCACCAGCCCGCGAGCGAAGAAGCTTCGCAAATTCGAGATCTTGGGCGACGTCGTGCAGAGATCGATTCAGCCGAACGACCGAGTAGGCTCTGGCCGGTGCGTTCCTCCCTCGCGCTGTCGTTGACCCTGCTGGTGGGCTGCGCCGTCGTCGAATCGGGTGAGCCTGCGCAGCGTGTCGACGCCCTCGTCGGCGGCTCGGCAGACGACGGCGGCTTTCCTGAAGTGGTGATGCTGCGCGCGGTCTTCACCACCGACGCCGGCGCCACCCAGGGCTTCGCGTGCACCGGCACGGTGATCACTCCACGGGTCGTCCTGGCCGCGGCGCACTGCTTCAACGAGAACGGCGGGCCGTCGGGCTCGACCCTCACCGGCGTCTTCGTGCACAACTTCGACGTCGCGCCACCGACGAACAGCCCGCTGTGGGTCGCGGCGACGACCTGGCGAAGACACCCGAACTGGACGTCCGGCTCACCGATGAACTTCGACATCGGGATCTTGCAGATGCCGGCACCGATCGCAGGGGTGACGCCTCGGCCGTACCTCAACCGCACGCTCGCAGCCGGAGACGTCGGCCGCTCGATGTCGGTGGTCGGCTACGGCATCACCTCGAGCGGAGGCACCGGCGCCGGCACCCGGCGCTTCGTCACCCTGCCCCTCCGCGGCCTCACCAGCGCGCACCTTCAACTGGGCAACATGTCGACCGCGGGCATCTGCAACGGAGACTCCGGCGGCCCCTCCTTCATCACCGAGCGCGACGGCGTGCGGCGCGTCGCAGGGGTGCACTCCTACACCCAGCCCTCGGGCAACTGCATGGACGGCCTCGACACGCGCGTCGATCTCTACGGCCCATTCATTCGCCAGTTCTTGATGGACACCGGGGGCCCCTCCTGCGTCGAGGACGGGCTCTGCGCGTCGGGCTGTGCGAGCCCCGATCCCGACTGCGTCTGCGTCGCCGACGGCACCTGCAACGGCCAGTGCCCGAACCTCGCGAGCGATCCCGACTGCCCCATCGACTGCTCCGCGAACGGCGTCTGCACCAACCTGAGCTGTCCTCGGCCCGATCCCGACTGCGTGGCCGAAGGCTCGACGTGCACGATGGACGGCCAGTGTCAGTTCCGCACCTGCGCGACCGATCCCCAGCGGCCCGACAGGTACTGCTCCCGGCCCTGCTCGGCGACCTGTCCGACGGGCACCTCGTGCGTGGGGACGGTCTGCCTCAAGCCGCAGCTCCCGACGGCGATGGAAGGGCAGGCGTGCACCCTGCTGGGCACCTTCTGCGTCGGCACCGTCTGCTCCGGCCCCGTCGGAGGCGCGCTCACCTGCCATCGCACCTGCACCACGAACGCGAACTGCCCGACGACCGACGAGTGCATCACCGGGCAGAACGGCTCCCGCATCTGCGAGCGAAAACCACCCGAAGCGATGCCGGGAGAGATGTGTCTCGTCGGCATCACCCGCTGTCTGGGAGGAACGACCTGCACCGGCTTGTTGGGAGGCCCGACGAGCTGCCGACTGACCTGTCAGAACAGCTCGACCTGCAGCGCCACCGATGAGTGCGTCGACGGAGCGAACGCCGTGAAGTTCTGCTCGCCCCGAGTCCCGCCGGTGATGGCGGGCCAGCCGTGCACCCCTGGCGTCTCCCGCTGCATCGCTCCGCTGGGCTGCACGGGGCTGGCCGGCGAAGCGACGACCTGCCGAGCGCTCTGCACGATGGACGCACAGTGCAGCGCCACCGACGAGTGTGCGCCTGCCCAAGGCCAGGTGAAGGTGTGTGCGCCGCGGCCTCCCGAGGCGATGCCAGGCCAGTCGTGCACGATCGGAGTGACCCGGTGCCTCATGCAGTCGACCTGCACCGGCATTCCTGGTGAGGCGACCAGCTGTCAGCTCGCCTGCCAGCTCGAGTCGGACTGCGGGGCGACCGAGTATTGCGCTCCGGGACAAAACGACGCGGGCATCTGCCGGCCGCAACCGATCTTCGTCGAGCCATTCTCCATCGCCGAGTCGCCACAGCCCAAGACGGGCTGCCAGAGCGCCGCGGGGCTCGAGCTCGGGGCGCTCCTCGTGGTGCTCGTTCGCCGGCGCCCGAGGTCGGCGTGAAGGCTCCCTGGAGCCTGGTGCTGCTGCTGGCGAGCTGTTCGCCCGGCGAGCCCGCGTCCGCACGCGTCGAAGCGATCGTCGGAGGCGCCCCGGACCTCGGCGAGTTCCCCCAGGCGATCGGCATCACGATGCTCTACGCCACCGACGCTGGCGCGCCCCGCTCCAACTTCTGCTCGGGAGCCCTCATTCGACCCGACGTCGTCCTCACCGCCGCGCACTGCGTCGACGCGCTCGGCTACCCCGGCGCGCGGCTCACCGGAGCGCTGGTGACGACCGCCGATCGCATGCCCACCTCGCTCACCGATCCCTCGTGGACTCGAGCACGTCGAATCGTCATTCACCCCTTCTGGCCGCGCGACCCGGTGTACGTGAACGATCTCGGCTTCCTCGAGCTCGAACGGCCGATCACCGACGTCACCCCGGCGCCGATTCGAACCCGCCCCATCACGGCCTCGGATCTGGGGACGACGATGCAGACGGTCGGGTATGGGCGCATCGCACCGAACGCGCTGGCCGATCTGATCCGCCGGGTGGTGGCGCTGCCCCTCGAGCGCTTCGACGACACGCACCTTCGCCTCGGCATCCTGGGAGACGCTGGGGTCTGCGCGGGTGACTCTGGTGGGCCCTCGTTCGTCACCGACCCCGACGGAGTCCGCCGCGTGGTGGGCATTCACTCCTTCACCTACACCTCGAGCAACTGCACCGACGGCCTCGACACCCGCGTCGACGTGCACACCGACTTTCTCCGCGGCTTCCTCGCCGACGCTGGCGCGACCTGCCTGGAGGACGGGCTCTGCAAGGAGGGCTGCGCGGCCGATCCCGATTGTCTGTGCGCAGCAGACGGCGCCTGCAACGAGCGCTGTCCGTATCTCCCGAACGATCCCGACTGCCCCACGACCTGCGGCCGAGACGGCTTCTGTCAGGTGATCGCCTGCCCTCAGGGCGACCCTGACTGTGCGACCGAGTACACGACCTGCACCGCACCGACCCAGTGCACGACGCGGCTCTGCGTCACCAACGGGCAGCCCGAGCCGTACTGCGCGCACGGCTGCGATGCGGGCTGCGACTCCGACACCACCTGCGTGAAGGGCGTGTGTGTGTTGCCCGCGCCGATCGAGCGCCCTGCAGCACCGGAGACCAGCGCTCAGTTCGCCGGCTGCTCCACTGGCTCGGGTCTCGTCGCCGTGCTCGCGGTGCTCCTCGCGCTGTCGAGGCGTGCCTCACTCTGAGGCAGCGAGCGATCCGACTCGGGGCATCGCACAGCGGCGCCACCGTCGTTCCGCGAAGATGGAGCCTGGCACTCCCAATGCTCTGGGCGAGGGAACTGCGGCGCGCCTGTCGCAGCCCAAAGGAGCACACCCGATGGAAGTCCGGTTCTGGGGAGTTCGTGGCAGCGTCGCGTCGTCCGGTTCACAGGTCGCGAGAATCGGAGGCAACACCTCGTGCCTCGAGGTGGAGAGCGGCGGCCATCGCCTGATCCTCGACGCCGGCACGGGGCTGCGCCAGCTGGGAGACTCGCTCCTCGCGCACCAGCCGATCAGCCTCACCATGCTCTTCTCGCACCTGCACTGGGATCACGTGCAGGGCTTTCCCTTCTTCACCCCTGCTTACCTCCCCACCTCCACGCTCACGCTCTACGGCCCGGGCGCCGATGGTGAGCAGCAGCTGCGCTCGGTGTTGTCGAAGCAGATGGAGCCTCCGAACTTCCCCGTCCCCCTCTCCGCGATGCGCGCCTCGATGGAGTTCCGCTCGGCGCGAATCGGCGAGGTCATCGAGCGCGGGCCGTTCCGGGTGACGCCGGTCGAGCTGCCCCACCCGCAAGGCTGCGTCGGGTACCACATCGAGGCCGAGGGCAAGCGGTTCGCCTACTGCACCGACGTCGAGCTCACCTTGGAGGCGCTCGACTCGAAGCTCGGCAAGGTGCTCGAGGGGGTCGACGCGCTCGTGCTCGACGCCCAGTACACCCCCGACGAATACGCGGGGAAGATCGGGCCTCCGAAGAAGGGCTGGGGGCACTCGACGATGATCGAGGCCGCGCGGATCGCCGAGGCGACCGATGCCCAGCGGCTCTTCCTCTTCCACCACGATCCCTCCCACGCCGACGAGCAGGTCGAGGCGATGGCCGAGGAGGCCCGGCAGATCTTCCACGCGGCCGAGCCGGCGCGCGAGGGCAAGCGGGTGACGATCTGAGGAACCACGGAGGGCCGGCATGAGCGAACTTGCTGCTTGCTCCTCTGAAGACGGCGCGGTGGAGTCGTTGCTCGCTGCGTTCGCCATGACGAAGAAGCCCGTCGATCCCTCCTCGGTGTTGCTGTCGGTCGGCGGTCTCGTCGGCCAGGAGGTCAACCTCGACGCCTTCCTCCACCAGCTCGTCGATCGCGTCGCCGCCAGCATGCAGGCCGATCGCGGCACCCTGTACCTGATCGATCACTCGCGCGGAGAGCTCTTCAGCCGCGCGGCGCACCTCCCCGAGATCAAGCAGATCCGCCTCAAGCTTGGGCAAGGCGTGGCCGGTGCGGTGGCCCAGTCGGGCGAGCTGGTGAACGTGCCGACCGCGGAAGGCGAGACCCGCTTCAACCCCGACATCGACAAGATGACCGGCTACCGGACGACGTCGCTGCTCGCGGTGCCGCTGCGGGACTCGAGCCACGAGGTCTTCGGCGTGCTCCAGGTGCTCAACCGGCGCGGGGGTGGTCGCTTCGATCCCCACGAGGAGCAACGCCTCACCGAGATCGCGGTGCAGGTGAGCCAGGCGCTCCAGGCCACGTCGCTGTACACCGAGCTCAAGCGCGCGCGCGCCCGGCCGGAGCAACCCGTCGGCTACTTCTTCAACAAGGTGATCGGCGAGTCGGCGCCGATGAAGGCCATCTACAAGACGGTGCAGAAGGCCGCGCAGACCGACGCGACGGTGCTCCTGCGAGGCGAGTCCGGAACGGGCAAGGAGCTCTTCGCCCGCGCGGTGCACGTCAACTCCCGCCGCCGCGACAAACCCTTCGTGAAGGTCGACTGCGCTGCGCTCCCGGGCTCGCTGATCGAGAACGAGCTGTTCGGCCACGAGAAGGGCGCGTTCACTGGCGCCGAGCAACGGCAGATGGGCAAGTTCGAGGTCGCGAGCGGCGGCACCGTCTTCATCGACGAGCTCGGAGAATTGCCGCTGCCGGTGCAGGGCAAGCTGCTCCGCGTGCTGCAGGATCGGGAGTTCGAACGCGTCGGTGGCACCCAGACGGTCCACGTCGACGTGCGCATCGTGGCGGCGACCCATCGCGACCTCGCCCAGATGGTGCGGGAAGGGCGGTTCCGCGAAGATCTCTACTACCGGGTGCGGGTCGTCGAGCTCGTGCTCCCGCCGCTGCGCGATCGCGGCTCCGAAGATCTCGAGCGCATCGCCCGCCACTTCATCGCCAGCTCGACCAAGAAGCACCACCTGGTGAGCGAGCCCAAGCTCTCGGTGAGCGCGCTCGATCGGCTCAAGCACTACCACTGGCCCGGCAACGTGCGCGAGCTGGAGAACTGCATCGAGAGCGCGGTGGTGCTGTGTGAGGGCGAGATCCTCCCCGAGCACCTGCCCTTGCCCGAAGCGTCGCGAGCCGCGCCAGCCACGACGGACGCGCCGGTGGCGAACAAGACCCTCGCCGACGTCGAGAAGCAGCACATCTTGATGACCCTGGAGAAGGCGCAGGGGAACCGCACCCTGGCGGCGAAGTGGCTCGGCATCGGCCGCAACACCTTGGGTCGAAAGCTGAAGGAATACGGGCTCTCGGACGAGGCGAGCTGAGCCCAACTCCCCGAATCGTTCGCCAGCGGCGTGCATCCCACGCGCATGAGCGAGCTGGTTCGACCACCGACGCGCATTCCGTTCCTCCTGCGGCCGTTCCTCTGGCTCGCCCGGCGAATGACCGGGAAGGACCCGGTGCCGGGCAGGCTGCTGGCCCACTTCCCCAAGGGCGCGCTCGGAGTGGGGATCTTCGAGGCGACCGCGGCCGGCGCCCCAGGTGATCTCGATGGTCGCTCGCTCGCCACCGCCCGCATCGTCTCCAGCGCGATCGCGGGCTGCCCCTTCTGCCTCGACATGAACGCGGCGACCTGGAAACGCGCCGGCCTCGAGCCCGCGGAGCTGCGGAGCCTCGTCGAGCTCGATCGGCCCGCCTGGAGCACGCTTGGGCCCCGGCCACACCTCGCTGCGCGCTATGCCGAGGCCCTCTCGCTCACGCCGGTCGTCCTCGGCGACGAGCTGATGCGGGAGCTTCGCGCGACCTTCACCGATCGCGAGCTGGTGATCCTCGCCACCACCATCGCTCAAGTGAACTATTGGTCACGATTCAACCAAGGCCTCGGGGTGCCCTCCGCCGGCTTCTTCGACGAGTCGGTCTGCCGCCTGCCCGCGCGTTGAGACTTCCCGTCGCGCGCGCCTCATGCTGCACTTTGACGCATGCGCTCGATCGCCCTCCTTCCGTTGATCGCCCTCCCCGCCTTCGGCCAGCTCAACATCGTCAACGACGCGCCTTCGCCCTCCGAAGTGGGCCGCTACCAGGTGCTCAAGGCGAACGAGCTGACGCTCAAGCTCGACACCCAGACCGGCGTCACCTGGAGCCTCTGCCCGCACGCGAAGAAGCCCGGCAAGTCGACGTGGTGCAAGTTCAGCGCGAACCCGCTCCCGGCCGGTCCCTCGGGCCGCTACCGCATCTCCGAAGCCTTCCAGATCATGCTCGTCGACTCGGTGAGCGGCCGCACCTGGCAGCGCTGCGACGATCCGACACCGGAGAAGAAGCAGCAGGCCTGGTGTCAGGTGGAGGACTGAAGCAGCGCCCGCAGCTGGGCCTCGTTCTTCGCCCCGACGAGCAGCTCCTGGAGCGCCCAGCCGGCATCGCCTTGCTTCTTCATCACCGCGAGTGAGGGGGTCGCCATGACCCGAAAGGCGGCGGCCAGCTGCGGCTTCTCGGCGAGGTTCACCTTGACGATCTCGGCGCTCCCCACCGCGTCGATCGCCGACGACATGGGCCGGCAGACGGCACAGGTGGGGCTCCAGAAGTAGACGAGCACTCGACGGGCGCCTGCCTGGGCGGTGCCGAGGAGCCCCTCGACTTCGGGAACCACCTTTCCCTTCGCGCCCCGAGCGAGCACGTGCGGGAGCAGCTGGAGGGCGACGAAACCCACCACCACGACGATGAGGATCCACGTTCCGACGGCCATGCCGCCTCAGATGCAGGGCGCTCGGGGAAGGATTCGCCGGGACGTCAGGCCAGGCGCACGTAGTCGCGCGACATGAGGTTGACGATGGCGGTGCAGACCACGAGATCGTCGGCGGGCGAGTGATCGATGATGCCCTGGAGCGTGCCCCAGTTGATCACCAGCTGGAGCACGTCGAGCTCTTCCGGCGTCAGCTCTCGCAACGGCGCCGACATCGGCACCGCGAGGGTGAGGGTCGAGTCGGGCGGCGGCAGCTGCGGCTGGATGCGGCGGAGCTCGTCGAGCTGGCGCAGCGAGTCCATCAGCAGCGCCTCGGTCGAGGAGTCGAGCTCGACCATGAACTCCTGGCTGTCGGGCGGGCGCAGCTCGAACTCGCCGCGCTCCCAAGTGATGATCCGGTTGAAGCTCTTCTGCGGCCCGAGCTCGTGGTTGTCGTCGATCACCGCGTAGTAGACCTTGCCCTGACGCAGGTAGATCTTGCCTTCGCGATCGCCGGTGACGACGAGCACCCCGTTCTTCTTCGAGGTGTAGAAGAGCTGGAGCAGGTCGGGCAGCGGGACCTCTTCGAGCTTCCCGGTCATCGCCGTCTTGGTCTGCTTCTGCGACTGCTGCGCGGCGACCTGCTCGAGGTTCTGCTTCACCTGGGCGTCGGTCATCTCGGCGCTGGAGCCGGCCTTCACCAGCTTCAAGATCGAGGTGCCGATCAGAATGCGGTCGCCTTCCTTGATGCGCGACGGCTTCAAGATCTTCTCGCCGTTGACGAAGGTGCCGTTGGTCGAGCCGAGATCTTCGATGTTCAGCTTGCCCGCGGCCCAGGTGATCTTCGCGTGTTTGCGCGAGACCATGTCCTCGACGAGCACCATGTCGAGCTCGCTGGAGCGGCCGATGACACACGGCTTCTCGGCCTTGAGCGGAAACTCTCCGCCCTGGTACTTGCCCGAGATGAACTTGAGTGCGTACTGATCACCCACGATGAGAGCTCCTGGCCGCGGTGTTCATCATCATCCACCCGAGCCGTCATTCACAGCGTCTTTGCCGATGTCACGCACCAACCCCAGGTACATCTCCGCGCTCTTGTTGCCCGGACTGCGGGCGAGCACGTCTTCCCACACCTTGACGGCCTCAGGGCGCCGTCCCGCCGAGTACAGGGCGATGCCATAGTGCACGCGCCCGGGCAGATAGTTCGGGTTGATCTGGAGGAGCTGCTCGAACTCCGTGATCGCCCCCTGCACGTCGCCCAAATCGCGGAGCGCATCGGCGAGCTTGAGCTTGATGTCGACGAAGGAGGGCCCCAACGAGAGCGCGCGGCGGTACTCGACGACGGCCTCTTCCAGCATGCCGGCGGACGCGAAGACGTTGCCGATGTCGGCGTACATGTTGGCGATCTTGCCCTTCACGTACGGGTCCATCTTGTTGGGGCTGGCGCGCTGGCGGCTGATGGCGGCCTGGTAGACCTCCTTCGCCTCCCGGTACTTCCCCATGTCGTTGTAGATGACGGCGAGGTTGAGGGCGGCGTCGGTGTACGCGGGGTTGATCCGCAGCGCAGCCTCGAACGCGCGCTGCGCCCGGGCGAACTGCCCTTGGTCGTGATAGATGACGCCGAGCATGTTGTAGACGTCGGCGAAGGACTGGTTCCGCTCGACGACCTGCGTCAGGTACTTCTCGGCCTGGGCGAACTGCTTCTTCTCGAAAAAGCCGCGACCCAAGGTGAGCAGTTGTTTGAGCGCGTCGTCCATGAGCCCCTCGGAAATCAAGGCTGTACCCTACAAGAGGCCATGCGGAAAGAGGAACTCTCCGAGCGCGTCTTCCGAGAGTGACAGCTTGCGGGTGCCGCGCTCGTCGACCGGTCGATCGGGCGCCTGGCCTTCGAGCCAATAGTCCTCGGAGACCTCGATGGCCTCCCGCTCGGAGCGGATGAACCAGGAGAGCGGCGTGAAGTGCCGTCGGGTGAGGCTGCGGTAACGGTCGGCCTCGGCGCGATCGAGGCCCTCGACGTCGGGGATCGAGCCAGCCTCCAGGGCGCGGGCGCGTCGTTCGAGTGCGCGGACGATGGCGGCGAGCCGAGGCGCCGGGCCGCGAGCAGGCCTCCACGAGCCGTTCTCGAGCACGAAGGGGATCTTCTCGAAGCCCAGCGAGCTGACGTTGGTGTCCTTGAGCGAGCCGGTGAAGTCGAGGGTGCAGCTGACGAGCGCGCGGGTGCCTCCTGGCTCGAGGGAGACCGAGATGCGCTGGTAGGACACGCGCTTGCCGAGGAGTGACTGGCTGGCGTCGAAGGCCTGGCCCATCTTCTCCTGCTTCTTGAGGAAGGTGATGATCTCGTTCTCGGGTCCGGCGGCGACTCCGAGGACGCGGCCGCCGAAGACGGCGACGATGAGGCCGAGCGCGGCGATGGCGGCGATGAAGCCGAGGAGCTTGGCGCTCTCCCCTTTCACGGCGTCGCGGGCGCGGCCGAGGAGGGAGCAGGTGGTGGAGGCGGCGCAGGCGCGGGCGCGGGAGCCGACGCCGGGAGCGCACCAATCAGCTGCTTGGCTTCGGAGGCGCGTTCGTCCTTGGGGAAGTCGGTGACGAAGGCGACGAGCACGGCGCGGGCCTCAGCGGGTTGCTTGAGCGCCATGTGCGCGTCGTAGAGGCCGAAGGCGGCCTTGGCGTCGAAGCCGACACCCGAGAAGTTCTTCTGCACCACGGTGAGCCGGCCGATCACCGCAGGCCACTTCTCGCGCTTCTCGTAGAACTCCGCGACGTAGAGCTCGTGCTTGGCGAGGCGGCGGCGCACGTCGGCGATGATCTTCTTCGCGTCTTCCTGGTGCTCCGACTTCGGGTAGAGCCGAACGAACTCGTTGAGGGCGATGAGCGCGCCCTTGAGCTCGAGCTGATCCTTCTCGATCGACGGCGGGAGCAGGAAGAAGTCGGAGGGGATGTCCTTGAAGTGGGTCTCCGCGGCGTGGAAGGCGGCGTAGTCGACCTTCGGGTGCGTCGGGTGGAGGCGGACGAAGTTCTGGTACCGATCGCGCGCCTCGACGTATTTCTCCTGCTCGAAGGAGCAATCGGCGAGCTTGAGCTCGGCCTCCTTCGCGGCCTCGAGGAACGGGAACTTGGTGCGGGTGAACTCGAAGTACTTCGAGGCCTCGATGTAGTTGCGGCTCTCCATCGCCGCGATGCCCTTCTTGAGGTTCTCCTCGCCGTCGGTCGAATAGACGGGGTCGTCGTTGCCCGAGAAGAACGAGCTGACCGAGGCGCAGCTGAGGGAGAGGAGCGAGAGAGGGAGCAACCAGCGCATGGCGGGCATGGTGCCTAGCAGAACGAAGGCGCGGTGGGGCGATTCCCTCCGGTTCCAGAGGAGTGTCAGCCGGACCAGCGAACGGCCGCGTTGACGAGCCCGACTGCCTCGATGAGCCCCAGCACCACTCCGAACACCGCTCCAATCGAGGGCAGCCAGGCACGCCAGCCGCTCCGGGTGTCGGCGTCGATCTCCGCGAGTACGTCGCTGTCTGCCTCGATCCCGAAGGCGGCGTTGGCGACCAGGGCCTGAGGTGTCCAGATCAGGCCAGGGACGCTCCACCAACCGACCAGGAGCGTCACGAGCGTCGGCACCACGGTGCGAAGCCGGGCGTGACGGGCACAAACGGCGCGAAACGAAGTGTAGGACCTCGCCGCGAAGAAGCCCGCCGAGAGGACGATCACTGGCGCGAAGACTCCGACCGAGCGCTCGCCACAAAATTCGCACCGCGAGGCATCGAAGCCGGGCCGAGGGACGAACCCGATGATCGAGGGGTCTCCGCGCAAGCGACGGCGAAGCACCTGACGACGTGCGACGAGTGCGACGACGAGCAGAAGTGGAAGCGGAACCAGCCAGAGCGACCCGTCGAGACCTGCCTTCGCCGCGGCGAAGAGCGTGATGGACCAGAGGGCGAGGACGGCGTCGTAGGCGCGAGCGCTCACGAGGACGCCGAAGCCTCCGCCGATCAAACCGAGCGCGACGACGAGAAACCCAATCGCAAGGCGCAGCGTGTCGGCGATCGCCCACGGCCACACGAGCAGGCATGCGCCCATCGCTACGCTGACTGCTGCGATGCCCTGGAGTTCCAGATCGAGCCGATCACCGTCTCGGACGTGAGGTTGACCGGTCCATCGTCGACACCAGGGACAGGTGCGCCATCGAACCGAGATCGGGCGGCCGCATTGCTGGCAGCGTGCGATCGACATTCGGTCAGCCGAGCTCGACCGGGAGCGAGAGGAGCCGCTTCGAGTTGCGAGCGCACTCCAGCGCGACGGCGTCGGGGTCGAGGCCCTTCAGCTCCGCGATCTTCTTCGCGGTTTCGCCCACGTAGCCCGGCTCGTTCTTCTTCCCGCGGAACGGCACCGGCGCGAGGAACGGGCTGTCGGTCTCGACCATGAGGCGCTCGAGCGGGGTGAACTTCACCGCCTCCTGAATCGCCTCGGACTTCTTGTAGGTCACCACCCCCGAGATGCTGATGAAGAAGCCCAAGTCGAGGTAGCGGCGGGCGGCGTCGGTGTCGCCGGTGAAGCAGTGGATCATGCCCTCGCGCGAGCCCTCGGAGCGGAGCACCTCGACACAATCGTCGTGCGCGTCACGCACGTGGATCACCAGCGGCTTCTTCACCGCCGTCGCGAGCGCACAGTGCCGATGGAAGGCCTCGAGCTGGGCCTCCTTGGGGCTGTGGTTGTAGAAGTAATCGAGGCCGGTCTCTCCGACGGCCGCGATGTCGGCGAGGCGGCAGAGGCGCTCCAGCTCGCTCCAGTCGGCCGCTGTCGCGGCTGCCGCGTCGTGGGGATGAATGCCCATCGTCGGCGTGAGGAAGTCGCGGTGCGCCCTCGCAGCGTCGAGCGCGAAGCCGAAGTCACCGGGCTTCTGGAGCTGCCCCACCACGACCGCGTGGATCACGCCCTGCGCCCGCGCCCGCTCGATCACCTCGTTCGTCTGCGGGTAGTCCTTCGTCTCGAGGTGGCAGTGGGCGTCGATCAGCTTCATGGAGCGAGCTCCTTCACCAGCGCGGCGAGCTCGGCCTTGGCGTCGTCATCGGCGAGCTGGAGCGCGCTCACCCGCTCTCGTCCGCGTTGCTTGTCGAGACGGAGCAAGCCCTCCGCGACGTCCAACTTCACGTCGTCGGGGAGCGTCGGCTCGTCGAGCACTTTGGAGAGTTCTCCGAAGACCGAGGCGTCTTCGAGCCGGCCCAGTCCGCGCGCGGCGGCGCCACGGCACGCGTCGTCTGGCGCACGAACGATCTCGAGCAACCGCGATGACGCCCCGGGCGCCTTCACTTCCCCGAGCAGCTCGATCGCCATCGCGCGATCCATCGACCAGCCCTTGGCGGCGCGCTTGAAGAGGTGATCGACGCCTTCGGGATCACCCAAGGTCGCGAGCGCTCCGGCGAGCTGGGTCTTGTCGAAGGCTGGCAAGAACCAACCGTGAAACGCCTTCTTCAGCTTCGGGAGCGCGTCCTTGTTTCCCAGCTGCGCGAGCGCCGCGGCCGCACGAAAACGAAGATCGGAATCGTCGAGGGCGGTCAGCAAGGTCTCGAGCCCAGCGGAGTGGTTGAGCGCCACCATGCCGCGCGCGGCCTCGAAACGAACCGAGAACACCTCGTCTTGAAGCGCCGCCGCCAACGCCCCACGCGCATCGGGAAGCGCGAGATCGGCGAGCCGCCCCGCCGCCTCGACCCGAACTCGGTGGGCCTTGTCGGAGAGGTGGCGCACCAACACCTCTTTCGCTTCCTCGGCTTTCAAGACCTCGGCCGCGAGCGCGAGGCCAGCGCAGCGAACGTCTTCCTGACGATCATTGATGAGCTGCACGACGTCGGCGGCGAAGTCACCTCGCGCTTCGGGAGGGGCCTCGGCGGCCGCGTCGCAGATCGTCGACGCCGCCTCGGCCCGCAGCGTCGCCACCTTCTCGCGCTCGAGCATCACCAGCGCCCGTTCGCGCGCTGCTCGCCACGCCTCGCTCACTTCACCTCCGAGCCGGGCGGCACGTCTCCGGGATCGAGGAGCCGCAGGTCCTTCCCGCCCTTGCCGGCGGTGAGGATCATTCCGCGCGACTCGATGCCCTTGAGCGGCCGGGGCTTCAGGTTCGCGACGACCACCACGTTCTTTCCGATCACCGCGTCGGCCGAATAGGCCTCGGCGATGCCGGAGACGATCGTGCGCGGGCTGGCTTCACCCAGATCGACCGAGAGCTCGAGCAGCTTGTCCGCGTTCGGCACCTTCTTGCACGCGAGCACCTTGCCGGCCTTGAAGGCCACCTTGGTGAAGTCGGCGAACTCGATCTCGCCTGGCGGCGCCGCGGGTTCGGCCTTCTTGTCTGCCTTCTTCGGCTCGGCCTTCTTCGTCTCCTCGACGGGCACGACGGCGATCAGCTTCTCGACCTGCTCCGGCTCGAGGCGGTTGATGAGCGGTGACGGCTCTCCGATGGCGATCGAGCGATCGAGCAACGGATACGCTGCGCCGCTGACGCGTTGAAGGGTGAGCGACGGCCGGTTGAGCTGTTTGGCGAGCTTCTGCGCGAGCTCGGGAACGATCGGCTCGAGGAGCGCGGTGAGGAGGAAAACGATCTCCGCCGCTTCCGAGAGCGCCTGGTGGGCCCGCTCGCGGGTCTCGGGCACCTTGAGCTTCTTCCAGGGCTCTTCCGCGGTGAGGAAGAGGTTCGCCTGGTAGCCGATCTCGAGGATCGCCTTCACCGCCGTGCGCGAGTCGAAGCTCGTGAACGCGTTCTTGATCGTCACGAACTTCTCGAGCGAGTTCGAGACGAGCGTCTTCCCGAGCTCGGGCGCCGGCGCCGCCAGTTCTCCCTGAAATTCCTTGGCAAGGAGCGACAGGGCTCGATTGGCGAGGTTGCCCAGGTTGTTCACCAGCTCGGCGTTGGTGCGCTCGCGGAACTCCTTCAACGAGAGATCGATGTCCTCTGGTCCGTTCCCGAGCAGCGACGCGTAATAGAAGCGCAGGTAGTTCGGGTCGAGCACGTCGAGGTAGGGCCGCGCGTTGATGAAGGTGCCGCGCGACTTCGACATCTTCTCGCCGTTCACCGTGAGGTGCCCGTGGATGTGCACGTGCGAGGGGCGCTTGAGCTTGGCGACCTTGAGCACCGCCGGCCAGAAGAGACAGTGGAAGTAGACGATGTCCTTCCCGATGGTGTGGACGATCTTCGCGTCGGCGTTCTCGTCCCAGAAGTCGAGCGCGGACTTGCCCTGCTTCTTCGCCCACTGCTCGGTGGAAGCGATGTAGCCAATCGGCGCGTCGAGCCAGACGTAGAAGAACTGGTTGGTCTCTCCGGGGATCGGGAAGCCGAAGTACGGTCCGTCGCGAGTGATGTCCCAGTCGGCGAGGCCCTTCTCGAAGAACTGCCCGAGCTGCGCCGCTGGGCCCTGGTTCATGAAGCTGGGCGTGCCGATCGTCTGCTTCAGGAAGTCGACGTGCTTCGAGAGGAGGAAGAAGGCGTGGGACGATTTTCTCCACACCAACGGCTCGCCGGAGATCGCGCTCCTGGCGTCCTTCAACTCTCGCGGCGTGTAGGTGGCGTTGCAGACTTCGCAGGCGTCTCCGTACTGGTCCTTCGAGCCGCAGTTGGGGCAGGTGCCGCGAATGAAGCGATCGGACAGCCAGCGCCCTTCCTTCTCGTCGTACGGCTGCTCGACGTCCTTCTTGCCGATCGATCCCGCGTCCTTCGCGCGCCCGTAGATCAGGTTCGCGTAGTGCTGATTCTCGGGAGAGTTCGTCGAGGCGTAGTGATCGTGACTCACCTGGAAGTCGCGAAAGACGCTGGTGTGCTCGTCGTACCACTTGGCGACGAAGGCCTCGGGGGTGAGGCCCTGTTTGCGCGCGTTGAGCTCGATGGGCGCGCCGTGGGTGTCATCGGCGCAGAGGAAGACGACGCGTTCCCCGAGGCTCCGCAGCGCGCGGACGTAGATGTCGGTCTGGATGTGCTCGACGAGGTGGCCGAGGTGCACCGGGCCGTTCGCGTAAGGAAGGGCACAGGTGACGAGGGTGGTGGAGGTCATGTCAGCGCTCCTGCTCGCGGCGGATGACGTGCATCTGCGAGTCCCACGCAGCCGCCTTGCCGCAGAGGGTCCAGAAGAGGCGCTCCAAGACGAGGTTGCCTTCGCCTGCCTTGCCCGAACCGCCGAGCTTCAACGCGAGGTCGGCCTCCGAGCAGGCGACGAGGGCGCGGAGCAACTCCTGACGGCCCCACTGAGACGCCGCCTGCAT
>JBPOIJ010000021.1:0-36702 GCA_052034585.1 Myxococcota bacterium
CGTCGCGTCTCGCTCGTGATCTGCGACGAGGGACACCTCCTCGACGGTGACAACCGCGGGGTCAGTCTTGAGCTGCTCCTCTCTCGGCTAAGGGCAAAGGAAGGCGGAGGCCCGCGATTCGTCTTCATGTCTGCAATCGTGCCGAACATTGAGGAGATCAATGCGTGGCTCGGCGGCCAGCCCACCTCGGTCGTGCGCAGCAACTATCGGCCGGCTTTAGCCGAGTTCGCGGTGCTCAATCCCTCTGGCACCGGCGCGTCCGCCCCCGTCAACCTCTTGATGCATCCCCATGAACCTGCGCCCCCACGGTTTACCGTTGGCGGGTTTCTGCGCAAGGAGGACTTCCAGTGGACGAAGCCGGAGACAGGGCGGAGGAATACCTACGCGTTCAACTCGTACAAGACGCGGGCAATTGCAGCTGCGAGAAAAGCCCTTCCCATGGGCGGGGTCGTCGTCTTCGCCGCGAACAAGCGAGGCGACCAAGGAGCAGTCGGACTTGCCGAGGAGCTGTTGGCGCAACTTGAACACGGACTCAGCCTCCCGGCCCCCCAAGCACATGCACAATCTGAGCGGCTCGGTCCAGCACTCGAGTATCTCGGCCTCGAGTACGGGGCGGATTGGATCGTCGCGCGAACTCTCGCGAGGGGAGCGGTTCTTCACCATGGCGACATTCCACAGGAGGCGCGCGAGGTGCTTGAACGCGTTCTGCGAAGTGAATTGTGTCGGTTCGCCATCTGCACCAGCACGCTGGCGGAGGGCGTCAACCTCCCCATTCGCACCCTCGTATTGTATTCGGTACTCCGCCGAGGCAAGGCGGGGCCAGCTGAGGCGCTCTTGGTCCGAGACATCAAGAACCTCGTCGGTCGCGCCGGGCGCGCTGGCTCGAACACAAAGGGCCTCGTGATTTGTGCAAACGAGCAGCAGTGGCCAACTGTTGAGAAAGTTGCGCGGCAGGCCGCTAGTGAGCCGGTCGGGGGAGCCCTTCGAGACTTGGTACGCGATCTGGCAAGCTTCCTCGCTCGAACTGCTCAGCAACTCTCCGATAGCGTCCTTGAGCAAATCCCTCAGCTACACCCCCTTGTAGACGGCATCGACGCGACTCTGATCGACCTCGCTGCGGAGGAGATCGGGGAGGAGAGGTTGGTCGCGATTGCGACCAATCTGGCGGACCAGACCTTCGCGTCGCAGCAATCCGATCAGGCTTCGCGGGACTTGCTCCGGCGCGTGTTCACACTTCGTGCTCGCCGGGTGTCGGCATTTGGCTCAACGGGCAGGCTCGCATGGGTACGGGAGACCGGTGCGAGGCTACGACTGCTGCCTGCCGTCGAAAGTTCGCTAGCGACGATCGTCCCTTCCTGGTCAACATTCACCGACCCTCTCGACCCGGCGCTTCTGAAGGCGCTCCTTGACTGGGCGTGGAACCAACCTGGCTTCGAGGAGAGCGCAAGGGACGCTTTCCGTGTCGAGGACGAGGATCTAGCCCCTCAACGTGCCATGTTCCTCAAGTTGGTGTCTGAATGGCTGAAAGGCCGCACGTTCAATGAGATCGCAGCTCACCTGCTGATGGACGTTGACGACGTCCTTGGGGTGCACAATGGGCTACTGAGCTTCTCGTTCCAGACCTTGGTCGAGCAGGCCGTCGCACTGCTGGGCCGCCATTTGGCCGCACAGGAACAAGACCTGGCACCCGCAGTGCTGAACTTTCCCGAGCACTTGCGCTTCGGTGTTCCCACGTCTTCGGCCCTCGCACTCGCCACCCGAATTCGTCATCGACGAGCGGCTGTCGAACTCGGTGCGGTTCTGGACTTTGACGACGACGATTGGCGGTCAGTTTTCGTGGACGCGCGCCGAGCTCTACTCGACAAAGAGGCCTGGAAGCAGCGGCTGGGCGTGCTCGTGTTTGAGAACACGCGAGCGGACCTCGACCGGTTGCTTGGGCCCGATAATGTCGCGTAGCTACAAGTCGCCTTGCAACGATCCCAGAAGCGCTCTCAGGCGATGAAATCGAATGGGCGCGCGACGGAAAGGCCCGAAGTGCACGCCCTGCGCCACCCGCCCCCTCGCCGTTCAGGGCGACGTCCTGCCCGCGAGGCCCCCGCATGACGGTTCTGGAGACACGTCATTGGGCCAAAGCTCGCCTTTGCATGTCGTGGTGGCGAAGCAGAACGAGACGTGGCGCGACGAATGAGTCGCTGAGGTAGATGTGACCTGCCCACGGAATTTCGGACCAGCCGAAGCGTGAGACGATGCCCCTCCGGCCCACCCGGAGGTCAGACGTGCGCAAGAGCAGGTTCACCGAAGAGCAGATGGTCAAGATCCTCCGCGAGGCCGACGCGTCGCCGGTCGCCGAGGTCGCGAAGAGGCACGGCATCAGCGAGCAGACGCTGTAGGTCTGGCGAAAGCGCTTCGGCGCCATGGATATCGCCGACACGAAGAAGCTGAAGCAGCTCGAGACTGAGAATGCCCGGCTCAAGAAGCTACTGGCGGAGCGAGACTTCGAGGTGGAGGTCATGAAGGAAATCGCCGCAAGAAAATGGTGAGCGCGACGGCCCGTCGGCAGCAGGTGGCGTACGCCTACCGGCGAGGCCTCTCTGGTCGTCGCGCGTGTCGGCTGCTGGGCGTCGCCCGCTCGGCGCTTCACTACGAGTCCCGCAAGGCGCTGGTGGACAGCCCAGTGCTGAGCCGACTGACGGCCCCGGGCGGCGCAGTACCCGCGCTACGGATACCGGCGGATTCGAATCTCCCTCGGACGTGAGGGACACCGGATGAGCTGCACACGGGCGTACCGACTGTGGCGACGCGGAGGGCTTCAGCTCCCTCGGAGGAGGCCTCGACCGACACCAGCCGAAGCTCGCAACCATGTCTGGGCGCTCGACTTCGTGTTCGACGCCTGCGCCAACGGGCAGCAACTCAAGTGCCTCGCCGTCGTCGACGAGTGGACCCGCGAGTGTCTCGCCATCGACGTCGCCGGCAGCATTCGCTCAGCTCGAGTCGTCGAGGTGCTCTCGAGGCTGGTGAGCCTCCACGGCGCGCCTCGGCACCTTCGCAGCGACAACGGGCCCGAGTTCGTCGCCACGGCCATCATCACGTGGGCCGTGGAGCTCGGCATCGACACCGCCCACATCGCACCCGGCAAGCCGTGGGAGAACGGCACCGAGGAGAGCTTCAACGGGAAGTTCCGCGACGAATGCCTCAGTCTCGAGTGGTTTCGCACGAGGCGCGAGGCCATTCCCGTCATCGAACTCTGGCGACAGCACTACAACCAGGTGCGGCCGCACTCGAGCCTCGGCTACAAGACGCCGCACGAGTTCAAGCAACACGAAGAGCAGTGGGCTGTTCAATCAGCCGGAGGGGCATCCCTCTAAGAATCACTGGTCCGAAGAACTCAGGCAGGTCAGTCCTTCGCGCACCCTACCGCAGCGCGTGGCCCCAGCATGCTCAGCCTCTCAAGTTGCGGGGCCTTTGCTGGTGGTCAAACGACCGGAGGGTCAGCCGGGAGCCCCTTCGAGGGTGGCTCGCTAGTCTGTCCAGCCGATGCCCGCAGCCGTTAGGAATCCGGCCACCTCGTCGGAAGAGATGGCGAGACCGATAACTACTTGCGTCATGTGCCGGAAGTACGCCAGTACCTCAGCAACGAGCTGCGACTCGACAAAAGTCGTCGTTTGTCCGTTGGGCGAAGTGGCCGTGAACGTGACGCCACTCCTGTTCGTCGCGAGAGCCTCAATCGCTGTCAGCAGCAGAGGATCGATGGGAGCATGTTTGGCGCTGACTACGCCCCGAACCTTCGCCTGGTTCCACTCGAAAAGCGGGCCACCAGAATTCCCTCCGTTGATGGCAGCGTTCAAGACGAGCCAAGGCTGGAGTTTCGGCCCACGGTCTTCAAAGCCGGACATAAAGCCCATCGTGAGCATGGGGGCCGGTCCATTGTAACCGAGTGGGTGCCCCCAAGTGGCGACCTGACTCCCGACCGACAAGGGAGATCTGTCAATCGCGAGTGGCGCTGCAAGGCTGGCTGTTGTTAGCTTCAATACGGCGAGGTCCTTGGCAACGTCCGACGCCACGACGGCCGCCGGCTGATGGGTGCCATCCGGAAACACAACCACGATTCCCCTCGCCTTATCGTTTCCCTCCACCACATGTTGGTTGGTAACGACGTGGGTCGGGTTCACCAGCCAACCGGTACCCTTACCAAGCTGACCGCCGATTTTCTGGTTTCCGACGAGAACGACCGCTTTCAACGTCTCCCCCGCCGCACCTGGGGTGCTCTGCGCAAGTCGAGTTGCTGTCGGCAGGTGGTTGGTCACGGAGATTCTCCTTTAGGCGGCATTCCTGAGAAACGAATCTCACACCATCCTGTCCGCTGACCGCAGGCCGCAACGGTCGATGAAGAGATGCGTGTCGATATTGAGAATCGCCTCGCCGTCGCACGTGATGCCTCCAACACCTCTTCAATGGGCGCGCAGGTACTTTCGATGCGCCGTGTTTCTCGTCACGCCGAAGGACGTAAGAGTCGTCAACTCACAACGCTCATGTGTCCTGGTCGAGCCCTTGTCATCGATACGCAGCGAGCCCGAGAAACTCCCGCACAAGCGAGAGGAAACGCCGACTCAGCTTAGCGCTAAGTCGGCGTCGTTCTTCGAAGTTGCGGGGGTAGGATTTGAACCTACGACCTTCGGGTTATGAGCCCCAGTGACGTTGCTTGCCCGCATCGTTGAGCCTTGCGTTCTAGCAGGTTCCGTCGAGCGGGAGCATTCCCGCCTTGCCGAACTTGCCGGTCTTGATGAACCTATGGCCCGAAAATGGCCCGAAGAACCAAGGCGACGAAGACCAAGCCGACAAGCCGTGAAGTCTCAAAGGCGGACTTGGAGCCCAAGAAGACGGCTCCTGAAATCTCTGCCTCCGATCTTGCGCAGGGGTTGGTCGAGTTCGCTGATCTCGCACGTTCATACTCTCGGGCGAGTAGTCCCGTGCGGGAGGACGAACGTGCCGCATTGCAGGCCATCCTGACCACACTGGCCAAGCACCGCCGGCGACCTAGAGCTCGACGATTTCGCACCACCCGAATCAGCCGGGTGGGTCGAAGGCTGGCATGGGCGAGAGTCGCCGCAGATGCGGTCGTCAGGACGTTCTCGCTAGAGGAGGACTCCGAAGCCAGACAGGCGTCGATCGCCGCTGAGCTTGCGGTATGGCTGTCCCGGTCCGGGTTCGACACCTCGGTCGACAGCGTTCGGCAGGTCATCGACGAGCTCCGTACCGAGGCCACGCACGAGGTAGCCGAGGACTGGATCGTCGCCAACAACGGCCCAGTTGAGGCCGCCGGTCTGATCGTCGAGCGAGTCCTCAAGAAGGTCGTCAGGGGAGCGAGCCGCAACAACACTCGCAAGCTCCGCCAAGTTCTTGAAGCGGAACTTGATGCCGGGGCCTTCGTCGAGGGTCCCCGCAACGACGTCGAGTTTCTGACTTTTCTTCTGAAGGCACTCGGCGTGTCGAGCGAAACAGCCGTCGAGACGGCCGCCAGCCTGACGACCAGTGGCCGCCAGGGCGTGCCTGAACTGCTTGAGGCCGACATTCGTGCGGCGAAGGCGAAGTCCTGCTCGCCTGCCCGACCGACCGCCTGGTGGGCCACACTCACCAACACTTCTGGGAAGTAGGCACTGCCTCCCACGGGTCGTTCAGCAAGCCTCCCGAGTTTCCTCACTAGGGGGCGAGTTCGTTGCGCCCCTTTCGGATTCGACCCTGAAACGCCTTCGGCAGCCGACGACACGAAGCTACTTGAGGAGCAGCTCAAGCGCCTCCACTCGGTCGGTGAGCTGAGCAACCAACTCGTGCTTCGGCGGGCTCCTCACCGAGTCTCGGGCGAGGTCCTTTCGCAAGGAGACCAGCAGCAACTGACCACACTCCCATTCGATCGCCTTTGCGTCAGCAGCGATCTCTTCGGCCGTTCCCTTGAGGCGCTGTCCCCTATGAACGCATGGCTTAGCTCGTGGGCGACCATGCCCGCCACGTCGCAGTCGGACTGGTCTGGGTGCGGAGCAACGACGACAACCCGAAGGGCGTCGGCTGTGAGCCCCCGAAGAACATTCGTCCTTCGCCCATACTGGTCAAGGAAGGAGATCGGCGGGTCGGCCGTGAGTATCTCGGCGGGGCGACCTCGCTGAGGTGGAGCACCTAGATCTCGGCGACGTCGGTGGATCTGGATCTCAAGATCGTCGCTGGCGACACGCCTCCGCATGGCTGAGCGGCGAACGAAACTACGACGACAAAGAGCTGGTCGAGGACTGCGTCGTGATTCCGAGCCTGGCGGCAACGCTGTCGCTGCTCTGGATCAAGGCCGACGCAGACCTCTAACTCGAACACCTGTTAGATCGGAACTTCCGGCCTCAGGCTCAAGACGAGCGAACTCGAACGAGAACAGTAGCGGGGACCGAAATCGTGGCCGCAGACAGTCGAGTCATGGACTGAGCTGCTCTCAGGCCCTGAAGAGTAGCCTGTGGCGAGACAGGCGGGATCGAACGGTCGAAGAGTTTGGCTACAAACGCAACACGCTGGGTTGGGGAAAATTCCAAACCAGGCGGATAGGGCGCCACTTCCGAGTAGCTCAGTTCGACTACCCAAGCATCGTCAGCCGCAGCCACCTTCTTCTTGACGAGGTTCGGCTGCGAAAGGTCGTAGAGCCGGTCAATCTGTGGGGAGTTGCGTCGACGTTCCTTGGTCATCGATGGAAATGTCTCGGCCCCCGCCGTCGGCTTGAGCTTGGCGGCGACCTCCCTGCAGCGCCAGACTCCCCTTACGGCATGGTTCGTGGGTGGGTCCCAGCACACAACAAGCCTAACCGTCGGCTCCTTTGCCGCAGCAAGCCATGCTGCTGGGATGAACACCTGGACACGAGCGGTGTCTCCGGGCCCATCCAAGACGCCCTGCCAGAACAGCAGCGCCTCGTCTGGACTCGGAACGACAATCGAGCGGGCATCGGGGAGCCCCAATCCAAGCGTTCGATCGGCCAAGCGCTGCACGGCCGCAGTGTATGTCTGCTCGGCCAATCGCCTAGCGCTCTGCGCAAGGAACGCTCGAACTAGCACCGCAAACGGTCTCCCTGCAACGCCACGGAGGCGCTCGAATGCGAGGGCGGCTTCTCGGGAGATGATCGGAGCAGCGAAAGACGTCCCCGGGTGGTCATCCCAAAGCCCGATACTGTTGCACCCCCACACCCCCGCCAGCGGTTGACGGTTGTAGTCCGCCCTGAGATCTCCACCCGGGGCCGAGAACTCGGGCGCTGCTGCCCCCGAAATCGGCGGCCCAACCCGAGAAAACGGACTGGGCCAACCGACTGTCGAGGCTACGCACTGTGGCACGGGAAACCCGACATAGGCGCCAACCTTGAGAGTGTTCGTCCCGGACGCCCAGCCCCCCATGCCCCACCTCGGATCAGCCTGATGGCCCGGGTAGGCGGGCTGCGGCTGAACGCCGAGTGCGGTGTTTCCTGCGGACAGAACGACGAGCGAGTCGTGTGCAAAACAGAAGTTGTCGAGGTCCTGTGCATAAATCAGGCGCTCCTCCTGTGCCCTTTGCGGGAGGTCGCCGACGGGTTCCGGATTGCCAAAACTCAAGTTGAACACACGCACTTCTGGATTTCCGGAAAGAACACCGATCATGGCGTCCACAACGTCGTCGTCGTAGATCTCGACGTGGTTCTGGTTGCTGAAAGGCTGGTCGGCAACTGCGACGTCGACTATGGCGCACTCGGGCGGAGGCGTCGCCCGTGGTCCGCCGTAGAGGTTCAGATCGCCAAAGGCGATTCTCGAGGCCACAAGAGAAGCATGGTCGTGCCCAACGGGGCCGGACGATCGCCCGCTATAGCGGCCCCTGATTAGGCCGCCGAGGAGCGGATGATTCTGCGGCACGCCACAGTCCACTACGGCAACCGTGGGCAATGACGGAAGTGGGAATGTAGCGACCGACGCTGGCGCATGCGCAGGCGCACCTCTGGGTTTCGACCCGGCGGCGAGAGGCGTTCGCATGGGGGGGTGAAGAGCCTGCACAGAAGCGAAGTCTCTGGCCACTCGCTCTATGGTCTTCCTCTGAAGGTGGGCGAGGTACCAGCGGCGCCCCGAGAACCCCAATCCAGCACGCACTATCTTCTCGCCGTCTGACTTCAACGAGTCGGCGATGAGGCTGAGCACGGATTCCACTTCGGAGCGGGTCAGAAGGCTGTGGAACCTCAATACACATTCGTTCAACCCGGTCTTGGGAAGCGTATCAAGCCACTCGTTGTCGTACTTGAGCTCGGGGGGCACTACGTCAAAGCGCTCAATCGCAACCCACCTGGCCTGTTCCCTGATCCCCTCGGTCGCAAGCGAAGCAGCCGTTGTGACCAAGCGTTCAAACCGCTGCGGAGTGGTGTGGACTACCGCCTCACCGGTTGCTCCAACTTCGAGGAGGTCAACCCCGAGCCGGCGAAAGGCGAGGGACTCGGCGCCTCCGAAGTCCGGCTTGGCGCTGTACGGCCCAGGGGATTTCTTGCTCTCGGAGACCTTCGGAATTCCAGCGACTGGCCTTGCGAGCAGAAAGAGTCGGGTGTTGACGGTCGGGTCGGGGAAGTTCAGGAGCGCAGTGCGAGCCGACACAAGGGACTTGCTTAGAAGGGACCCACGCTGGCTCCAGTTGATCTTCCCCAGGTTCGGTGGCCGCCCGCCTCCGGTCTGGTCGGTGTGGGCGAGTTCGTGGGCCTCATTCAGGAAGAAGTTCCTTGGGGGTGGTTGCTTGCTCATGGGCCCGCCCGGAGGATTTGGGCTCGATGAGCATCGGTTACCAAGCGCATTGCCTCTGCATAGCTCTTGCTGCGCTTGATCTGTCCCTTCAGGCCGATGTCGAGTCGTACCTTGCGAAGAGCTGCGTGGTGGTTCGAGAACGCAAGCAACTCGGCTGGCTTGGGCTGGCGGAATTCCACCTGCAAATCGAATCGGCGCAACAGCGCTCGGTCGAGACTGGCGGCCATGTTTGAGGTGGCTACCAAGACGCCCCTGGGCTGCGAGTGCTCCAGTTCCTGCATCAGTGAAATCACGACCCGATCAAGTTCGCCGACGTCTCTCTCGTGACCACGGGTCCTTCCCAGGGCATCGATCTCATCGATTAGCAGCACGCACTGGATGGTCTCGATGTACCGGAAGAGTTCTCGAACCCGGGAGGCTGTTTGGCCGAGGTATGCCCCGACCACCGCATCCAAGCGAACAACGAAGATTGGCAGACCGAGCTCGTGGGCCAATGCTCGGGCGGTCATACTCTTGCCGCAGCCGGGCGGGCCGTGAATCAGAATCCGTCTGCGAGCATCCAGTCCGTGCTTCTTGAGCTCCTCTTGCCGGCGGAATTCAACCACCAAGTTGGTCAGCGTCGTCCGTACCGCTTGCGTCAGGCGGACGTCCCCCAGGCCGACGTCCCCGTGAAGCGCACTCAGGGCGCTAAGGGGGGCATCAGACCGGACCACCTGAAGAAGCTCGGATTGCGGCACGGCACGCTGCGCAATGAGACTCCCACGAAGTTGGCGGGCAAGTGCGTGATGCCCGAGGCCCTCTTCACGAGAGACCATCTCCAGCGCTATCGCTTGTGCTGAGTCCCAGTCCTTTGCGCCGATGGCACTAAAGAGCCTGGCCAACTTCTTAGATGACGACATGTCGCTGCCTCTTGGTTGGCCGTGCACGGCCCTGCCTACTCACTCTCGAACCCCTGCGAACTGAACTTCAAGGTGTTGGCGTTCTCGGTCACACGGCGAACAACGTCGTCCTTCACCCCGCCCTCGACGTGGACCCGAATCTCCAAGGTCACCTCGGTCTTCGCCCCAGGAATCGTCGAGAGGTGCTGGATGACCTCTTCGGCCACTCGCCCTGCGTCCCGACCGATTCGCATCGGGTCGAGCTTCACCGAGCCGATAAACAGGTTGGGCGGCGGTTTGGTCGTCGGAGCTGCAGGGCCTGGGGACTTCCCGGGCGATGTCGAGCCTGCCTTCGGGATGGCCTGAGTTCCCAGCGCCGGCGTGCCCGGTGCACCAGCGGCCTTCTCAATCTCCTGCTGGCGCATGGCGACCGCTGGCTTCACCACCAGCGTCGCCTTCTCAATGACCGGGGCCGTTCCAGCTCCGAACTTCAGGCCCACGTAGCGCTTCTTGGTGTCATCCCAGTTCGCAGCGATGGCGAACGTCTCGTCGACCAGGATGTTGCTGGCTCCGTCGATGACTGCCCGGTGCAGCGACTCTCGGTTCTTCAGCCTCGGCAGGTATAGATAGCGGGTGAACCACTCGGCGAGCTGGCCCACGGACACGTGGTCCTTGTCGGTCCAGAGGTAGCGGTCGAGCTCCATGCGGAGGCGCACGCCGCCCATTTCGGGCATCAGCAGCTCTTCGCTCTTGAGCTTCGACCCAGTCCGCTTCGCCAGGCCGTCGTTGCCGCTGACCTTGAGCTCCTCCCAGCGTACCTCGGCGGTGGCGTTGGGCTGCGTCGGCACCAGAGCGTGAATCCACGAGGCGCCGATTCGAAGGTCGACGGTGTGGTTCATCTCGTCGGTCTTCGTCTTGGCCTGGTTCTCCTGGAACTTGTCGAGGTTGAGGCGCTCCCGCTCGTCGTAGATGGACTTCCAGGCCAGGTACTGGGCCGAGGCGTCGGTGAGCGCTTCGAGTTCCTTCTTGTCGGGCGCCAGGAAGACGAGGCAGTTGCGCTCCAGCCGAGGGCCGTTCCCCTTGCTGGCGAGGAACTCCTTGGCAGCGGACAGACCCGGACTGTCCGTTTGTCCCTTTCGGTGGACGTGCTTGGCCGACAGGATGACGAGCCGGGCTTCGGGCTCATCGAGAATGTCGGAAGACTCGTCAGGACAGGGGTGAACAGCTGCGAAGAAGTCTTTCCACTCCTTCTTCTTGTCCTGCTCGCCCATCAGTCGCCTGCTGATTTCTGCGAACAGCGTCTCGGGCTCTTTGCTGAGCGCACTCGCCCGGTCGTCGGCCATGCGATTCAGATTCGCCTTGGTCGACAGCCAGTAGCGGTTGCCGTCCTGGTGAATGAACTTGGCCTTGTCGCTCACCCGCCGGAGCGCATCTCCGAAGACCGCAGCGGTCTCTCCAGGCTGGACGCACCCGAGTCGAACCTTGCGGTCGTCGATGCCGGGGTTCTTGTTGTTCGCCCCTGGAGCGGTGCCCAGGTACAGCGTGCGAGTCACACGCCGGCAGGCCGACACCCGACCGAGATTCGGCGTGCTCCGGTCAATCTCCATCGGCAGCGAGTTCTCGCCGTCGACGTCCTGGGAGATGATCGGCTCCCATACGTCCGGCAGGTAGCGAGTGAGCTCGGACTTCACCTGGCCGTCGTCCATCGGAATGAAGGCCGGGAGAATCATCAAGCTGCTGTCGCCGCTCTCCCAGAGGCGGTGAATCACCTTCGCCAGGAGACGCAACACGCCACGGGTGCGCTGGAACTTATCGAGCGTGGACCAGTCGTCGTACAGCCGGCGGAAGAGCTCAGGATGAATCGGGTAGGCCGCTTCGAGCTCCCGCTTGTAGGACTCTTCGCCGCAGCCATTCGGGAAGTCGTTGGGGGCCTCCCGGTACATCTTGGCGAACGAGGAAACGACAGCGTCTCGGTGAGCGAACGCATCCTTGTCGGTGAGCGGCTGAAAGAGCCGTCGCCGGACAATCTCGAAGCCCTCATCGCTGCTCGCAGGGCGCCAGGCCTTCGACTTTCGCTGCAGGACGTCCTTCAGCGTGTCGAGAGCGGCCTGACCGTTGTCGCCGCCAATCTCGATCTTGGAAGCCGGAATCGAAGCGACGACCAGCGTCTTGTCGACAGCGTGGGCTGCCTCGGTGAGCGCCTGGGCGAAGGTCGTCTGGGCCTCGAAGTCACCTGACGGCAGGTCTCGCTTGCCCACGACCTGACGGGCGTAAGCCACCCACTCATCCACGAGCACGAGACAGGGACCGAACTTCTTGAAGAGCTGCCCGAGAAGTGCCGCACCGGGGCTCACGCCCTTGGTGTCGGAGTCGGCGACGAGGGCGTAGCCCTCCTTGCCGCCGAGCTGCCACGCCATCTCGCCCCACATCGTGTGGACCTTGGTGCCGTCGGGCTTCTTCTGCACCTGGGCGGGAGAGAGGTCCGTCCCGACGAGGACTGCAACCTTCGCCTTCGGCAGCGAGGTGACGCCCGCTTCCTTCATCAGCGGCTCGATGCCGGCAAGCTTTCCGGCTGGCGTGCCTCCGAAGAGGTGGAAGAGAGCCAGCATCGAGTGCGTCTTGCCGCCACCGAAGTTCGTCTGCAGCTCGACGATGGGGTCGCCGCCCTTGCCCGTCATTCGATGGAGAGCGCCCTGCAGCAGGTCTTTGAGCCCGGCGGTGATAAACGTCCGCCGGTAGAACTCGGCTGCGTCACGGTACTCGTCGCTCCCTTCACCACGGTGGACCTGAGCCAGGTCGGCAGCGAACTCCGCCTGCATGTAGCGGCCGGAGGCGACGTCGGGGTGCGGAGTGACGACGTCTCTCCACGGCTTGAGCCCGGCCTTCGGCATTCCCTCCAGCGTGAGCTGGTAGCGGGTCTTGTTTCGAGCCTGCTCGGAGAAGATGACTCGCTGAAGGTCGACCCGGAGTTTCGAGACCTCGTCGGCCTGCTCAGCGGCGCTGACCGCATCGAGCAGCCGCTTCATGGTGTCGAGGGCACGGTCGGTGTCGTCGTTCGAGAAAGGCTCCTCGTGAGCCCACCTGTTGCGAACCTCCCGGAGCTCGCCAACGTAAGCTCGCTCGACGTGCCCGAGCACGTGGCTGAAGACCTCCTGCCAACTGTCACCGATGGCCTTCAGGAGGGCCTGGCTGTCCCAGGGGACGGAGCCGCCCTTGCCCTTCTTGAGCTTCAGCCGTTCGGCAACCTGCTCGACCCAGTAAGCGCCCAGCCGAGCCTTGAACTCCCGCTCGGCGAACGGCGACAGCCCGGAACGGAGTTGCTCCAGCCCTTTGTCGATCCGCTCTCGGTTGCTTAGCGCCATAGATCAGGGCCCCCTCTGACCTTCGTCACGATGCCGTCCTCTTCGTTCGTGCCTTGCGTGGCGACTTCGCTGGCCCTTGTGCCCCAAGCCCCAGGCCGAGCTGGTCGGCGGAGGCTGCGGGAGCCGCAACATTGGCGGCCAAGCGCTCCAGTTCGGGCCAGGCAATGACCAGTGCGTTGTAGGCCAACGCATCATCTGCCCTACCTCTTCGCTCACAGACGTTGAACAGTCGGTACGCTAGGTCACGTGCGGCGTCGGCGACGGGCCCAAGTCGCCGTCTCAGGTTTGCGGCTCGCTGCTCGCCGCCGGTCTCAAGCTCACGGATCAAGTGCTGAGTTGCGTCCCAGACAGTGATTCGATCCGTAGTGGATGGATTCCATTCGGCGTCAAGGTTCGAGCGAGGAACCAACTGCACACGATTGGCAGCGGCGGTCGCTATTCCTGCGGCGACCACACCCTCGACGGAAACGTTTCGTGCCTTCGCTAGAGTCTCAGCGTCGCCATAGCTGCCGGCGCTCCAACCGTAGGTCTCGAACCAGGTGATGGCGAAGCGACTGTGCGGGTCGACCTCCCCCTCTTCCGCCGCCAAGAATTCGTCAAGGGCTTCATTGATGAGTTGCAGAGCAACTCGAACGGTCATTTGGCTGCCGTCTGCTTCCAACACCCTCTCGTAACGGGAGAAGATCGCCATGCCCGGACCAATCGAGGCCTGAGCGACGTCGACTGGGGCAATGTTCCCGTGTTGCAGTGCCCGCAAAGAGACCGGCAGTTCGTCCCGAAGACGCCTGCGAAACTCGGCCCGAGTAATTTGCCCAGCGTCAGGTTCTCGTTTCCGGCACACGAGCACGATTGATGAGGCGAGTGAGTTTCTACCGACGACTCTGATCCCGCCAGGCTGCTCGGTTCGAACTGGCCATGTCCCAACCACTGACCACTTCGAATCGACAAGCCCCTGCAGCATCGACTGCCAGCCGGTAGAGACTGTTGCGGCGCCAGGCGCATCGGATTCCTCGCTCTGCTTAAACGCATAGAAGAGCGCAAAGGGCTGCTCTGCGGACTGCATGCTCCACAAGTGACCGAACGCCGAACGGAGGCCGTCCTCAAAAAAGACATGTGCCTCTTTGGGAGTTGCATGCCGCCCGGGTTCAGCAACGAGCTCCTCGACCTTGGGAGTCAGAAGCGTCGAAAACAAAGAAGGGAGCACTCCACGAAGAGTCAGGCGGAGCCAGATGTAGAAGAAGTCGGAGAGTGCAGCGTAAGAGATGTTGTCGTAGTAAGGCGGATCTGTCTGCACCACCGCAGCGTGCCCAGTCCCCGCATTTCGGACGTCACACTGACTTG
Source organism: Myxococcota bacterium (assembly GCA_052034585.1). Taxonomy (GTDB): domain Bacteria; phylum Myxococcota; class Myxococcia; order Myxococcales; family Myxococcaceae; genus Xiheimicrobium. The sequence goes on from JBPOIJ010000021.1 coordinate 14,350, forward strand.
CGGTTCCCGCCGGACCCTCCACAAGCAACTCCAGAACCTTGGCCACGTAGGCCGCAGTCCCCTTGAGATTGCCGCCAGACGAGCTGAATGGGTTCGATTCGGCGTAGTCCCAAGTCATCACGAGGGCCTGCCGCATGAAAACCTGTTTTGCCAACTCGTCCTTCGGGTGCGAACTCCATGCACAAAGGGTTGACGTGTAATTGGCCTGCCGGGACACAGTCATCCCGAGATAGACGGCAATTGCATCGGCATAGGCTTGCGCACCCGTTCCGCCCTCGGCGAGGCGTCGAGGATCCGGGCCGAACCCTGCTGCCTTTGCGTCGCTCAAGACCCTCGTTGCTGCTCGGTCAACCAGTTTGGAGAGCGTGCAGAGAAGCGTGAGCTGGCGAGGCGAGAACAGGTCTTGGTGTCGAGTCAGTCCGTAGTTCTGAACTCGCAGCCCGAGCGCTTGCTCGGGCAGTTCTGTCTCCGGCACCCCACTCGGGATTGGAACCCGTGCCACGTTTTCGATCGCATCAGTCGGAGCCAAGTAAATCCGCCCCCGCTCGCCCTCTACGGCGACCGCCATGAGCCGATCCCCAAGGCGATGGGCCCTTCCTTCAGAGCGAATGTACTCGGCGGAGATCGGGGCACCGGTCAGTAGGCACTGGAAGTCCCCTCTGCCGGTCTTCGTACCGAGGGTTACTGCGTCTGCGTTCTTTGGCGTGCCGGAGCGAACCTCGAAGTGCCAATCTGGGTTTCGCCTATCAACAACAGGTTCAACCCACGTCTCTCTCCCCGGTTTTCTGGAGAGCCAATAGGTCGACACGAGCGGGACGTGCAGTCCCTTCAAGGCAGGGTCCGGGCTGGCCACTGTTCGAGCCCAAAGCCAAGCCACGACGGTTCCTGTGCCGCCCCCCAGTTCTTTGGGGAGACGCACTTCGGGATAGAGGTGGCCGATCTCTTGTTTGGCCTGCTCACCGATCCAAGCCCAGTAGTACCGAACATCATCAGCCAATCCCTGGGCCCCTTTCCACGTGCTTAGTGGGGAACTGGACCGGGAGTCCGGGTTGGCCGGCGCCTTACCGAAGAACTACGGTGGACTCTCAATAAGCGCCTTGTAGATAAGTACTGCCACCGGATTGAGGTCCGTCGCTATGGCACGCAACCCGAGACGTTGCGCTTCAAGAGGAATCGACCCACCACCTGCAAACGGATCGTGAACGGGAGGAACTTCGGTGGCGAGGTATTCATCGACTGCTCGTTGGGAATCGAGGCTAGCCAGCACCTGTTTGGCCCGGGATGAGTTCGACGCACGAGCGTGACTGCGTGCGATCTCTCTGCGTGCGGCAGCAATTGCTCCAGCGCTGGCACTGCTCTCCCACTTTACGAATTCCTCGATTACCCGGAAGAGTCGCTGACGCTCCGCCTCTTGCTCCTTCTCGGTCCTGAACACGTCGGGCCAAGCCGCAGGATCATCGACGAGCTGACCGAACAGCATCGCTCTGGCCGCAGCCAGAGGACGCCGTGCCCACCACAGGTGGATCGTGGAAGGATGGCCGTGTCGAATGGATTTCTCCTTGGCGGCTGCTTCATTGATTGAGTCGAGCGGCAGCGCCACTTCAATGAGCTTCTTCCGGTAGCTCATCGGGCGAGCCCTCCGACCTGCAGCAGGGGGCCAAGTTGGAAGGTCGAATGTGTCTGGGCGAAGCCGGGCTGGCCCCAGTCGAAGTCGGTCACGTAGATGGGCTCCTGGGCCACGCCGTCCTTGATGAGCACAACGGCCAGCCTGAATCGGTCGGGCACGTTGAGCGCCCGCAGAATCTCGTTCTTGGTGAGGCTTACGGTGTCGGCACCGTCCGTGCGCCCCTTCACTTCGATGAAGTAGAGGTCGCCGGTCTTCGGGTCCTTGGACTCGACGTCGTAGCCAAGCTTCTGGGCGCCGACGTCCTTCGGCTGCCGGCCGAGCTTCCTCTCTGTGGCAAGCACAGCTTCGACAGCGAGGCGCTCGACGACTGTCCTCTGCTCGGGGTCAGCAGTCATCGACCAGTCGCTCTGTGCTTCCGGCACCAACTGCTTCAGCAAGCCGAACGGGACCACCAACGCACCACCGACCACCTTCGGCGGCTGCGGCGAGATGCTGCGCTCGTCCTGGAGGGAGCGCTGGCGTGACTGAAGCCGGTCGGAGAGCCGGTTTGCACGGTCCTCGGCCTGCTGAGACGAGAGCCGGGTCTGCCTGCCGGCAGCTTCTTGCGCTCGGAGGTCCTGGGCACGGCGGTCCCAGTGGTTGATCTCCTTGAGCAGCCGGGCCTTCACCTGTTCCTCGACCTTGTCGATGAGTGGGAGCCGGTACCGTCGGACTTCGTCAACGTGCTTCGGAACGAGCTCTCGCAGGGCGAAGCCCATCACCTTGTGCTCCCAGTCCTCCTTCAACCAGCCCGCATCGATGACCGACTTCAGCGCAGGCAGCTCGGTCTCGGTGGCTCCTCGGTAATCGAGGTACGGCGCCATGCCGGCATCCCGGTAGGCCCCATCGGCGGCGACTTCGACGAACTGGAGGCGCTGGGAGACGACCTGGAACTGGCCGTTCTTGAGCTTGCGCCCGTCCTGTACCGCATGCTCAAGGTAAAAGAGCAGGCGTGGAGTGGTGCCGAGGTCGTGCTCGTCGATGAGCACTGCGCCCTTCTTCAGCAGCCCTCGGTGTTGCTCCAGAACGAGGTCGATGGTCGTGTCGAGGAGCGGGTTGCCCGGGCACACCAACATCGCCCTCGGCTGGGAGTCGATGTACTGCTTGTCGAAGCACACCCGCTCGTATTGGCGAAGAACTGGAGCTCCGGTGCCGATGAGCCGGTCTCGGTCTCGCAGCGCCTGCGGCACGTGGCTGACCTGCCAGCGACCGGGCTCTCTGCGGTGTGCTTTGCCGCCCAGTCGTTCGAAGGCTGCCGAGAAGAAGCTCTGGATGAAGTGGGGCTGGAGGCGCTTGGCCCTGGAGCGCTCCATTTCGGCTCGAATCGCATCGATGTGCGAGAGGTCCATCGTGTCGTGGACCAGCGCCCGACGCTGAATCAGGTCTTCGAGGTGCTGGCGGTCAACGGCGTTGGCGACCTGCTTGTGAATCCGAGCCTTCACCTCAGGGTTGTCGCCGTACCGGATGGCATCGATGAGCAGGTCTCGCAGCGGACGTTCTTCAAACAAGAGACCGAGGACGTCGAACACCTTCCCGCCGAGCGCCTTCCGCTCGTCTTCGAGCTTGTCGAGGAGCTGCACGTAGACGTCGGCCTCTCGGGTGTCCTTCGCCACGAGATTCCAGAGGTGGCAGACCTCCTTCTGGCCGATGCGATGGATTCGACCGAAGCGCTGCTCCAGGCGGTTCGGGTTCCACGGCAGGTCGTAGTTCACCATCAGGTGCGACCGCTGAAGGTTCACGCCTTCGCCGGCAGCGTCGTTCGCCAGGAGGACGAGCACGCTCGGGTCGTTCATGAAGGCGTGCACCACCGTGCGGCGCTCTTCCCGGGCCACGCCACCGTGAATCTCGACGACGGCGTCGGGCTTTCCGAGCCGAGAGCGGATTCGGTCCGCTAGGTACGTCAGCGTGTCTCGGAACTCGGTGAAGATGACGAGCTTCCGCCGGTTGCCGTGCTCGTCGACCATCAGCGGGTCATCGAGGATGGACTTGAGCTGCGCCCACTTGGCGTCCTGGCCGGAGTGCCGCACGGCCTTCGCCAGGGTCTCCAGTTCCTTCAGCCGGGCGATTTCGGTTTCGAGCTCGGCGATGGTCTGGGCCGCCGTGGCGTTGTCGACGAGTTGCTGCTCGACTTCCTCACGCTCTTCCTGCGGCGCTTCCTCGTCGAGCTCGTCCCATTCTTCCTCGGAGACGTTCGGCCCGGTCGACTTCAGGTCTTGAGCTGCCTTCCCGCCTCGAAGCTGAATCTTCTCGTCACGAATGCGACTTTCGAGCCGCTCTCGGCGGCGCTCAATCGAGCGGAGAATCGACTCCGGCGAGGAAGCGAGTCGGCGCTGAAGCGTCATCAGGGCGAAGCCGACGTTGATGCGCCGCTGCTGCTCCTTGTCGGCGAAGCGTTCTGCCCGGTTCATCTCCGACCGCACGTAGTCGGTGACCTCGGCGTACAGCGACTCCTCTTCCTTCGAGAGCTGGTACGTGACGGTGTGCGAGCGCCGCTCGGGGAAGAGCTTGCGGCCATCGAAGGTGTAGAGGTCTTCCTTGATGAGCCGCCGCATCAGGTCGGACGGGTCGGCGGAGTGGACACCTTCTCGGAAGCGCCCTTCGAAGCGGTCGCCGTCGAGCAGCGCCATGAAGAGCTGGAAGTCGTCTTCCTTCCCGCTGTGCGGCGTCGCCGTCATCAGGAGTAGGTTCCGGCAACGCTCACCGAGGGTCTGACCCAGGCGGTAGCGCTTCGTGAACTTCACCTCGCCGCCCAGGTAGTGGGCGCTCATTCGGTGGGCCTCGTCGCAGACGATGAGGTCCCACTCGGGGGCGTTCTTCAGCCGCTCCTGCACGTCCTCGTTGCGTGAGAGCTGGTCGAGCCGGGCAATGAGCAGGTTCTTCTGCTCGAACGGGTTCGCCGTTCGGGTCGCCTCGATCATGTCCCGAGTCAGGAGCTCGAAGTCGAGGTCGAACTTCTCGTGGAGTTCGTCCTGCCACTGCTCGGTGAGGCTGCCCGGCGAGATGATGAGGCAGCGCTGTAGGTCGCCTCGGATGATGAGCTCCTTGATGAGGAGCCCGGCCATGATGGTTTTGCCGGCGCCCGGGTCATCGGCGAGCAGGAATCGCATCGGCTGCCGGGGCAGCATCTCCTCGTACACGGCGCTGATCTGGTGCGGCAGCGGGTCGATGGAGGACGTCGTGATGGCGACGTAGGGGTCGAACAGCCAGGCGAGGCGAATGCGGTAGGCCTCGGAGACGAGCCGGAGCAGGTTGCCGTCGGCGTCGAAAGACCATGGGCGGGTCTTCTCTTCGAGCTGGAGGCGGGCTTCGTCGTCCCGGTAGAGAATCGCCTGCTGAGCGGCGCCGGCCTCGTCGAGGTAGAGGACCTGGATGCACTGGTCGCCGTGCCAGTCGACGCTCTTGATGGTGGCGGTGCCGTGGGAGGCTAGCCCCTTCAGCCGAACGCCGGCCTGGACATCTTCAAGGCGAGCCACGGTCGGCCTCCGGGTTCCGAGCCGCCGAATGGGCGACGGCTGAGGGCTCGTCACTGAGCCCAGCTCGCACTTCGTTGACCAAGATCGACTGCATCCGCACCCCTCGGGCGACGTTCTATCTCGTATGGTCGACTTGCTCGACGAAGAACTACGATCGACGGGGGTTTACGGGGCCCATCGGCCCTCAGGAGGAACACATTGGTATCCAAGGCGCCCCGCATCTGGGAACCGTCGGACAGCAAGGCCCAAGAAGCGTTCTGCCGTCACCAGATGATTGCGGAGATCTACTGCCACGCCGCCCGAACCAAGCGGCACATCGAGGTCCTGTCCCATGACATCGATGTGGACGGAGTGGATCTCACCCTCGTTCACGACGGGACCGTGGTCCCGCTTCAGCTCAAGAGCCGAATCGACAAGTCCACGACGAAACGGTGGGACGTGAGACGTCGGATCATCTTTCCGGCGACTTTCTCGGTGGCGCACAGGGGCCTCTTCGACTCTGGCGAGCCCACGAACGAGGGGCTTGGCGGGGCCCTGCTGGTCCAAGACACGGTGGAGATGGCGACCGAGCCGTTCGTTCGAATCTGGTACCGGCTTGGGCGTCTCGACCTCGTTCGGCTTCGTAGCGAGAAGAGCTTCAACAAGTTCATCAAGACGTCCGAGTCCTGTCCTGAGTCGCTGACGATGTTGGAATCAAGCCTCACGCCTCCGTTGACGATCGGTGAAGTGCTCTGGTTGCTCCTAGACATCGACTCACTCTCTCCATTGACTTCCGACTGCGCCGCCCCATGGCTGGTGATCGGCAACCTTCGAGAGGATCCGAGTTCCTTCGAGTCTGGTCGACAGAAGTACTTGGCCTTCGAGGACGCAGCCAAAACCAGATTCAAGACCGTGAGTCCGCTACCCAGTTCCCCCTCGGCTGCTCCCCCGAAATAGGCGCCGGCCTCTCGGGATAAGAGCGTGGCAGGGCAACTTGCCGGCGCTCGGCTACTTCCAGTCGGCGTCTTCTGGTCGCCGGGCTCAGCTTGCCCCGACCGAGGGCACTGCCCATGTCGTTCAACATCCTGAAGTCCGCCCTCCCCACGAAGGGCGACCACCTCGGCGACGTCATCTGGTGGCAGCTCGCCGACGCCGAAGTCAGCCGCACCCGGCTCGAAGCCCTGTGGTTGGGGGCCGGGCTGGACAAGTCGCTGCTCCCCGAGGCGCCCACCGCCGAGAAGGCGTTGAAGACCGCCATTCGGGAGACCCAGGTCGGCCACCTGGAGCACCTGCTTCGCCTCGGCAAGGAGGACTCCACCGAGGTCGTCTTCGCCGTCGTCCATGAAGCCCACGAAGCCGATGGCTCGCTCAGCTACACCCAGGAGGCCCGCATCAAGCTGGACCGGGTCAACGAGCAGCTCATCGCCGACAACCCGAGCCACGAGCTCGTGTCCGCTGTCCAGTTGGCCTTCGAGCGGCTGCGCCTCAACCACACCAGCGACGACGTTCGGCGCAGCGTCGTTCGGACCCTGCGCTCGTTCTCGGCCGTGGCGCTCCGAGAGTCCGGCGGCATCTACTGGGTGCCTCGGACCTACTCGCCGAAGCTGCGCCAATTGCAGCAGGCCATCGAGTCCATCGGCAGCTCGAAGGTCTACCTGCTCCCGATTCACGACAGCTCCGATGCCAGCCGGACCCTCGGGGAGGTCGCCGAGGCGTCGGTAGTCCAGGAACTCGAAGCCCTGAAGTCCGAGGTCGAGGGCTTCCTGCAGAGCCCACCCGACCGGCCGTCGACTCTCGTGCGCCGGCTGGAGGCGTTCGAGTCGCTGAAGACGAAGGCGGCCCTCTACCGGGACATCCTCCGGGTTCAGGTCGCCGACCTCGAAGAGCAGCTCGCCAAGCTCACCGGTTCCGTCGAGCAGCTCCTCGACACCAAGTTCGCTGCGTAGCCGGCACCGTCTCTCCTGCATCGCCCCAACCGGTCGCTGACCGGTTGTCCGCCTGTCCCTTCCCCTTCACGGAGTTCCCATGAACAAGACCCTTCAAAAGCTCAGGACCGAGCTGCACGCCCTCTTCCCGGAGCGGCGGCTCGTCATCGACGGCGCCCTGTGCGCCGTGCTCGCTCGGGAGCACGTGCTGCTCCTCGGGCCTCCCGGAACTGCCAAGAGCGCCCTGGTGCGGGCCATCGCCCAGGCGTTCGACGCCAGCTACTTTGAACGGCTGCTCACGAAGTTCAGCACGCCCGAGGAGTTGTTCGGCCCCATCTCGCTCCAGGCGCTGGAGCAGGACCAGTTCGTCCGAGTCACCACCGGCATGCTGCCCGAGGCGCAGCTCGCCTTCGTGGACGAGGTCTTCAAGGCGAACTCGGCCATCCTCAACTCGATGCTCACCCTCATCAACGAGCGCACCTTCAGCAATGGTGGCTCGCCGGTGCCGGTGCCCCTCATATCCCTGTTCGGCGCCAGCAACGAGCTGCCGGAGAGCCGGGAGCTGGAGGCGCTGTTCGACCGGTTCCTCCTGCGCTTCGAGGTGAACTACCTTCTGCGGCCGGGGAACCTCCGGGCTGTCCTCTCGGCGCCGGAGCCGGTCGCCAAGGTGTCCCTGCCGCTCCTGGAGCTGCAGGCGGCGCAAGCCGAGGTCGACTCGGTGAAGGTGACCGACGACACCGTCGATGCGCTCATTTCGATTCGGGAAGGGCTCAAGACGGAAGGCATCGTCGCCTCGGACCGCCGCTGGAAGAAGTCGCTGCGGCTCGTGCAGGGGGCGGCCTACCTCGGGGGCGAGTCGGAGACGTCACCCGAGGACCTCGCCATCCTGACCGACTCACTCTGGAGGGAGCCCAAGGAGCGCCCAAAGGTTGCTCGCATGGTGGGCAAGCTGGCCGACCCGATCGGTTCGCAAGCTATCGAGATTCTCGATGCGGCCCGAGAGACGGCGGGCAAGGTGCAGGCGCTCAAGACGAGCGACAGGAAGGCCTACCTCGCCCAGGCTGCGCAGGCCCTCGAAGAGTTCCGGGCGCAGCAGGCGAAGCTGGGCGATCTGGCGAAGTCCGCCGGCAAGCGGGCCCAGGCGTCCATCAGTGATGCCATCGCCGAGGTGAACGGGCTCCATGCGGAACTGGCTCGCTCGGTGTCCACCGGCCTCGGGCTGGGGATGAGGGCGCTGCGGTGAAGCGGCTCATCTTCGACGTGCCCCGCTGGCACTGCTACCTCCACCGGGAGGCCCGTGGTCTCGATGGTTCGCAGCCCTGGGACTCGCCGGAACTGAAGCTGGCCGACGAGCTATTCGACCGGCTTTACGCCGGTGAGACGGAGGGCGGCGTCGATGAGGGCCAGTTCGGCCTCCACCAGCGGTGGGCGCAGGAGTTCCACCGCAACATCGAGCAGCTCTCGTCGTTCCAGCGGTTGGCGACCGAGTGCCAGAACGACGCCATCGCCGCCGCCGCTGCGGTCGAAGCCCTGACGAAGGAGCTCAAGCCGACTCCTCCTGAGCCGAACTCACCTTCATCCAATGCCCCTCGGCGAGGGCTGACCACTGCCTGCCAGCGAGCGTCGCAGGCCGTCGAGGAGGTGCGGGAGGCACTTGAGGGCCTGGGCGAGGTGGCCTTCGGCAGGTCGGCGGGGTTCGGCAGCGGGGGGCCACGTCCCTCGGAGGGAAGCCGCTCTCGTCCCCTGGCCACTCGGCTCAAGAACGACAACCGGCTGCTTCGAATCGCTCTGCTTGCGGGGCGGTTCAAGCGCATCGCTGCCGCCAAGCAGCGCCAGAAGGTAAAGCACGGAGTAGAGGAGATCACCGACGTCGAGCTGGGAGGTGCGCTGTCTCGGCTCCTCCCTGCCGAGCTGGGCAAACTGCGCCGCCCGAGGTTCAGGCTGGCGTTGCTTCGGGACCTCATCGAGCGCAGGGCCATGCAGTACCAGCTCTCCGGGGCTGAGACGCTGGGCAAGGGGCCCCTGGTGGTGTGCCTCGACAAGAGCGGCTCGATGGACGGGCCGCCTGACATCTGGGCGACGGCGGTGGCTCTTGCTCTGCTCGACATCGCCAAGCGGCAGCGGCGTCCCTTTGCGCTGCTGGGGTTCGACGGGGGCGTGAAGTTCGAGGCGCTGGTTCAGCCCCATGAGCCGCTCCCCGAGCAGGGGCTCTTCGTGTCGTGCAGTGGGGGCACCAGCATCGCCAACGTGCTCTCCACCGGGCTGTCATTGATTCGCCGGCACCCTGGGGCACTGAAGAAGGCCGACGTGGTGCTCATCACCGACGGGGAGAGCGACACGGCTCCTGCGGTTGAGCTCCGGGCGGTGGCGGCCGAGCTCGGCGTCACGGTGCTGGGGTTCGGTATCGGCGTCGATGCTCGGGCGCTGGAGCCCTGGTGCGACGAGGTCCAGACGGTCACCAACCTGACCGCCATGGACGACGCCACCGCCGAGAAGCTGTTCACGGTTTGAGGAGGAGTTCTTCGACTCCGCTCATCTCCTTGGACGTGAAGAACTTCGGAGGCCTCCGAGCAAGGAGGTGATGGCGTGTGGAAGACGGTCGTGTGGTTCGCCCGGCACCCGGTGACGCAGAAGGTCCTGGTCGCCGTGGCGATGGTGCTCCTGAGTGAGCTGCAGAAGGCGCCCAGGAGGACCCAGCGGTAGTCGAAGAGGAGTGCCCGGTGCTTCTTGGCCGGGCACTTCGTTTAGCTCTTGGTGCGCCCCGCAAGGTCCCCGGTCATGAGGTAGCAATTGGCGATGGTGACGCCGTGTTTGGTCAGGGCGACGACGAGACGACGGCGGTAGGCACTACCCTCGAAGCGGTCGAGGCGTTCCCAGTGCTGCCCCAGCTCCGACGAGGCCAAGAGATGAGCTTCTACGGCTGGCGCTCCTGGCGCCCAATGCAGAACAGGCAGTCCGTTGTGGGTGTCGAGTCTTCCCCAAGTCGTGCACACCTCCCAGTGCCCACTCAAGGAAGACAGCGCCGAGTGATTGGCTCCACCGGGAGCGAGGGTGCCGTAGACCAACAGCTTCGAATCCGGCTCATCGAGCAACAGGCTTGAGACGAGTGCCTGAAGAGGAACAAGGACCTCACAGACACGGGAGTCCCGCTCGGCCTTTTGCAGGTCAGGACCGTAGGGAGTCTTCTCGCCGTGGGCGATGTTGGACCGAACCACATAGAGGAGTTCTGTAGCGCACCCGGTTTTCGAGACACCAGTTTGACTGCATTCAGGCCGCGCTCCTCATGGCTTCGTGCTCGCGCCGGGCCTGTTCGGGCGTGAGGAAGCCGTGCCTCTCGATCAGCCACATCGTGTTGTACCGCTGCCGCCACTCGTGCAGCGCCAGCCGCAGCTCCTCGACGTTCCTGAAGGGCCGCAGCCACAGGAGCTGCTCCTTCAAGGTGCGGATGAGCCGCTCGATGCAGCCGTTGCCCTCTGGTGCGCGCACGAAGGACGCGCTCGACTCGATGCCGAGGAAGACGAGCTGCTCCTGGAAGGCGTCGCTCACGTACTGGCTGCCGTGGTCGTGACGAAGCTTCAGGCCCGTCGCCACCGCGGCACCGATGGCACCGAAGCGCTCGCGGACCGCCTGGTTGACCGGCTCGAGCGCCTCGTACCGCGTGCCGGGCTTCGCCGCGTGGATGCCCACGCACTCGGCGGTGCAGTGGTCCACCGCGATGAAGACGGTCACCTGCCCGTCCTCGAGCGTCATCGTCGCGGTCGCATCCGTCGCCCACATCTCGTTCGGCCTCTCCGTGACGATGGTGCCGTCGTGCACGCGTGGGCCCAACTCCCGCCGAGCCCGCGAAGGTGCGAGCACCCCAGCCTCGCGCATCAGCCGCAGGACGCGACGCAGCGACGTCCGCACGCCCTTCGTCCGCAGCCGGGCCCACACCTTCCGGTGGCCTTCGCCCACCCACGGCGTCGTCGCCAGGTCCTCACGGATGAGCTCCGTCAGCTGCGCATCGCTCCAGCTCGTCTTCGGACCTCTGCGGCCCTGCACAGGAGGCGCCTCGCTCGCAGAAGCGCTCGCTCGGCGCCGGTACACCGACGCACGCGACACGCCCCAGACGCGACACACCAGAGCCAGACCGTACGGCCGTTGCTGGGAAGGCGAGATGGTCTGGCTCATCCTCTCGACTTCCTCCAGGGCAAAGGGTCGATGCCCGCCTTGATGCGCAACAGCTCCATCTCCATCGTCAGCTCGCCCACCTTCGCCTTCAGACGCAGGTTCTCGTCCTCGGCCGCCGACGGCTCACGACTCTTCAGCCCTGCCTCGGCTGCCTTCAGGAACTCGTCGCGCCACTCAGACAACCTGGCGGCCGTGACGCCCAAGTCCCTCGACACCGCGTCGAGCGTCTCGCCCTTCAAGAGCCTCAGCACCGCCTCCATCTTCCGCTTCGACGAGAACCGCCCTCGGTCTTCCTTCTGCTTCGCCATCTCCACCTCCGGGGGCGAGCTTCGCCCCAGTGAGGTGTCTCAGGAAACCGTCACGCGGGGGAGTTCGGCCATGCGCTTGATGACACGCTCGGCGGCCTCACCCGTTCGCCCTGAAGAGTACGCCTTGAGCGCTGTCTCCAACTTCCGGTGCTCCTCGGATGCCTCCTTGACGAGACTGTCTTCGATCTCGACACCGGGTCGGTATTCCCTGCGGCGAAGCGTGTCGTGGTTCAGGATCTTGGGCGCCAGTGCCGCCAGGTCACCCAACTCCTTGCTCGCCAACAATCGGCTGCGAGAGGTCTCGGGAATGGCCTTGAGGACCAGGGACTGGAAGGCTTTGACCTCTCGAACGCTGCCGTCCTCGCCACGAATGGTCGGGTCCTGCCCCAACAGGACCCACTCCGTTTGGAGCTTGTTGAGCGCATCAGCGTAGAGGCGGGACACTTCCACGCTCGACGCAACGTCGAGCATCCGCTCGGCGGCGTGATTCAAGTGAATCACCGCCTCAGACACATGACCGGGGGCTTTCAGGGAGTTCAGCCAGGTCATCGCCCTTCCTTTCTACGTGCCGACCAAACGCCCTTGGGGCAGTGAGCATCCAGCATTCGATCTGGAGCAGCAACACGGCGGTTGTCGCCGCCAGGAGTCAGGAGGGTGAAAGATTGCTTTCACCCTCCACGTATAAGTTCCGGAACGACCTGTAGCACACGCAGTTTCGGGGGCTGTTCAGGGTGAAGGCAGTTCTCACTCCCCCAGCGGCATAAGGCCCATGGCAGCCAAGGTCCGAGGCCCTCACGTTCATGTCGAGCGTGGGGGCTTCGGCTTTCAGGGCCTCGTGCCCGAGGAGCAGTCCGTGAACGAGAACGACAGGAAGAAGCTCTACGCCGCACTCGCCGCCCCCTTCCCCGAGGAGGCCATCGAGCGCACCGACGGGCGGCAGACCGGCAAGGGCTACAGCACCACCGGCATCAAGTACCAGTACGTGGTGAACCGGCTGAACGAGGTCCTCGGCTTCGGTGCCTTCCGGGCGCACCGGACCATCACGGTGAAGGAGATCAAGCGCACGAATGGCCGTCCGGCCTTCGAGGCCATCTGCGACCTGACTTTGGAGCTCGGACAGTGGGTCGACGGGAAGTTCATGGTGTTCGCCGAGGCGCTCGCCGATGGTGGCCATGTCGCCAGTAGCGAGGCCGATGCCCGGAAGGGGTGCTTCACCAACGCCTTCAAGAAGGCAGCGGCCTTCTTCGGGTGCGGGAAGCAGGCCTACGAGGGCTCGCTCGACGACGACAATCTGCCCACCGAAGACGAGCCCCAGCGAGCTCCGGTGCCGCAGGTTGAGGCCACGCCGCCCGGCTACAACCGGTCGCCGCCGGCTGGCTTCACCCCTCCGGCGCAGCAGCAGAATCGGAACCGGCTGAGTTCGAAGCAGTTGAGCGCCATCTGGTCCATCGCCCGGAAGCTCGGTCACGAGCAGGGCACGTTCCGCTCGAAGGTGAAGGCCGAGTTCGGGAAGGCGCTGGAGTTCCTCTCGAAGGAGGAGGCCTCGATGCTCATCTCCCGGCTGAACGGTCACCTCAACGGAAACGGCACCGGCGACGGCCACCACGAGGCCGAGAACCAGGTGGCGTGATGTCCCGCCCTCCGATGAACACCGAGAGTCTCTGCGTCTCGGTGAGCCAGCTCAAGACGTTCATGGGCTGCCCCCGGAAGTACGAGTTCCGCTACGTCCGGGGGCTCACGCCCGAGTTCCAGCCGGTCAACCTGGCGTTCGGCACCACCTTCCACTCGACGGCGGCGTTCATGTTCTCGACGCTGAAGACGAGTGGGACGGCACCGTCCCTGGAGGAGCTGCAGCAGTTCTTCTTCGACTCCTGGCTGGATGCGGCGAAGCAGCCCATCTCGCTCCAACCCGACGAAGAAGGCGACGTCGTGTGGGACGAACACTTGGCGCTCGGCTTCAAGATGCTCATTGAGTTCCGAGGGCACTTCTCGGGGCTCGAGCCCGGCTCCGTGCAGGGCATCGAGCAGCCCTTCACCGTGGATCTGCATGACCCGGTCACCGGCGAGCTGCTCGACGAGAAGCTCACGGGCGTCATTGACGCCGTGCTGGTTGAAGATGGCCGACCTACTATCACCGAGCTGAAGACCGCCTCGAAGAAGTACGGGCCCGACCAGCTCTGCTTCGACATCCAGCCGACGGCGTACTCGTTTGCTGGGGAGCAGCTCGGGCTCGCTGGGGCTGCGCTCCAGTACGTCATCGTAACCAAGACGAGAAAGCCGGCGGTGCAGGTGGAGCATCTGCGCCGAGACGAAAAGGACGTCGATGACCTACTCCACACCGTCGTCGGCGTGCTGAAGGCCATTGATGCCGGGGTGAGCTACCCGGTCCGCAACTGGCAGTGCCGTGGCTGCCCGTTCAAGGGCGCCTGTGCCGCAGCGAAGTAGCACCGGGCGGCCGGAAGTCTCGGCCGCCTCTTTTCCACCAACCACCAACCCGAGGAGGGCGCATGGAGCGCTCGCAACCGAAGTCTCGGTCTCGCCGATTCATGGCCCGGTTCGATGCCCTTGAACTGCACGCCTGCGTCGAACTGCAGAGCGAGGACGGAGAGAAGTTCAGCGAGCAGGACGACGAGTCGAAGTGCCCGACGATGTTCTCGGTGTACGGGCACCTCAAGACGGGCGGCATTCAGTGCCTGGAAGACTTCGAGACGCACGAGGCCGCCCTCACCTGGATGAAGCGGGAGGCGACCCGCTGCCGGTTCGAGCTCGGCTTCGAGGACTTCTGGGAGCACGGCTCGAAGGAACGGTCCCCCTCCTCGGCGCCGCCACGCTCAAGGAGCGCAATGAAGAAGGCGAAGAAGGCCGAACTGCATGAGTTCGTCGTGCTCGCCGTCGAGACCACCGAGGACGGCAGGGACAAGGCGATGTTCCGTTGGTGCAAGCGGTGTGGGCTGGTCGAGGTGACGTCCGCTCCGCACTGGGGCTCCCAGCCTCTGTTCCTCGTTCCCGGCGACCTGGAGTACCTGCAGGGCGGCAGTCGCTGGGGGCGGCAGTCGCCACCGGTTTGCCGGTTGAGCCTGCATGCCAAGGGGATGCCGTCATGAGGCCGAAGACCGTGAGCCTCGTCGATGAGCTGGCTGCACTCGGAGCCGTGATCGAGTCAGCGGAGATGTTGGCCGAGATGCTGGTGGACGGCGCCCTCCCGGACGGCGATGCCCAGTCTCGGGCGCCGAAGATGCTCGCCTCCGTTCTCGGGATGGCGAAGGGTAGAATCGAACTCGTGCGGCAGGTGGTCCTCCATCAGGCCGACCCGAAGCTTCTGGTGGGGCGGTGCAACTACCGAGTGGGCCCTGTCCAGCCGCACGAAGACCCGGACATCATCTTGGGCCCCCAGGCCCGAGTTCGTGGAGGAAGCGCCAAGCGGAGCGGACGCAAATGAACGACGACCAGACCCGAGTTCTCGAAAGTTTCGCCTCGTATCTCGACGACGAGCGCCCTCAGATGGCTTCGGCGGTGAAGGCACTGGCTCGGGGGCCAACTTCACTGCCCGAGGTGATTGCACGGCTCTCGGAGTTCGAGCGAGAGCCGGGCCTTCCGGTCCATCTCTTCGGGTTGATTGCCGCTGCCAAGAAGGCCCTTTCCACCGGAGACGACGAGGCGTTCTGGCGCCGGGCCTGGCATCTTCTCGGTCTGGTGTAGCCCTTCGTCATCGGGCCCGCCGAACTCCCGTCTTGGCTTTGCTCGTCGGGCGACCTGGCCGGCGCACCGCAGGCCGTGCAGGCCGGAAGAGCGCTCCTGGGTCACACCCGAGCACGTTGGCGAGCCGCACCAGCGTGCTGACGGAGATGTCTTTCCGGGCCTGCTCGATGAACCTGAAGAACCTGATGTCGAACTCGGCCTGCTCGGAGAACTCCTCCTGGGTGAGCCCCAGCCGCTCCCTGCGGCGCCGGACGTTGGCCGCAATGAAGTCGAGGAAGGGCTGTTCCGGCGGGCCGGCCATTGAGGCGTCGGTACCGCCGGGGGGCGCTCACAAACAGGTGGCGATCGCCACCAGAACTGCAAATCATCTGAACCGAAGGGGGTCGTCATGGTGAGAGCCAATGCGATCATTGGGGTACTTTTGCTGGCGGGCGTGACCAGTGGCTGCAAGCCCACGAACAAGGACGTCGCAAGAGCGGAGGCAGCGAAAGACACCAAGGAGCTTGTTCGGCTCCTGCACCATGAGGAGCGAAGCGTGCACGCTCCAGCCATGGCATCCCTTGTCCGACTCGGTGGTCCTGACGCCACCAGGGAGTTCGCCAAGGCGGTGCAGGGAACGACCGAACCGGAGGTCGTAGACGCCGCCCTCGGCGAATGGCCGGCTCAGGCTTGGGTGCTCGACGTGGTCTGGAGCGAGATCACCAAGCCATCAGTCGACCCGCAGAGCGCTGAGCGGGTACTCAAGGACCTCGCAACGAAGGACCCGGCAGCACTGGGCACATATGCGGCGGCGCACCTCGACACGCTGAAGCAGAACCTCAAGGACGCCCCCGCTCGGCGCAGCACGCTCTTGGGCATCGCTGATGGTGCCCTCGTGCCGCCGGAGGCGGCGACGACACTTGCTGGCGAACGGTTCAGCGCCGCTGCAGCCACCTTGAAGGGGAAGCCCCTCGCCGACGTCGTCCGGCAACTCGACGATGCGGCGGCGATTCAGGAGCGCCTCACCAAGGCTGCGGGGGTGACAGGCGACCACGCATGCATCGTGGCCGCAGCACTGATGGCGCTCCTCCCGGCACTTGCTGAGGCCACTGAACGCACGGATATCGACGCTCGACTGGGGACAATCGGCGAAGCCGTCTGCGACCGAGACCGACAGAAGGTGGCCACAGCGACGCTTTCGACCATCAAGGCACTGAAGCTCGGCACCTAGCCAGGTCTAAAAGTCGAGGTAACCCCGCCGAAGTTCTGTTGCCAATGGAGCGACGGCTCGGAGACCTACTGCAACAACAACTTCCTGAGCAGGGAATCCTGTGCACGTGGCGACCCCGGTGCTCGATGGACTCAGCAAACCCCCGCCGAGTTCGCTCCAGACCCGGCCTTTGGTCCGAAGGAGGACGCAGCCCAGCTTCGACGAGCCGCTGATCTTCTTGTGCTGCTGGCACATGTCGCTCGACGCCCAGAGCAAGAAGATCTGGCCAAGTCGCTTCGGGCGCAAGGCGAACGCCAGTCCAGCGGGAGCAAGACCGTCACCGACCTTGGGCAGCTCCGCCAGGACGTCGACAACCTGAAGAAGCAGCGCAGCGGCTACCTCTTCCTGAAGGGATACATCGTGGCGAACGTCGGGGACAACACCTACGAGATGGCGACGGTCTCGGCGGTGCCGAGCTGCATGTCGTTCTCGTGCCCGACGCCCCCAAACCTTCGTGTCGGGAAGCACTCCATCCTCAAGACCACGGACACAGCGTTCACCACGAAGGGGCTCTTCTCACTGTGGGCCGAGAAGAGCGGCGAGCAGGACATCAAGACCACGGATGGTTTCACCGAGACGTGGTCAGTGTTCACCGAGGTCGACAAGTCGGTGCCCAAGGGCATCGAGGCCGACATCGAGACCAAGCAGAAGGAGCTGTCGGCTCTCTCCAAGGACTCGGCGACGACCATCAAGAAGATGGAGACAGACCGCCGGCAACTGGGCCTTGCCGTTGACGCCACCAACGCTTCGGTTCTGGCCGCCCAAGGCAGTGCGACACCGCCTGTTCCCGAGCAGCCACAACGGGAGGTTGGGAAAGCTGCTGGTGGTGGGCAGGTGGAACTCGGGGAGCCAACCGTGATGGGGTCCCTCGACAAGGAGGCGATACAGAAGGTCGCCCTTGCCAACCGAAGCAAGGTGACCGCCTGCTACGATTCCCAACTCGCTCAGGTTCCGGCGCTGAAGGGGCAGGCCTCCGTGAAGTTCGTCATCGGCGCCGACGGCAAGGTGAGCCAGGCGCAAACCACGAAGTCCACCCTGGCGAGCGAGGCGCTGGAGAACTGCCTCGCCCTCCAGGTTCGTGGGTGGGCCTTCCCGAAGCCCAAGAACGGCGGCGTGGTCGTAGTGACCGTCCCGTTCAGCTTCGTGGCGCCTGCTGCGAGATGAGGCCAGGCGTCTGAGAGGCTTCGGTGTGGAGGGGCCGAAGCTGATCAATCGCTCGGGCGGCGACATCTGTTCCACGGTCGGCGGGAGTCGGGTTCGGAGCGACACTCGAAAGCGACCGGACCCGATCCTGGAGTTCCTGGAGACAGGTCACGGCGTCAGAGAGCACCTGGTCAAGCACCTGCAGATTCGAACGCCTCATCAGCGGCAGCTCACTTCCGAGTTCGATGACGACGGTCCTGAGCGCCCTGATGGCGTGCCCCAGCCCCTCAATCTTGGCGACTTGGGCGGCCAACCGGCGCTCAGGAGCGGAGCCTCGTTGCACTGTCTCACCGAAGGGAATCCTCACCGCCTCTGCCGGCGACTCGGGCTTGCCCTCGATGAGGACGATCTGAGGGTCACCGGCGTCAGGGGCGAGGGGCAATGGCCCCGTCAGTGCGGCCCGGCTGTCCGTCTTTCCGCTGGGCGAACCTGAACCCGGGATGGGCTCTCGGCGAGTCATGTGCGGGGCGCCTCCCTCAGTTCGGCCTTGTGGCGAGTAGGCTGAGACCCTCTCGTTGAGCGCCGCTTCGAGGTCCCGCACCGACCATTGGTTTGCAAAGCACCTGTCCACCCAAGTGTTCCTGGCCTGCTCGTCGGTCACTCCGGAAAGCACGACGACGTGCGAGAAAGTTAGCGTCTTCCCGTTCTTCATCTTTCGTTTCAGGATGTCGTCGAGGCGCTTGAGCGAGAACGCCCGAGCCACCTTCAGGCAGTCGTAGATGGTGCTCGGGTGAAGCTGCGTCAACTCGGCGATCAGCTTCACAGCGTCGGTTTCCGAGGTGCCCGTCTTCTCGCTGTAGCGGGTGACCTCGACCCCGATCTCGGCCCTCGTTCTTACGTCTGTGGTGTGGAGGGTGGCGGCGAGCGCCTGAACTTTGGCGACGATCGCCGCCGCAGCAGCATCGTGCTCATTGTCGGTCTTCTTCGTCATCGTGCACCTCGAACGGCATCAGTGAGCGCACATGCACCAGGCCTCCACTGGGAAGTCCCAACCGCACGTGCGAGATGAACGATGGCCGGTGACCAGCCGCTACCATCGACACTGATGCCGGCCTGGCGGCCGACGAGAAGCTCTCCTTCGTGTTCGGCAAACCGTGGCGGCTACCAAACGCCCGGCCGGAACGTTCCAATGATACCCGACGAACCGCTGTTCCCTGCAAGCTGGACGGAACCACCGATTCTCTCAACGCAAATCCGTCAGACGTCTGAGAGATCAACGGGTGGGGCGTCGTGCGGGGACTGCGCCGGGCGCCCGCTCGTGCCCTTGCCGTTCTCACGCCCTCTTTCCGAACCCGCCTCGGTTCCTGCGACTACGTGACCAGTCGTCCGCTTCGCCGGGAGGTCGCCCCAGAATTCCCCAAGAAAAAATGGAGCCGGGGGTCGTCGAGCTGAATTCGAAGAGGCCGGGTGGTGGTGAACCTCGCACCTTGCGGAGGCAACCGAGGGGGCCTCGTGTGAGCCCGAGGCTCGGCGACCTCAGAGGACCCACCCCCTTCAGTAACCCGGTTCTTCTTAGCCCTACTGATTGGCGAGGCAGGCGAATCAGCAGCGATGCGGCGGCCAATGCTGCCCGAACCGAAGTGCGTCCACTGCTCGGCATAAGCCTTCGTGAGGCGCTTCCGTCTCACGTCACGGAGTCAACATGGCCGACTACTACACGCAGTTCAGCGAGGCGCTGCACCTGGAGTCCGACGATGAGCGGCAGTGGGCGGAGAAGAAGCTGACCGAGCTCAGGAACGGCTACGTCGAGACCGGCGACGAGGAGCAGTTCCCCGGCAACTTCGAGTGGGCTGTTCACCAGGACCGGGACACCGGCCGCTGGCATGTCTGGTTCCACGAGGAAGAGTCCGGCACGCCCGAGCACGTCGCCGCCTTCGTGCAGGAGTTCTTGAAGCGCTGGAGGCCCAAGGGGACGTTCTCGCTCACGTGGGCGTCCATCTGCTCGAAGCCGAGGTTGAGCTCGTTCTCCGGCGGCGGGGTCCTCGTCACTGCGACCAAGCAGACTTGGGTGGTGCCCGAGGACATGATCGCCGTGGTGGCGAAGGAGTCGAAGCCCAGGAAGCGAAAGTAGTTCAAGAAGGCGTAGCCGACCCCGGTGCAGCGTTCAGGCGAGCAGGCTCTTGGCTTGCTCGGCCAGGCGCTTGAGTGCCTTCGACACCGGGCTGTGGTTGGCGTAGCCGAGGTGCTCTGCGATTTCGCTCTGGGTGTGGCCCGCCCGAAGCAGCACGAGCACCTCTCGCTCCTTGGGGCGCACGACGGCGAGGAAGTCTTCCCAGAAGAGGTTCTCGTCGACCTGGGCCTCGGGGGCGTGTACCGGGATGCTCTCGTCGAGTTCGACGAAGGACACCTTCACCTTCGAGCGCTTCCTGAACAGCTTGCGCTCGAAGTCCTCTTTGGCGGGGGACCAGCGGTCCGAGAAGTCGTCCTCCACCCGATTGGACTCCAGGGCATCCAGAACCGCACGGAGTCGACCGCCTTCATCAGCCGTCTCGACCAAGCGAGCGGCGACGTCGGCAGCCTCGTCTTCGCCGCACCAGATGGCCCCGCCGCACAGGCCGGGAAGGAACGTCACTTCGGGGTCTCCCGCTTTGGCGTTCTCGGCAGCGAGCACGTTGAGTTCCGCCATGCGCCTCCGGTCTTCATCCTGGGCCTCAACTCGGCGGAACCCCTCTCGCATCATTTGCTGCAGCAACCTGTCGATGTGCGGGAGCCAGAAGTCGACGTTGTGCGCCAACAACCGCAGCGAGTCGCTTTTGGAGAACGCCGACATGGGCGACGACGGCCGGGGGTACAGCCTTGGCCACAGCACCTGTGCGAGACCGACTCCGAGTCGAATGGTCCAATCCTCCGGAAGCGACTCGAACCGCTCGCCGGAGCGGAGGCTCTGTAGGTCGAGTCCCGGCCAAAGCCCGCACCTCATTGCAGGCAGCCCAACCCGCTCAAGCACCCGGTTGGGGAGGAGGTTGTAGAGCGGCGAGAACTCGGCATACCGAGCGGGCCCTGAACTCGGGACGAAGGCGAAGTTCTTCTCGGGGTAGCGATGGATCCACTGGAGCGAGGGCGGGACCTTCCGCTCGAAGACCTGCTCACGGATGGGCCCCGCTTCCCACGCCATGTTCCACTCGGTGCAGAACAACGACTCGACGTGCTCGGCGGGGAGAGACTCCGATGCTTGGAAGCACCCCGGCGGCAGACGCACGTACTCCGTCGGTGGGAGGACCTTCATCACCGGCAGGAATCTCATCAGCATGCCGGGAAACGTCCCCAGCCGAGGGTGCAACTCGGGTGTCAGCTCGTCCTTCGGCGCCAGGTCGTCTCCAAGGAATCCGCTCATGAACACCCCTACGGCGCAATCAGGCCGTTGTGTTCCACGGCTGCCTCAGGTTCTCGGGCCCTCGTCTGGGCCTCTCGGTGCTGTGCCCCGAATCTTGAGCTTCATGAGGCTGGCGAGGCGCTTCAGGTACGCCTCCATCGCCGAGGCGCTTTCGGTTGGGATGCAGCCGTCGTTGTAGAGGTAAATGGTCTTCGTATCGGCGCTGCCGTTCCAAGACACCTTCTTGGCGAGCTTGGCGTTGAGACCGGGCAGCTTCACCAGCGTCGGATGCTTCTCGTAGACGATCCACGCCCCGGTCCAGAAGCCGAGCGGCTTGTACTCCCTGTTGAGCACGGCGTACCTCCCGTCGGGCTGTCGCTGCAGGCAGTACGGAAGAAAGACCGAACGGAAGTCACCGAGGGGCATCCCAGTCTCCTTGAGGGCGGTGCTGCTCGCTCAGAGTAGCCGATCCGTGCCAAGTGCCCGGTGGCAACCCGCTTCCAAACAACGACTCAGGTCGGAACGGGGAAGAAGATCCACCCCTCGGTCTCGGCCAGGGCCAGCTCGTGGCTGACGGGCCGGCGAACCGACCAGCCAGGCAGTTGGCCGAGGTAGGCGAGCGCCGTGAGAGCAGCCAAGAAGGCGTCGGCCGCATCCGAGTCCTCCTCGCCCACGCCGATGAGCTTCTTCGTGAGCTGATTCGGGTCCTGGACGCCGAACATCGAGAATAGCCCCTTGAGGGCCGCCTCTCGGATGGCCCGCTTCTTCTTGAAGGCGACCTCGTCCACGGTCGAGTTCGAGTACTTGGCGAACACCTTCAGCGATGCGCCGGGGTACACCTCTACGACGGGGCGCTCGGGAGTGGGGGGTTGGCCGACGTCGATTCGGGTAGCGACCTTCTCGGCGGTCACCACGTTGACCCAGCTCCGGGCACACAGGCCGATGCGGTCCGCCGAGACCGACAGTGGTTGCTTCCCGGTCTCCTGCTTCACAACGAGGTCGGTCGTTCGCAGGCTGAACCTCGCCGAGGTCGGCGGCGGCGGGCCACCAGTCGAGGCCGACCAGGCCGAGACAAACCTGGAGAAGTCCTTCGGCCAGCCGAACGGCGTGTCGATGGCCACCACGTTCACGCCCGGGTCCTTCAACGTGGTGCCGGCGTCGGCGTCGCTGAACGGCTGGAGCACCTTCACCAGGCTCAGCACCCCAGACTGCGTCGCCAGCTCGACTGCTGCCCGCTTCTTGCTCTCGGTCGCCCAGTCGACGCCGACCACAAGGACGTTCGGCATAGTTCCCACCGACGGCGAATCTACCGCACCACCTTAAGCTCCACCAGCGGAACTGCACCCAGGTCTTAACGTGCGCCCGCCT
>JBPOIJ010000088.1:0-47652 GCA_052034585.1 Myxococcota bacterium
GGCCGCGTACGCGGCTCGTCGGACTCGCTGCGTGGCGACGCGGGCGCTGCAAGGTCCACCGCCGGCTGCGAACTCGGCGCGTCGTACTCGCGTGGCGACGCGGGCGCTGAAAGGTCCACCGACGGCAGCGAACTCGGAGCGTCGATGCGAGGCGACGCGGGCGCTGGAAGGTCCACCGACGGCCGCGAACTCGGAACGTCGGACTCGATGCGTGGCGACGCGGGCGTGCCGGGCGAGACCAACCTCCCTGGAGACGCCGGCCTGCCGGGCAACGTCGCGCTCGCGCCCGCCCGCGTCGTCGCTGCGCCCAACGAATCGTCAGCGCGCCGCCTCCAGGTGAGAGTCGGCTTCGGCGGTGGCGCCTCGTCGCTGCTCGGCACCCAGGCCGTTCCCTCCGGATCAGCCTTCGTCGATCTCGGCGTTGGCTCGCGCGGCGTGGCGCTCGATCTCTCGCTCGACGCCGACGCGGTCATTCTGATCAACCCGGCTCGCGCGACGAGCCCGAACGATCTCGGGCTCGTCACCTTCAACTCCCAGTCACTGGGGCTCGCCGGCCGCGCGCGATTCGAGTTCGGCCGCCTCTCACTCGATGCGACGGTCGGCCTTCGCGGCTGGAGAACGACGTTTCTCCCCACCGGCTTCTCCGTCAACCGGCAGACTGTCCTCGTGAGCGCGGGGCCCTTCGCGGCTGGAGTGGGGTGGCTCCGCGTGGTCGGCCCGCTCCAGGCCTTCGTCCGCGCCCAGGCCGCGGTGCGCCTCCCGACGGAGGTCCTCGTGGTCCTCAACGGGCCGATGGTCGTCTTGGTTCCGGTGCAACTGTCGGTGATTGCTGGGCTTGCCGTCGCGTGGCCCTGAAGGCTGCGCCTGAATGAAGGTTGGCGACCTTCGAGGCACAAGGAGCTGATGGTGATGACGTCGGCTGAAGCGGCACGCACGGAGGAGGCGCTCTCGCTCGACGAGGTGCGACGGCTCTACCACGCGCACGCTCCGGCGCTTCGGCAGGCGCTCCAGCGGTTGGCCGGGCCGAGCCTGGACGCCGACGATCTCCTCCAAGAGGTCTTCGTGGTGGCGTTGAGGCGCTCGAGCGAGCTCGCGGCGGCGCGCTCTCCCACGGCGTGGCTCTTCGGGGTCGCGGCCAAGCTCTCGACCACCCGGCGGCGCTCCGCCTTCTGGAAGCGGCTGCTCGGGTTGGGCGAAGTCGAGGAGCTCGAAGGTGGCGATTCTCCCGCGAGGACGCTCGAGCAGAAGCAGGCGGCGAAGCTGGTGCAGCAGGCGCTCGAGGTGCTCTCGTCGGCGAAGCGGGAGGTGCTGGTGCTGTTCGAGCTGCAAGGGTTGTCGGGCGAGGAGATCGCCCAGGCGCTCGGCATTCCGCTCAGGACGGTGTGGACGAGGTTGTTCTACGCGCGCCGGGAGTTCGCCGCCGAGATCCGACGCCTCGAGGGAGGTGCGCCATGAGCGAGCCAACCACGCGGTGGACCGACGCTCCGCCGAGCGATTCCGATGAGCGTCGCGCCGCCGAGCTGATCAGCCTCACCCGGGAGATTCCACCGAGCCCGGTCGAGCTCTCCTCTGGCTGGGACGGCGTGCTCGCGGTCGCGACCAAGCCCCGCACGTCGTGGCGGAGGCTCGTGCTCGCCGGCGCCATCGCGGCGCTGGTGGGCATCGTCGCGACCTCAGCGGTGATGAAGTCGCGGCCGCGCGAGGTGATCGTCGCCACCGGCACCCAATGGCAACGGCCGCGAGAGGGGTTGATCACCCTCCAACAGGGCCGGCTCGAGACGACGAGGCCGATCACCCTCCAGTTGGTCACGCCGCATCTCGAGCTCGTCGCGAGCGCGTGCCGGTTCGCTGCGGAGGTCGTCGTCGAGGGCACTCGAGTCACCGTGCTCGAGGGCTCGGCGGTGGTGCGGGCGAGCGACGGCTCCGAGCAGACCTTGCACGCGGGCGAGGCCGGGCGCTGGCCGAGTCAGCCCAAGGTGGCACCGGCGCTGATGGCCTCCGAGCCGCCTGCGCTGCGTCCCGAGTGTTCCGACGTCGCCTGTCTCGAAGCCGCGTCGACCGGTGACGGGTTGGAAGCCGAAGTGGCGTTCTTCGAGTTGGGCCGTCGTCAGCCTGCGCGCGCGGTCGAGCTGTGGAGGACGTCGCTCCGCCGGTTCCCCGATGGGGTCTTCGTGCCCGAGGTGCGGCTCGCGCTGATGCTGGCCCTCGTTCGCGACCACCGCTACGGCGAGGCCACCTCGGAGGCCGCCGAGTTCGAGCGCGCGTTCCCCGACGATCCCCGGGTCGACGACGTTCGGGCGCTCCACCGTCAGCTGGAGTGGCTCGAGCGCGAGCGGTGATCGGCGAGCTCGAATCGACTTTCAGCGGTGGGCGGCCCCGTCGAGCGTGCCGGCCTTCGCTTGCTCGAGTCGGCTCAGCTGGGTGAAGGGTGAGCCCACCCCGACGTACTTCATCTGGGGCATCGCCCTCAGGCGAGCGAGCTGCGCATCGGACGGGCGCGAGTGGTAGTTGTAGATGGTGACGCAGCGGAGGTTCGCGAACCCCGCGTGCGAGGTGAGCACGTCGACCCAGCCCGCGCCGATGCGATCGCCTGCCTCCCGTTGCGCGAGCGAGGTGCCCAACGAGAGCGACTCGAGGGAGGCCGCGAAGGGAGCGAGCGCCAGCAGACCTTCCTGGGTGACGTCGTTGAAGGCGAGGCTCAGGTTGACGACACCCTGGAGCGCAGGCGCGAGGACGGCGAGGGTCTCGTCGCTCATGCCCGTCCACTCGAGCTGCAGCCAGTGAATGCGCGCGAGGGCGAGCTGGGAGACCGCGGCGATGAGGGGCTTGGTGCGCAGCGCGGTGACGCTCGCGTGCAGCCGCGGGTGGAGCTGGGCGATGAGCTCGAAGCCCGGAACGAAGAGCTTGGCCTCGGTCGTGATGGAGTCGACGAGGCCGAACGTTCCGAAGCGCCAGGTGCGCAGGAAGGGCCGAGCCGGGCCGACCAACTGGCCGCCCAGCTTCTTGCGCATCGTCGCGAGGCGGGCTTCCTGCTCGGGCGTCGGGTGGCTCAGGGTGCTCAGCTGAAGGAACTCGCCGCGCACGTCACCTTCCTCGACGAGCGCGTCGGCCCAGACCTGCACCGCCGAGGGGTCGTTGGGCCGCTCCCAGAACTGGCTGCTCGCGAGCGCTGGAGCGTTCGTCGCGTACGTCGGGACGGGCTTGGCGACCGGCTTCTTCGCCGAGGTGGTGCGAGCGCGCTTCTTCGTGGCCATTCGCCCTCGTGCAGTCCGTCGGCTGGGTGCCGATCGAGCGCTCCATACGCGATCGCCGCGACGACGCCAGCGAGCGAAGGACCGCTCGAGCCGCCTCCAGCGCGGACGACGAGGAGCTGAGCCGAGGGCCGGTGAAGGCGCCGTGTCGAGCCAGAACGGCGCACCGAAGCTGACGGGTGGTGTAGGGTGCCGCGCCCATGACGAGCCTGCGCGTCTCTTCCTTCTGTGCAGTGGTGCTGGCGCTGACGGCGTGCCCCGAGAACCGCGCCAAGCGCGCCGAGAAGCAGCTCGCCGACCTCAAGGCCAAGCAGGAGGCCGAGAAGCTCGCCAAGGCCGAGGAGAAGCTCGCGCCGGTGGTGGTCGACACGGTGAAGCTCGACCCGCCCTACGACGACAACAGCAGCGAACGGCTCACGCCCGACGGCGTCTGTCCCGAAGGCCTCTGGGCGCTGGTGCCTGGAGAAGCGCCGGGAGCGACACCCGAAGAGAAGAAGGCCAACGCCGCCAAGCGCGCCGAGCTGGTGAAGAGCTTCGCCGGGAAGAAGTACATGTTCCGGCTGCGGGCGCCGCACCAGGTGGTGCTCAAGCCGCACGACGCCGCCAACGGGGTGTTGCCCATCGAGGTCATCGGCACCGTCGACTGCACCGACTCGGCCGGCCACATCGCCATCGCGTGGACCGACGCCAAGGCCGGCATGCCCGAGGCCTCGGCCGCCAAACAAGACGCCGACTGGGTGCAGAACATCTGGAACGCGCCGCCGGTGGCCTTCACGCTCCCCATCAAGTCGATGAGCGAGGCGAAGACCTTTCAGCAGAACAACGCGCTCGG
Source organism: Myxococcota bacterium (assembly GCA_052034585.1). Taxonomy (GTDB): domain Bacteria; phylum Myxococcota; class Myxococcia; order Myxococcales; family Myxococcaceae; genus Xiheimicrobium. The sequence continues at coordinate 4,084 of JBPOIJ010000088.1, forward strand.
CCTCACCGCGCGCGTCGTCTTCACCTTCGGCAAGGGCGAGGTCGACAAGAAGCTGCGCAAGGTGCCCAAGGTGAAGGAGACCGCCGCGGGCGAGACGCTCTCCTTCGGTGGCGGCATGGAAGACTGGGGCGCCGGCCGGCTGGTGCGCGCCGAGCTCGTCGGGTTGCGGGTCGCCATCGAGCAGGAGAAGAAGCAGATCTTCGAGCTGAAGGGGAAATGAGACATGAGCATCAAGGCCGACAAGTGGATTCGCCGCATGGCGCTCGAGCGCAAGATGATCGAGCCCTTCGAGCCGAAGATGGTGCGCGAGGCCCAGAGCCGGAAGATCGTCTCCTACGGCACCTCGAGCTACGGCTACGACGTGCGCTGCGCCGACGAGTTCAAGGTCTTCACCAACATCAACGCCACCATCGTCGACCCGAAGACCTTCGACCCGCGCAGCTTCGTCGACATCAAGGGGCCGGAGTGCATCATCCCTCCCAACTCCTTCGCCCTCGCCCGCACCGTCGAGTACTTCCGCATTCCGCGTGAGGTGCTGGTGGTCTGTTTGGGCAAGTCCACCTACGCGCGCTGCGGCATCATCGTGAACGTCACCCCGCTCGAGCCGGAGTGGGAAGGGCACGTCACCCTGGAGTTCTCGAACACCACCCCGCTGCCGGCGCGCATCTATGCCAACGAAGGCGTCGCCCAGATGCTGTTCTTCCAGAGCGACGAGGTGTGCGAGACGAGCTACCGCGATCGCGGCGGGAAGTACCAAGGCCAGACCGGCGTCACCCTGCCCAAGACCTGAGCCTCGCGGGGTGAAGGGCGACCCTCGCCAGCCGGGTGGCGTGAAGAGCCTCGGCGCAACTCCGCGAGTCCGCTCGACCGCTGCCGCGCGCCGTCACCGTTCTGACGCAGATCCTGCTGGTCTCGGCCTTGCTGACAGTTGCTCGCATGCGCCAAGACGAGCTGCACAACGTCGTGGAGCGAAATGAAGCGGCCAAGCAGATGCGGAAGTCGGCCGCGCAAGTTCGCCTGAGATCCCTCGACGCGCTGATTCGAAGCTCCCGCATCCGCTCGAATCGGCTCGCCGGCTTTCGCGAGGTCTCGCAGCAGATGCGGCGGTGGAGCGACGAGCTGGAGCGTGAACTCGGCACCCTCGCGGGGGTGTGCTCCGAGGCGGTGATGCTGGAATGCACTCGCCGCAATCAGCAGCGGCGCCGACGGTTGCTGACCCAAGCCTACAAGTCGTCCCCGCGCCATCAGAGCGCCCTTCGGGCCGCGAAGGACAGCACCGTCGAGGTCTCGTACCGAAAGGGTCTGCGGAGCACCATCGTGCAGCTCGAGCGGCTCAGCCAGCTCGGCTTGATGGCGGTGGTGTTGTCGCGCACGGCGCTCTTCGAGGCCACCAACGCGGTCGGCGACGAGCGCGCCATTCTCGTGCAGGCCGCCAACGAGTTCCGAACCCACGCTGACGCCGTCTCGCAATTGGTCGCGACGCTGCTGCCTGGCGCCCGACGTTCCCTGGAGAGCCCATGAAGAAGCTGGTCACCCTGTATGAGAAGGCCGATCGATCGTGGCGGGTCGTCGCGCGCGATCCCGCCAAGCCCAACTACTTCATCGACACCAACGAGTACCTGTTCACCTCGAAGGGGCAGGCGCTGCTCACCGACCCGGGTGGGCAGGAGATCTTCCCCGCCGTGTTCGCCGCCCTCGCCGAAGGGCTCGACCCGAGGATCATCACTCGCCTCTTCTCGAGCCACCAGGACCCCGACGTCATCTCGTCGCTCGCGCTCTGGCTCGAGTTCAACCCGGAGATCCGCTGCCACGTCAGCTGGCTGTGGGGCACGTTCATTCCCCACTTCGGCGGAGACGACAAGACGCTGATCCCCATCCCCGACGAGGGCGGGCTCATCGAGGTCGGCGGCTCGCTGCTCGAGGTCGTGCCGGCGCACTTCCTCCACTCGTCGGGCAACCACCACCTCTTCGATCGCGAGTCGGGCATTCTCTTCACCGGTGACGTGGGCGCGGCGATGCTCCCGGCCGCGGCGCCGCTCTTCGTCGAGGACTTCAACGAGCACATCAAGCTGGCCGAGGGGTTCCACCGCCGGTGGATGGGGTCGCCTCCGGCGAAGAACGACTGGTGCAAGCGGGCCCGGTCGCTGGCGCCTCGCATGCTCTGCCCCCAGCACGGCGCCATCTATCGCGGTGACGACGTGAACCGGTTCCTCGATTGGTTCGAGGCGCTCGAGGTGGGCGTGGTGCGCAGCTCGGCGCGCGCGAAGGCCGCCTAGGCGGGTGGCGCTCAGTCTCCGTCGAGCACGCGCGACAGCACCTGGGCGGTGAAGTTCACCAGGGGAATGACGCGCTGGTAGTTCATGCGGGTGGGCCCGATGACGCCCACCGTGCCGACGACGGCCTCGTTCGAGCCGAAGGGGCTGACGATGACGCTCACGTCGCCCTGGGCAGAGAACTCGCTCTCGGTGCCGATGAAGATCTGCATCTCTCTGGCGCGTTGAACCCTGTCGAGCAGCTGCAAGAGCTTGTGCTTCTCGTCGAGCGCGCGGAAGAGCGCCCGCATGCGCTTGACGTCGTCGGCGAACTCCGGCTGCTCGAGGAACGAGCCGGTGCCTTCCACCACCAGGCGCTCGGAGGAAGAGACGTCGGTCGCCGCCGCGCCGAGCTGGAGCGCCCGGGCCGCCAGCACGTCGTACTGCGTTCGCTCGCCTTCGAGCTCCTGCAAGATGCGGCTGCGCACCTCTTCGATGGGCAGGCCCTGCTTGAGAATCTCGGCGAGGTAGTTGGCCGCCGACGCGAGCTCGTCGGGCGTCACCGGAAAGTCGACGCTCACCAGCTTGTTCTGCACCTGCCCGCCGCTCGAGACGAGAATCGCCAACACCTTGTCGGCCTTCATGCGCACGAACTCGATGCGGGTGAGGGTCGCCGCCGAGGGCCGGGGAATGAGCACGACGCTCGCGTGGTGCGAGAGGTGGTGCAGCACGCGCCCGGCCACCTGGAGCCGCTCCTCCACCGTCGTCAGCGCGATGCCGTCTTCGATGGCCTTGCGCTCCTTGGGAGATGGGTCGCCGAGCTGGACGAGGGAGTCGACGAAGAAGCGGTAGCCGTGATCGGTCGGAACGCGGCCCGCCGAGGTGTGGGGCTTCTCGAGGTAGCCGAGCTCTTCCAGCTCGGCGAGCACGTTGCGCATCGTCGCCGGCGACACGTCGAACTCGCCCCGCTTGGTGAGCTGCTGGGAGCCCACGGGCTCGCCGGTGCTGATGAACTCCTGAACGACCGCCCGCAGCACGTCCCGGGTTCGATCGTCGATCTCGTCCGCCATCAGCGAGGGATTGTGGGGAAAGGGGCGAACGGACGCAAGACGCTCGTCTCCCACTCCGGCTCAGGGCGCGAGGAGGCGCTCGAGCACGTCGAGGCAAGCGCCCGCCAGGGTCTTCGAGGTGCCGCCTCTGGTGGTGAAGGCGATGACCGCCGCGCCGCGCGCAGGGCTCCACATCAACATCGACGAGAAGCCCGCTTGCTCGCCGCTCTTCGACGCGAGGGCGAGGCCTCGAAGGGTGAGCCGGTCGATGGCCCAGGCGTGGCCTCCAGCCACCAGGGGCGTGGTGGCCCGGTCGACGGCAGGCCGCAGCTCCGGGGAGGGCCGCACCAAGGCGGTGAGGAGCGAGCGCAGGTCGTCCGCCGTCGAGAGGAGCTCGCCCGCCGGCGCGAGGACCCCCATCGTCGCCGGAGCGACCTCGAGCCCAGCGGGCGTCGTCCCCGTCGTCCAACGGCTGGCATCGCTGAACGCGGCGGTGTGGGTGTCGCGGAGGCCGAGGGGCACCGCGAGCCGCTGCTGCACGAGCTGCTCGAAAGAGGCGCGGTGCGAGTCCTCCAGCGCGACGCCCAACAGGCCGAGGCCGAGGTTCGAGTAGAGGTACTCGCCGCGAACCGCGGGGCCCACCGAACACTGTGTGTCGGCGAGGCAGGCGGCGAGCTGCGCGCGCGTGTAGCCCGCCGCTGGACGGGTGGGCATGGTGGCGAAGGCGAGGTTGCGCGGGTTCGCGCCGAACCCGGCGGTGTGGGTGAGCGCCTCTCCGACGGTGCGATCGCCGACGAGCGGGGCGAGATCCTGCGCGAGGAGCGAGGCCAACCGCGTGTCGGGGCTGAGCGTTCCCTCGGCAGCGTCGCGCGCCACGAGCAACCCGGTGACGGCCTTCGTCACGCTGCTCAAGGGGAAGATGGTGCGGCCGTCGGCGCGAGGTCGCCCGGGCGCGGCGAGCGAGATCACTCCCTCTCCCTGAGGGCTCACCACCGCCATCACCACCAGTGGCAGCTGCGCCTCGGTCTCGGCGGGCCCGGCGAGCGTGAAGGTGACCGTTCCTTCGCCGACGTAGCGGCTCACCAGCGACTCGAGCGGCTCGAGGAAGGTGCCTCCGTCGGAACCGCCCTCGACCAGCTGGGTGTCGTCGTGCAGTGAGCGGGCTGGCCCAAGACAGCCACCCCCGACGGCCAGGAGGAAGACTCCACGCAGCAGGTGCATGCGGGAGGAACACGCGACGTTGGAGAAGGTCAAACACGAGCGGAACCAATCGGCTCTCGCGGGCGTTCTTCCGCTCGTGATCGCCTCGACGCTCTCGGTGCTCCTCGTGCTCGGCGGCGACCGCGCCTACGACGTCGCCCGCGAGCAACTCGATCGCGACCGCGCCGCCCTGGCCGCCCAGTGGAAGGTCGATCGTTCCGAGGCACGCCAGGCCGCGCGCGAACGCCTCCTCGCCTACCTCGACCACGACGCCTTCCCCGCCTGGAGCGGAACGCCGTGGGACTTCTACGGCACCACGACGACGCCGAAGGAAGGGCGCATCGCCTGCGGCTACTTCGTCACCACCGTGCTCGAGCAGGCCCACCTCAAGCTCGAGCGGGTGCGGCTGGCGCAGCAGGCCTCGACCTATCTCGTCACCACGGTGGCCCGCGGCAGCAAGGTCGAGTCGCTGCGCCCGAAGGACTCGGCGGAAGCGCTCGCGTCGATGCGCAAGAAGTTCCCCGGCGCGCGCCTGTTGGTCGTCGGCTTCGACCTCCACGTCGGCTTCGTTCGAATCGAGGGCGAGCGAGCCCAGTTCTGTCACTCCTCGTACCTCGAGCCGGGAGCGGTGACCTGCGAAGACCCGCTGGCGTCTGGGGCCTTCGTGTCCTCGCTGTACGTGGTGGCCGACTCGCTCAACGACGCGGTGCTCGACGACTGGCTGATGGGGCGCTCGATTCCTTCGGTGCTGCCTGCACACCCGCGCACGAGGTGATCGCCTCGCGAGTCGACGTCTGCGATCCTCACGGGAGATGCCGTGGTTCGTCTACATCGTGCGGTGCCGTGACGGCTCGCTCTACACCGGCGCGACCAATCAGCTCGAGCGTCGGGTCGAGGCGCACTCCGCAGGCAAGGGCGCGCGCTACACCCGGTCGCGGCGGCCGGTCTCGCTGGTGTGGAGCCGGCGCAAACGTGACAAGTCGGCGGCGCTCCGGGAGGAGTACCGGATCAAGCAGTTGAGCCGCACCGAGAAGCTCGCGATGATCCGCCAGCCTTGAGTCTGTCGATCGCCCCACGGTTTCGAGTGCAGCTGGCGCTCAAGGGCGCGCTCCTCGCGGGCTTGGGCATCGGGTTCGCAGGCATCGCGCTCGCGGCCTGGAGCAAGCCGTGGTCGCTCGCAGCCCAGCTCGCGTTCTCCGCCCTCTTCGCCTGGGCCGGGCTCTTTCCGCTGCGCATGTCGGTGCTCGCGCTCGCCGATGCGCTGCGCGGCCGGGCCGTGCGGATCGACGGCGCCATCGCCCTCGACGCGAAGGGCCGACGCCGTGGCTTCTCGCTCTCGCTGCCGCAGGGCGGGTTCGCCGAGTTCGTGCTCTTCAACCCGTGGGAGGCCTTGGTGCCCGGGCAGCGGTACACCGTCGTCATCGGCGAGCGTTCGAAGGTCGTCGTCGAGCCGCCCTCACCCGACTCGGGCGCGGAGGGTGAGGCCGAGCCCCGGTGACGCCGCTTCGAGTGCGTTCGGCGCGAACGCAGCTCACTGATCCACGCACGACCCAATCGACCGCTGAGGCGGAGCGCTGGGCCTGTGCTACAGGCGACCCGTGGCCTTCAACCTGCTCGGCGTCGTGCTCCAGTTCGTCGCGGTCATCTGCTGGGTCTTCATCTTCGCCCACGCGTTTCAGCGCTCGCTCGGCACCGGGGTGATGGTGCTGCTCATTCCCATCTACAACGTCGTCTACGCGTTCACCCAGTTCGAGCACCGGCGCAAGGGCCTCATCCTCGCGGGCGCCATCGGTGGCTTGATGCTGAGCGTCGTCTTGCGCACCTTCGGCCTCGCCCTGACGTCGAAGTGAGCGCACCGTCTTCAACACCGGCCGTTTTTCGGTAGAGTCCCGAGCCGTCGATGTCTTGCATTCCCGTCGTCTGGCAGCACCGTTCGAGGCCGGCCGGTCTGGTTGGTGTTCGATGCAGCGCAGAGCCCTCGAGGCGGTCGTGAGCTCGCCGGCGAGTTCCCACGCGAGCCACGGCGTCGTGGAGTCGATGGACTACGACTTGTCCGGCTCGACCCTCGGCGCCTGGACGCTCGAGCGGGTGCTGGGGGAAGGCGCGATGGGCACGGTCTACCTCGCGCGCGACACCGGCGGAGGCGTCGCCGCGGTGAAGGTGCTCAAGGCCGAGCACGCCGAGAACCCCGATCTCGTTCGCCGCTTCATCGCCGAGGCCACCGCGGTGAACGCGATTCGTCACGAGCACATCGTCGACGTGCGCACCTTCGGCCAGGAGCCACGGCCCGGTCGCAAGCCGCTCGCGTTCTGCGTGATGGAGCTGCTCGAGGGCGTGCTCCTCTCCGACGTCATCGGCGAGCACTTCACCGTGCAGCGCACCGCTCGGCTCGCGCACCAGCTCTGCCAGGCGCTCCATGCGGCGCATCAGATCGGCGTCGTGCACCGCGACGTGAAGCCCGAGAACCTCTTCCTCCATCGAACGCCCGGCGATCCCGAGTTCCTCAAGGTGCTCGACTTCGGCATCGCCAAGCTGCTCAAGCCGATCGGCGATCTGCCGCAGTCGGGCACGGCCGCGGGCGTCGTCATCGGAACGCCCGAGTACATGGCACCCGAGCAGGCCTTGGGCGCACCGACCGATCGCCGCGCCGACGTCTACGCGGTGGGCCTCATCCTCTACGAGCTGCTCTCGGGTGCGCAGCCGTTCCGCGCGACCACCTTCGGGCGGCTGATGGTCGAGATCACCACCAAGCCACCCCCGCCGCTCCCCGAGGTGAACGCGCTGGGCGAGCCGCTGCACCCGACGCTGCGCGCCACCGTGCTGCGCTGCCTCGCCAAGGAGCCCGCGCAGCGCTTCGCGACGGCCGCCGAGCTGGCGCAGGCCCTCGAGCCCTTCGTCACTGGAGCGCCGGTTCCTCCTCCCGAGTCCGTCGAGCCCGTGCCGGCCGCGGTTCCCTCGGTGCCCGCGCCGCCGCGCTCGGCGTCTCCGTCGGCCATCGAAGACGCGAGGCTCGTTCGGCCCTCGCGGCTGCCGTGGGTGGTGCTCGGTCTCGTCGTGCTTGCCATGGGTGTGGCTGCGGTGCTCCTCTCCCGCGGACCATGACCCCCACCCACCCGAACGCCGACCTCATTCGAAAGTTCTACGAGGCCTTCGGCCGGCGCGACGCCGAGGGCATGGCGGCCTGCTACGCCGAGAACGTGGTGTTCGGAGACGGCGCCTTTCCCCGCCTCGAAGGCAGCAACGCGGGCGACATGTGGCGAATGCTCTGCGAGTCGGGGAAGGACCTGCGGGTCGAGGCGAGCGAGATCGAAGCCGACGACACCAAGGGCCGCGCGCGGTGGATCGCGCACTACACCTTCTCGGCCACTGGTCAGAAGGTGGTGAACGACATTCGCGCCGAGTTCACCTTCAAGGACGGCCGCATCGTCGAGCACCGCGATTCCTTCGACTTCGCGAAGTGGGCCGGCCAGGCGCTCGGGCTCACCGGCAAGCTCCTCGGCTGGACGGGGTGGCTGCAGCGGCAGGTGCAGGCGCGCGCGGCGAAGGGCCTCAAGACGTTCCAGTACACGCGCCACATGACTGGGAGCGCTGCGCAGCCGGCTGCGCACGGAAATCAGGGCCCAGCCGGCTCGTGAAACTTGGGAAGACCTCGTCGCTCTCCTCGAAAGGAACCCACATGCGTCTGCTGCTCGTCGTCGTCGCGGTGCTCGCCTCGTCGTGCTTCTGCCGGAGCCGGGAAGAGAAGCTCAAGGCGGCCGAAGACGAAGGCAACCTGCTCGTCGCCACCAAGGCGAAGCTGCTCAAGGGCGCGGCCGACGCGGTGAAGAAGGAAGGCAAAGAAGCCGCCGAGGGCCTCGCCGAGGGCACCGGTGAAGTCGTCAAGGGCATCGGGGCAGGCATCGAGAAGGGCTACAAGGAAGTGAAGGTCGGCGCCCACGAGTCCCTCTCCGCAGCGGGCATGACGGCGACCCGGGCGACCCGCGGCGAGGAAGGCACCGCCGCGCACACCGTCACCGTCTACGTCACCTTCGAGAAGGGTTGGAACGGCGCGCTCGAGCTGCGCGCCTTCGACGAGCAGGATCGAGAGGTGGGCCGGGCGAAGGCCGAGCTCGCCGAGAAGGAGTCGGGCGCGCACTACGTCGACTTCGTCTTCGACCCGCGCACGCCGCTCCTCACCTCGAGCAAGTTCGAGGTTCGCGCGACGCCCAAGTCGTGACCGTCTTCGGCGGTGAGCGGCGCTCCCACACTGTCGCCCAGGCGTGACATGGCGCGGGTGGTGCTGGACAGGGTGAGGGGCGTTCTTCGATCGTCTCGTTCATGGCTCGCTCCTCGATTTCGCCCGCCCACCTCGCCGCGCTGATCATCGTCGTCGCCGGGTGCCAGGCCGCCTCGGTCGATCAGCCCTCGGCCAACCGCTCCGCGCTCGAAGGTGCTTTCGCCTCGGCGGCGCGCGAGTACCAGGTGCCAGTCGAGCTGCTCAAGGGCATCGCCTGGGTCGAGACGCGGGTGTCGGCCACGGCCGGGCTCGAGTCGAACTCCGGTGGCGTCGGGGTGATGCAGCTGCCGGAGCGTGGTGATTGGAAGCTCCAGTCACGCGCGCTCGAGCTCACCGGTGCGACGCGGGGTCAGCTCGTGGTCGATCCAGCGGCGAACGTGCGCGGCGCGGCGGCGGTGCTCCGGGAGCTGTTCGATCGAACCCAGCGTGATCAGCCGGCGCTCGACGCGCGGCAGGCGGGTGATTGGTACCGCGCCGTCTCCCTCTACCCGGGCTTCACCTCGGCGGAGGTCGCGCACGAGTGGTCTGCCGACGTCTACCGGTCCATCGCCAAGGGCTTCTCCGCGGCGCAGGCCGATGGCGTCGTGGCCCAGGCGCCGACCTGGACCGGCTGGGAACGGCACGCTCCGGCCGTGCAGGCGCGTCGCGACGGCCTCGGCGACTACCCTGGGCGCGTGGCGTACGTGCAGTCGCCCAACTACACGGGAGGGCACGGCGCCTACGACTTCGTGGTGATCCACACCATGCAAGGCAGCTACACCGGCACCCGCTCCTGGATCCTCAACACCGCCTCCAACGTGTCGGCGCACTACATCGTGCGTTCGAGTGACGGAGAGATCACTCAGATGGTCGCGCACACCGACACCGCCTGGCACGCGCAGTGTTACAACGGCCGCAGCATCGGCATCGAGCACGAGGGCTTCGTTCAGGACCCGACGCGTTGGTACACCGACGCGATGTACACGGAGTCGGCGAAGCTGACCCGCTACATCGCCGACCGTCACGGCATCCCCAAGGATCGCAGCCACATCATCGGGCACTCCGAGGTCGCACCGAGCTGCAACACGAACGGGCACACCGACCCGGGCAGCGGCTGGAACTGGACCAAGTACCTGCAGCTGGTGAACGGCGGGGTGACGCCGCCTGGAAACGGCACCTTCATCGGTGTCATCTACCAGGGCGGCAACTCGGCGAACCGCGTCGCCGGCGCGGTGGTGAGCATCAACGGGCAGACCGTCACCACTGCGGCCGACGGCCTCTACCAGTTCCAGCTCGCGCCGGGCGCCTACACCGCCACCGTGACGAAGTCGGGCTTCGGGTCGAACTCGGTCAACCGCACGGTGACGACGGGCGCGCAGATCTGGGGCTCGATGGAGATCAACCCGGTGGCGCCGATGAACGGCACCTTGAGCGGCAAGGTCTTCGCGCACAACGCGGCGAACCCCACCGACCAGTCCACGCCCATCTCCGGGGCGTCGGTCGCGGTGAACGGGCAGACGGTGACGACGAACGCCTCGGGAGACTTCTCGACCACGCTCGCGCCGGGCACCTACACGGTGACGGTGACGAAGACGGGCTTCCAGCAGGCGCAGGTGACGCGCACGGTGGCGGCGGGCCAGACGGTGACCGCGCAGGTCGGGCTGACGGCGACCTCGATGCCCGATACCCAGCCGCCCGACGTGATGGTGAACGCTCCGGTGGCGGGCGCGATGCTCGATCTCGCGAACGTGACGGTGACGGGCACGGCGAGCGACGATCGCGGCGCGGTGGCCGAGGTGCGGGCCACCTTGAACGGCGGCGCCGAGCAGGTGGTGACGGTGACGAACGGCGCCTTCGCCTTCGACGTGAAGCTCGCGCCCGGCACGAACACGCTGGTGGTGAAGGCGAAGGACGCGGCGAACAACGAGGGCCGCGCGACGGTGAGTGCATCGTTCCAGGCGGGGGTCACCGGCGTGGTGACGAAGGCGGGCGACGGCGCGGTGGCGATCGCAGGCGCCACGGTGGAGCTGCGCGAGCAATCGAGTGGAACGGTGGTCTCGACGAGCACGACCGACGCGAATGGGCGCTACACCCTCGCGGTGGGAACGGTGCCGGCCGACTACACCCTCACCGCGCGCGCGGCCGCTCATCAGACCTCGAGCGAGACGGTCTCGATTCCCGACGACCGCCGCCTCACGGTCGACATCGCGCTCACCCCTGGCGCGTCGATGACGGGCGAGGCGACGGTGCGGTTCATCGAGCCGATGGACGGCGCCGAGGTGATGACCGACACGGTGACGGTCTATGGCCAGGTCTCCGGCTTCGACCTCGCCGGGGTGAAGGTGAACGGCTCGGCGGCCGAGCTGGTCGGCGCGGGTGGGTTCTCGGCCACCGTGCAGCTGACGAGCGGGAGCAACGTCATCGAGGCGGTGGCGAGCGGCATCTCGGGTGAGTCGGTCTCGGCGCGCATCACGGTGGTGTCGAAGGCGGCGCTGGTGACGCCGAAGCTGGGCATCGCCGACAGCGGCGTGGTGGGCGGGTGCTCGACGGGCGCGGGGCTGCAGCTCCTCGGGCTCGTGGTGGTCGCGCTCTGGCGCCGCCGCCGCTGATCGCTCGAGGCTTCCAGGTCGACGCAGCGCTGCGGGTGCCGTTCGGCCTCAGGGAAGAGCACGTCGGCCGCTCATCGCTCGAAGCCGAGGCGCGTTCAGCCGACGCAGGTCTGCGGGTACGACTTGCGGCCGAGCTCTTCGATGTCGCCGTTCGGCTTGACGAGGAAGAGCACGTCGTCGCCGCCGAAGCAGCCCGAGTGGCTCGAGACCAGCAGGCGCACGCCGTCGGGCGTCTCGCTCGCGTTCTTTCCCCCGCAGAGCACCGGCATGCTGCGTTGAAACTCGCTCCACACCATCGCGCGCGGCAGCGGCGGAATCGACTCGACCTCGCCCCACTTCACGGTGCGATCGAGGCGGCGAACGCTGCCCTTGCGGGTGAGGAGAATGGTGAGCTCTCCGGGGCCGTGCTCGCGGGCGTGGCGCGGCTGGGTCGGCTTGAGGCGAGTGAGCTCGGCCTCGCACACGGCGACGTCTGGAGCGCCCTGACACGGAGCACCGGCTCGCTCGACCTCTTCGCTCCCGCGGTAGACGAGCACGCCGTCGGCGACGGGAGTGAGGCTGGTGGCGAGGCTCGGCGGGCCGCAGAGATCGGCGTCGAGCCCACGGCGGAGCGAGCAGCCCGTCGTGAGCAAGAGGGTGAGGAAGAGGGTGGTGCGCATGGGTCGGGCTCCCGTTGGAGGCCCGGCGAGTGTGTCAGGTGGCGTCGGCCATCGCGATCGACTTCGGCGCGAAGAGCTTGGGCTCGAGGAAGAAGAGGACGATGCCTGCGGCGAGCCCGGTCGCGCCGACCGCGTAGCCGACGTTCGCGCCGGTCGCGAAGCCGTTGGTCCGATCGAAGAGCGACTGCGCCGTCATCGCATCGAGCGGCGTCGAGGCCTGTGACAGCTGCCGCCCGGTCGATTGGGCGAGCACGCCGAAGATGATGCCGGCCGCGATGCCAGCTCCGCCGATTCCAGCCGCGACCCAGGTGAAGCGCCGCGGTGGCGCCGTGGTGATCGGCTCGGCTGGTTTGGTCACGTCGTTCTTCGGCGTCAGCGCGACGGCCGTCGGCTTCCCGGTGCTTGCCGCTTTCTCTGCTGGCTTCTCGGTCGTCGCGACCGTGGCCGGCTTCTCGACGGCCTTGAGCGAGAGGTTGATCTCCGTCGACCGGTCGGCCGAGAGCACCACGCTCTTCTCGATCACCTCGAAGCCCTCCTTGGTCAACGAGATGAGGTGCGTGCCCGGCTTGATCTCCGTCGACATGGGCGTGAGCCCCAGGTACTTGCCGTCGATGCTGACCCGCGCGCTCGACGGGTCGGTGATGATGGTGATCTGTTGAACGCCTTGTTCCTTGAGCCGGCGTTCCAGATTGCCGATGGCATCGGTGACCAATTCCCGGTCCTTCGCCTCTGGCACCAGTCGCAGATATTCGCGGTAGTTCTTGAGCGCGCGCGGAATATCGCCGAGCTGTTCATAACAGCGCCCGATGTTGAAGTAGATGATGGGGTGCGGCTTGAGGCGGTAGGCCTCTTCGAACTTGGCGATCGCCTCGGAATATCGCGCCTGCTTGTACAGAGTCGCTGCCCATTGTGAGTACGTCTTCGCGGCCTCCGTGTCGGCGTCGGGCTTGGCAGGTGGTTTTGCTGGCGGGGCCGCGAGCGTGAGGGCTGCGACCAGGAAGAGCGTGTGCATGGTTCTTGGTTCCTTTTCGCGCGGGAGGCTCCTTCAGCGGAGCTCCTTCACCCGGAGCTCGAGCTCGAGGAAGTTCGCGGGGCTCACCATTCGGTCGAGCGCCGGAAGGGCCCTCTCGAGATAGTCGAGGCTCTCGTAGGTCGTGGCGAAGGGCTGGCCCCAGCGATCGACGCCCGATACCACGATGGTCCTGTCGTGGTTGCGAGTGACGGTCGGCGGGAGCGCATCGGCTGGGCTGGCCGCACTGGCGGGTTCATGCGTCTGGGCGAGCTCCAGCCCAACGGCTTCGAGCTCAGGACCGGAACGAACGGCGCGTTCGGGGCTTTCGGACGCGCGTTGGCACCCGGCGAACAGCACGAAGGGCAGGAGGACGGCGAGAAGGCGTTCGCTCTGGTTCATCGGCATTGCTGACTCCGCGTCACGGTGGTTCCGCTGCAGCGTGTGCAGCCCGGGCACGTCGCCGGATTGCACGTATCGACTTCGGAGCATGAGCTCGCGTAGCTCGCCGAGGCCCCGCACGCCGGCACCGATGAGATCCAGCCAGCGAAGGGGCTCCCGCAGAAGAAGCTTCCGGTCGCGCAGCCGCCGACGCTCTGGCAGGCGTTCCCGACGGTGTCGAGCTTCTCCTCGCTGCCATCACAGTTGAAGTCGTACCCTCCGCACGCTCGCGCCGTGGCCTGAAACACCGTGGCCCCAGGCTTCGCGCGGTTGTCGCTGTCGCAGCAGTCGCCGGCAAGCACCGCCCGGCCCGCTGGAGGCGTCGAGCCGCAGAACGTCGCGCCGCCGCTCGACAGGCCGAATCCGTCGGAGTCGGCGTCCGTGTAGAAGGTGTTGCAGCTGCCGGACGAACACTCGCAGGCACTGGCACAGCTCGTCTGGTTCGCCTTGTCGGCGACGCAGGTATTCACGTTGCAATACGCGGTTCCCTTGCAGCTCGTCGAACAGGCGCCCGAACACGAGGCGTTGCACGTTCCCGTTCCGTTGCACGTGTAGGTTCCGCACGCGGTCTCTGGGTCGGTTCCCGCGGGGTGATTGGTGCAGGTGCCGATCGAGCCGGTGATGTTGCAGGCCGAACACCCGCTCGTGCAGCTGGTATTGCAGCACACGCCGTCGACGCAGTTTCCGCTCCCGCACTCGCAGCTGCTCGAGCAGGTCGCGCCGTTGGCCTTGTCCCCCGCGCAGGCGGTGCCGTCGCAGTAGTTCGCGCCCTTGCAGAAGTTCGAGCACACCGCCTGGCCCGAGCAGCTCGCGTAGCAGGCGCCCGCGCCATTGCACGTGTACGCCCCACAGCCGCTCTCGGGATCGGTGCCTTGCGCGCGGTTGGTGCAGACTCCGAGCGTCGCAGCGTTGTTGCAGAACTGACAGGCGCCCCCACAGGCCGAATCGCAGCACACTCCGTCCGCGCAGAACCCGCTCGCGCATTCCGTCGTCGCCGTGCACGTCTGCCCAAGTGGCTTCTTCGGGACACAGACGTTGGCCGAGCAGAAGTGCGTCGACAGGCAGTCGGCCTGAATGCTGCAGCTCGTCCGGCACACCGCGCCGTTGCACTGGTAGCCGTTGCACGACACCGTCGCCGGCGTGGTGCAGGTTGGTGTCGGGCTGCAGACCGGCGCCGGAGTGTACTGGCCGTTCGAACAGCTCTGCGTTCCGCACGTCGTCCCCTCGGCCAAGGAGCCGTCTCCAGGGCAGTTCGGGTCAGCTCCGGTGCAGCGCTCGACGGCATCGCACGAGGTCGTGGCGTTTCGGCACACCACCGAGCTCGGCTCGAGCACGTCGGGGCACCCATTCGTGATGCCGTCGCAGAGGTCGACTCGGTCGCACAACCCCGTGCTCGCGCGACACTGGCTCGTCGAGCCACGCTTCGCGTCCGTCGGGCAGGTGGGCGTGCTCCCCGTGCAGAGGTCGTCGAGATCGCAGGGGCCGGCTGAGGCTCGGCAGACGACCGAGCTCGCGCTCAGCACGTCCGCTGGGCAGGCGGCGTTGACCCCGTCGCACCGCTCCTCGGGGTCGCACGAGCCCATCGACCCGCGGCAGACCGTCGACGCGCTCGCCCGCACGTCCGACGGGCAGACCGTCGAGGCGCCAGTGCAGAGCTCCGCGGGGTCGCACAGGCCCGACGAACCGCGACACGTCGTCGTGCTGGGGGCGAGCACGTCACCCGGACAGGTGGCCGACGAGCCAGTACAGAACTCCGGGAGGTCGCACACCGTGGCGGCTGGTCGGCAGTTGAAGCTCGCCGACTGGAACGAGCACGTACCGACCGACCCGCTCAGGTTGCACGCGTCACACGCACCGCCGCAGGCCGTGTTGCAGCAGACCCCGTCGATGCAGTTGCCGGAGACACACTGCGTGCTGGAGGTACACGCCTGGCCGTTCGTCTGCTGCGCCTGGCAGGTGCCCGCGTTGCAGTACTGCATTGCCGGGCACGACGCCGAGTCCGCAGGGCAGGTCGCGGTCGAGCCCGTGCAGCTCTCGGCGGGATCACAGCCGCCCGAGGAGGCCCGGCAGACGGTGCTGGCCGCCTTGAAGCCATCGGCCGGGCAGGCCGCCGACGAGCCCGTGCAGTTCTCTCCCTGATCACACACGTCCGTCGCGCCTCGGCAGGTCGTCGTCGCTGGCGCGAAGAGCTCAGGCGGGCAGGCGGCGCCGGTTCCCGTGCAGGTCTCGGCCACATCGCAGAGGTCAGCGACCGCGCGGCAGACCGTCCCGGCTCCGAGGAAGGAGTCGGCAGGGCAGCCGGCTGATGAGCCGTTGCAGGTCTCGGGTACGTCACAGAGCCCAGCCGATGCGCGGCACGAACTCCCCGCGGCGAGGAAGCCGTCGGCCGGGCACGCCCCGCCCGTGCCGCTGCACGTCTCGGCTTGGTCGCACACCCCAGCCGCCGCGCGGCAGCTCGTGCCAGCCAGCGCGAACCCGTCACCAGGGCACGTCGCGTTGCTGCCGGTGCAGGTCTCTGCCACGTCGCAGGTTCCGTTCTGCGCGCGGCAGACCACCGAGGCGAGGGCGAACTTCGGGGCGCAGGCGTTCCCCGAGCCGTCGCAGGTGTCGTCGACGTCGCAGGTCTGACCGGAGCTCGCCTGGCAGATGAAGCCGGAGGGACGCTTCGAGTCGGCCGGGCAGCTGGTGTCGAACCCGGTGCACGTCTCGGCGACGTCGCACGCCCCTGCCGAAGCGCGGCATGACGTGCCCGAGGCGAGGTACTTCGGCGCACAGCCCGCGGTGGTGCCGTCGCAGGTGTCGGCGGCGTCGCAGGCCCCCGAGGCCGCGAGGCACACGGTTCCCGAGGCGATGAACGCATTCCCCGGACACGCGGGGCCGGTGCCGGTGCAGCTCTCGGCGACGTCACAGGGGCCAGCCGAGGCGCGACACACCGAGCTGTTCGACAAGAAGGTGTCGGCCGGACACGCCGGGTTCGCACCGTCGCAGCGGTCGTCGACGTCGCAGGGGCCCGCCGAGCTTCGGCAGACGACGCTGTTCGTCGACAGCACGTCCGAGGGGCAGGCCGCCGAGTTGCCGAGGCAGCTCTCCGCTGGGTCGCACGCGCCAGCCGAAGGCCGGCAGACGGTCGCCGCGGTCGCGAGCGCATCGGCCGGGCAAGCCGCGCCACTGCCCGAGCAGGTCTCGGCCACGTCACAGAGCCCCACCGACGCGCGGCAGACGGTGCCACCGGTCAAGAAGCCGTCGGCCGGGCAGAGCCCGCTGCTGCCGTTGCAGCTCTCCGCTTGGTCGCAGCCACCCACTGCCGCGCGACAGGTGAACCCCGCGGGGCGAAGGGTGTCGGCCGGGCAGGCGGCCTGAGTTCCGTTGCAGGTCTCGTCCACGTCGCAACCGCCGGTCGAGCCTCGGCAGATCGTGCCCGTTCCCTGGAGGGCGTCGGGTGGGCAGGCGGCGCTCGTTCCGTCACAGGTCTCCTGCACGTCGCACGACCCAGCGGTGGGCCGGCAGACCGCCCCGTTCGCTGCGAGCTGATCAGCCGGGCAGGCCGCGCTCGCGCCAGTGCAGAGTTCCTGCGGGTCGCAGCCTCCGGTGCTGGGCCGACACACGGTGGTGTTGGGTCTGTTGCTGCAGGTGCCCAGGCTGCCGGTCAGGTTGCAGGCGTCGCAGGCGCCGCCACAGGCGGTGTTGCAGCACAGCCCGTCCACGCAGTGGCCCGAGGTGCACTGCGCATCGGAGGTGCACACCGAGCCGTTGCCTTGCTGGTTCTGACAGCCGGTCACGCTGCAGAACTGGTTCGACGCGCAGCTGCTGAGGTCGGCGGGGCACGAGGCGCTCGAGCCGTTGCAGGTCTCCGCGGTGTCACAGACGCCGGCAGCGGCGCGGCAGACGAAGCCCATCATGCGCATCGCGTCCGGGGGGCAGGCGGCCGAGCCACCGCTGCAGGTCTCCGGCGCATCGCAGAGCTCCGCCGCCGAGCGGCACACCGAACCGGTCGAGAGGAAGCCGTCGTTCGGGCATTGGTCGCTCGAGCCGTTGCACGTCTCTGGCACGTCGCAGGTGCCAGCGCTCGCCCGGCACAGGCTGCCAGCGCCTCGGAGCGCGTTGGGAGGACAGGCGGCGGTGACACCGGTGCAGCTCTCGGGCACGTCACAGGGGCCACTCACCGCGCGGCACTCGGTGGTGGCAGCGGCGAAGCCGTCGTTCGGGCAGACCGCGCTCAGGCCGGTGCAGTTCTCCGGCAGGTCGCAGACGTCGGCGGCCGCGCGGCACTGGGTCGTCGCCGCCGCGAAGCCGTCGGTGGGGCAGGCCGCGGTCGAGCCGCTGCAGGTCTCCGCGACGTCGCACCCGCTCGCCGCGACGCGACAGGTGGTGCCCGCAGTCACGAAGCGCACGGGGCACGAGTCGGAGGAGCCGTCGCAGGTGTCGTCGACGTCGCAGGCCTGGCCGCTCGAGGCGAGACAGACCGCGCCCATGGGCCGCTTGGCGTCGAGCGGGCACGTCGTCGAGCCGCCGGTGCAGCGCTCGGGTTGGTCGCAGGTGCCAGCGGCCGCGCGGCAGACGACGTTGGTGTCGGCGAGCCGCGAGATGCAGTTCGCCGTCACCCCGTCGCAGGTGTCGTCGAGATCGCACTGGCCGTTGGCAGGCGAGCAGACGAAGCCAGCGGCGCGGAACGAGTTGGAGGGACAGTTCGGTGAGTCGCCAGCGCACTCCTCGGCTGGGTCGCACGGCCCGCTCGACGCACGACACTCGGTGCCAGCGAAGCGGTAGCCATTCGCCGGGCAGGCTGCGTTGGTGCCGTCACAGGTCTCGGCCACGTCGCAGATTCCAGCCTGCGCGCGGCAGACGACCGAGTTGCCCGAGCGAACGTCGACAGGGCAGGCGAGGCTCCCGCCGGTGCAGAACTCCTCGGGGTCGCACTGCCCCTTGCTCGTGCGACAGGACGTGCTGGGCGGCGCGAAGGCATCGGAGGGACAGCTCGCCGAGGCACCGGAACAGAACTCCTCGACGTCGCACAGCGTCGCGGTGGCGCGGCAGCTGAAGGACGTCGGGCGGAAGGCGTCGACCGGGCAATCGGCGCTGCTCCCGGTGCACGACTCGGGCACGTCGCAGGAGCCCGCCGACGAGCGACAGACGACGCTGCTGGGCTGGAGCGCGTTGGTCGGGCAGGCCGCCGACGTTCCAGTGCAGGTCTCGGCGATGTCACACGGCCCCGCGGCCGGGTTGCAGCTCACGCCGCCGTTCGCCAACACGTCAGTGGGGCAGTCGACGGACGCGCCATTGCACAGCTCCGGCACGTCACAGCTCCCCGCGGCTGGGCGGCAGACGCTCCCGTTGAGGTGGGTGTCGTTGGGGCAGACCGGGCTCGAGCCGGTGCAGGTCTCGGCGACGTCGCAGGTGCCCGCCGCGGCGCGACAGACGGTGGTGGCGGGCAGGTTGGAGCAGGTGCCCATCGAGCCCGCGAGGTTGCACGCGTCGCAGGTGCCCGCGCAGGCCGTGTTGCAACAGACGCCGTCGACGCAGCTGCCCGAGCCGCACATCGCGTTGGTGGTGCAGGCCTGGCCGTTGCCCAGCTGCATCGTGCACATCGTGCCCTGGCAGAAGAAGCCGTTCTGGCAGGCGTCGACGTCGGGCGGACATTGCTTGGTGGCGCCGTCGCAGGACTCCGGCGTGTCGCATTGGCCCAGGCTCGCGCGGCAGACGAAGGAGGTCGGTCGAACGGCGTCAGCGGGGCAGACTCCGCTCGTGCCGGAGCAGGACTCGGCCACGTCGCATTGGGCGCCCGGGTCGGCGGCGCGACAGACGGTGGTGGCGGGGAGGAAGGCGTCGGCGGGGCAGGTCGAGCTGCTCCCGGTGCACGTCTCGGCGACGTCGCAGGAGCCCGTCGGCGCGCGACACACCGTTCCCAAGCCGGCAAGGCCGTCCATCGGGCAGGCTGGGCCGGCACCGCTGCAGCTCTCGGCCACGTCACACGAGCCGACGGAGGCGCGACAGACGACGGAGGTGTTGGCGAAGACGTCGAACGGGCAGGCGGAGCTGGTGCCGTCGCAGAGCTCCGGCAGATCGCACTGGCCCGCGGCGCCGCGGCAGATCTCGGTCGAGGGCGACTTGGCGTCGGCGGGGCAGGTCGCGCTCGAGCCGCTGCACTTCTCGGCGGGGTCGCAGACGCCCTGCGATGGGCGGCAGTCTTGGGTCGAGGGCGCGAACGCGTCGGTGGGGCACTGGGCCGTTCTGCCGTCGCAGGTCTCCTCGACGTCGCACAGCCCGGCGCTCTGGCGGCACGAGGTGCCCGAGCCTTGAACGGCGTCGCTCGGGCAGGCGGCCTGGCTCCCGGTGCAGAAGTCGGCGACGTCGCACGCCCCTGCGGAGGCACGGCACTCGAGCGTGGTGGCGGCGAAGGCATCGTTCGGGCACGCCGCCGCGGAGCCGGTGCAGCTCTCGGCGACGTCACAGGCGCCCGCCGCGGGTCGGCAGATCGTCGTCGAGGGCGCGAAGCCGTCGGTGGGACACATCGTCTGGGTGCAGACCTCGACACCGTCACAGGCGCCAGCGGAGGCGCGGCACTGCACCGCCTCGCAGTCGGGGTCCATGCAGTCGGTGAGGCCGTCGAGGTCGTTGTCGGCGAGGTCGAAGCAGCTGTCGAGGGTGGGGCCTTCACCGCGCACGCCGCCGTCGGTGCCCGCGTCGCTCCCCGCGTCCGTCTCGCCGGCGTCGCTCGAGGGCCCTGCGTCGTTCGCGCCCGCGTCCTCCGGGCCCGCGTCGACGGTTCCGCGCGTCACGCAGCGACCCGCGAAGCACTGCTGCTGGCGAGGGCAGTTGTCGTCGGTCGTGCAGGGCGCGCCCTGGGTGTCGACGTGACAGGCGTTGACGGTGAGCACCACCAGCGCGGCCGCGAGGGAGAGCGGCAGCCAGCGGCGGCTTCTTCGAGGCTCGACGCTCATGACTGGCCTTTGGGGAAGGCCACGACACGTCCGAGATGAGGGGACATGGCGCCTCGCCAAAGCAAGAGCACGGCCATTCGGCGAGCGACCCGCCTCACGCGGCGCCGAGCCTGATCGGAGGAGCTTCGCGCCCATCGACCGAGACCCTCGGGCAAGTGTCTCGTGACAGTCTCGGGTCAGGTCAGGTGAGTTCCGCTCCTGCCGGAACCGGGCGGAGCAGCCGCGAGAGGGCTGGCCGCACGCTGGCGAGGGCCTCGTCGAGGGAGAACGTCACCCACGGCGACCGCTTCGAATACGACTTCCACTTGTTCCGACTCCCTCGGCTGCGTCCCCAGGTCGGGTCGTCGAAGAAGCCATCGAGCTGGGACAAGGGCATGCGCTGGCTCGCGAAGGAGGCCTCGATGGCGCTGCGAGCGAGCCGGGCATCGAGCTCGAGGTGGCGGAGGAAGAGCACGAGGTCGGCGAGGGTCTTGGCGTGCCACCGGCCGCGCGCCCCGTGCTCGACGAGGCTGTGCACCTTCCACCCGAACATCACCTCGGGCGCGACGGCCTTCCAGACCCGGCCGCGAACGGTCGTCTCCCGCGGCGGCACCGCGAGCTGCTCACCCCAGCCGACGTCGACCTGGAGGACCTCGTCGGCTCGCGCGAGGGTGGCGCGAGTGCCGGGGAAGTCGGTCTCGGCCCAGATGATCTCGAACGACGCGCGCACGTCGGCGAACGGCGCGAAGAGCTGCTCGAGAAGCCCGAGCACCTCGGGAGGTGTCGAAGGCGCGTCGAGGAGGAAGTCGAGGTCGTTCACCCCGCGCTGTGGAATCCAGGTGGCGGTGAGCAGGCTCCCGCGCAGCACGGCGCGTTCGCGGAGCGGCGACTGGTGAAGGAAGGCGAGGGTGTCGTCGAGCAGGCTCACGCCATCCACCCGGCGTCGATCTGCGGCGCAGAGTCGAAGACGGTGTACTCGCGGGCCCGGTTCTTGAGCGGAACGCCCAGGCGGCGGAGCTCGTCGAGCACGCGCTCGAAGCGGGCCTCGGCGGTGGCGCGCCCGACGCGATAGGAGCGCACGGTGACGAAGCGCTCGGCGTTGCCCTTGCGGAGGTTCTTCGACACGTAGCCCTGGTGAGCGGTGCAGGCGCGAGTGAGGAGCGCCTCGTCGAAGCCCTCCGGCACCACCACGGTGGCGTGGTGCTCGAAGTAGACGTCGTCGGGGAGCGACGCAGCCGCCTCGTCGGTCTCGGGCGCTCCGAACGCACGGCCGGTCGCTTCGATCTTCATTCGCGACACCTCGAAGCCGTCGCGCACCAACGCGCGCGCGAGCTCGAGCACCTGCTCCCGTGCCTGGCTCAAGGTGCCGAGGTGGTAGCTGCCAGTCATCGGCTGCTCGTGCTGCGCGGTGGTCGTCGGCATCACGATGTGCAGGCACTTCACCTGCAACCGCGCGCAGGTGGCGGCGAAGCGCTCCACGTCGCAGGGCTTCACGGTGACGTGCGCCTCGAAGTAGCCGGGCGTGCCGTCGCCGCGCACGAAGGCCGCGAGCTCGAGGTACGGGCGCTGCCGCATGTTGACGAGGAAGCGCGCGTCGCCCAGCTCGGCGAGCGTCTTGGTGTAGCCGTCTGGGATCAGCAAGGCGTCCCAGCCCAGCCCCGCGGTGCCCAGCGGCGTGGAGGCGATGCGGCCCTCGGCGCTGCCGAAGAAGAGCTGCACGTCGTCGGGCGCGGTCTGCAGCGCGACCACCACCTTCGAGGTCGCGGCTCGCCCGCCGAACCGGGC
Organism: Myxococcota bacterium; assembly: GCA_052034585.1. Taxonomy (GTDB): domain Bacteria; phylum Myxococcota; class Myxococcia; order Myxococcales; family Myxococcaceae; genus Xiheimicrobium. The sequence continues at coordinate 26,260 of JBPOIJ010000088.1, forward strand.
GCAGAACCCGTCAGGCCCGAGCTGTTGAACGAGCTTCTTGAACGCCGAGCCGGTGAGCGGAGCCTCTTCGTCGATCGCGAGCTGGGTGTTCTCGACGAAGCATGGGCGCTGGAGTTCCTTGAACGCCGCGTCGACCCGGTGACGCGCGACGTCCTCCAAGGTGGAGGACGGGCCCTTGGGCAGCGCGAGCCGAACGAACTCGACGTCGAGCCCCGCGAAGTGCCGCTGGAGCTCGCTCTTGTCCCACGCGTTGGGGGTGATGAAGACGAGGCGCATCGACCGATATCCTCCCAGGTCCAGCGGAGGATGACGAACACTCCGGTGGTCGCTGACTCACTCGAACCGCAGCGCCGCGAGCGGGTGGAGCCGAGACGCCTTGCGCGCTGGGAAGACGCCGAAGACGACCCCGACGAGCACCGAGACGCCGAACGCGATGGGAATCGCGACGACCGGCACGATGAAGGGCACCGCGATCGCCTTGGCGAGCCCGTAGGCGCCAGCCAGCCCCAGCACGATGCCGAGCAGCCCGCCGACCGCCGAGAGCACGACCGCCTCGACGAGGAACTGGGTGAGGATGTCTTGCGTGCGCGCGCCCACCGCGAGCCGAATGCCGACCTCGCGGGTCCGCTCCGTCACCGACACCAACATGATGTTCATGATGCCGATGCCCCCGACGAGCAGCGAGATGCCGGCGACGCCGAGGAGGAAGGTCGTGAGCACGCCGGTCACTTGATCGAGCACCGCCTGAATCTCTCGCGGGTCGCGCACCGCGAAGTCGTCTTCTTCACCCGGCAAGACGCGGCGCTGGCGGCGCATCACCCGGGTCGCCTGCTCCTTCGCGTCGTCGATGCGATCCTGCGTGGCGGCCGACGCCATGATGACGCTGATGCGATCGGTGCCCGCGATGCGCCGAGTGAAGGTGCTGAACGGCATGAAGAGCGTGTCGTCTTGATCCATGCCGAAGGCCGAGGCGCCCTTGGTCTCGAGCACGCCGACGACCCGGCAGGTGACGTCGTGAATGCGAATCTCTCCGCCGAGCGCCTCACCGTTGGGAAAGAGCGCCGTCTCGACGGTGTGGCCGATGACGCAGGTCTGCGCGGCCTGGCGCTCGTCGTCGCGGGAGAGCGCGCGGCCCTTGGTGACGCTCCAGGAGCGAATCTCGAGGTACTCGGGCCCGACACCGCTCACGGGCGTGTTGCGGTTCAAGGCTCCCGCGACGGTGCGCAGCAGCCGCTGGCTCACTGGCGAGAGCCTGGCGAGGTCGTGCGCGCCACGGCGGAGCGCCTCCACGTCGGCCGAGACGAAGAGCGGCGCGTTCGACGGCCCGCCCATGCGCTGGTGCGGCGCACCGGGGACGACCATCAAGATGTTGCTGCCCATGCCCGAGATGGTGTCGCCCACGAAGGCCGTCGCGCCCTGGCCGAGGGCTTCCATCATGAGGACGGCGGCGACCCCGATGACGACGCCGAGCGTGGTGAGCGCCGAGCGGAGGCGGTTGCGCAAGAGCGCGCCCAGCGCGAGCGACGTCGTCGAGCGGAGGCTCATGACGGCACCTGCTTCACGTCGGAGAGCACCTTGCCGTCGCGGAAGGTCACCTGGCGAGACGCCCAGGCCGCGCACTTCGGGTCGTGGGTCACCATGATCACCGTGATGCCGCGGCCGTGATTGAGGCTCGAGATGAGCTGCATGATCTCGTCGCTCGTTCGGGAGTCGAGGTTGCCGGTGGGCTCGTCAGCGAGGATCACCTCGGGCTCGTTGATCAGCGCCCGGGCGATCGCGACGCGTTGCTGCTGGCCTCCCGAGAGCTGGTTGGGCCGCGCGTCTTCTCTGCCCGCGAGGCCGACCGAGGCGAGCGCCTGGTAGCTCCGCTCCTCTCGCGCACCGGTGCCGACGCCCGCGTAGATCAACGGCAGCGCCACGTTCTCGAGCGCGCTCGTGCGCGGCAGCAGGTTGTAGCTCTGGAAGATGAAGCCGAACTTCGCGTTGCGGAGCGCGGCGAGCACGTCAGCCGGGAGCGCCTGCACCGGGTAGCCCTCGATGAGGTACTCGCCGTTCGTCGGCAGGTCGAGGCAGCCCAAGATGCTGACCGCGGTCGACTTGCCCGAGCCCGAGGCGCCGGTGATGGCGACGAACTCGCCGCAGTCGATGGTCAAGTCGACCCCGTCGAGCGCGCGCACCAACGCCTCGCCTTCACCGTAGTGCCGGCTGACGTTCTTGAACCGCAGGAGCGGCTCAGCGCGCGGGAGCGAGTCCATACGCCTTCTTCCCTTCCGGCGTGAGGTCGACGAGCACCGTGGCCGTCGGGGCGAGCTCGCCGGTTCCGATGGCGGTGACCTCTCCGTCGGTGAGGCCTGGGTGAACGGGCTTGAAGTCGATCGCCTCGCCCTCGAGCACGAAGACGCCGGCGGTCTCGCTGCGCGCGTGCTGCGGTGGCGTGAAGCTGAGCGCGGCGTTCGGCAGGCGATCGACGTCGGTCACCTGCCCCGTCTGCACGCGTACCGAGGCGGTCATTCCGGGCTTGAGCGAGAGATCGAGGTTGTCGACTTCGACGACGACGCCGTAGGTGACGACCTCCTGGACGATTCGCGCCGAGTTGCGCACCTCGGTCACTCGCGCTTCGAAGGTGCGGCCCGGCGCGCTGGTGACGGTGAAGGTCGCGCGTTGCCCGTCCTTCACCTCGGAGATGTCGGCCTCGTCGACCGCAGCGACGACCTCCATCTTCCGCAGGTCGGCGGCGACGGTGAAGAGCGTGGGCGTCTGGAGCATCGAGGCGACGGTCTGGCCCGGGTCGATGGTGCGGGTGATGACGACGCCGTCGATCGGCGAGCGAATGACGGCGTGGTCGAGGTTCGTCTTCGCGAGGGTGGCCTGGGCTTCCTGCGCGGCGACGGACGCGGAGCTGGCCTCGACCCGGGCAGCGCCGAGTCGAACCGCGGTGACGGCGGCTTCGTGCTCGGCCGTCGTCTGTGCACCGCGAGCGAAGAGATCGTCGGCGCGCGCGAGGGTGCGCTTGGCCTGTTCGAGATCGGCCTTGGCCTGGGCGAGCTGCGCGCGGGAGGCGGCGGCCATCGCGAGCGCCTGGGTTCGCTGCGCCTCGAGCGCGCCTTGGTCGAACCGCGCGAGCACCTGGCCTGCTTTGACGCGATCGTTGAAGTCGACTTCGACGGTCGCGACGCGCCCGGAGATCTCCGCGCCCACCGAGACCGTCGCGACCGCTTCGACGTGACCGGTGGCGAGCACCTCGCGGGTGATGGCGCCGTGGGTGACGGCTCCGGTGCGGAACCGCTGCGAGACCGGCGCGGGACGAGGGCGGGCAAGCCAGGCGCCGAGCCCGATGCCGAGGACGATGACGACGCCAACCGCGAGCATCACCAGCCGGCGAGTTCGTTTGCGACGGCGCTCCTGCTCGATCACCTGCGGGAGCGACAACGTTCGCAACGGAACGACGCGACCAGTGGAGGGCATGGGCGTCATGAGCCATCGAGAAGCAAAGCGAGGGCCGCACCGCGCACCTCGATCGCCGCGCGGACTTCGCTGAAACCGCTGGCGTGCGTGCGTCTCCAGCGGAACGAGCCCCTCGCGCCCAACGCAATCCGTGCGGCGTGACGCAGGTCGAGGCAGCTGGCCAAACGACCAGCTCGGTGGCCTCCTCATCGAAGGCCACCGAGCGTCGGCTTCATTCTCGCTGCGTCGTTTCGCTCAGGGCACGCAGGCACCGGAGACGACGTCGAACCCGAACGTCACTTCATTGGTGCCCCAGGTGAGCTGGCCGCCTTGGAGCGCGTAGCCCGTGCCGGGAATGTCGAAGGTGCCCGGCGCGATGATCTGCGGCGGCTGGAGGAGCGCGAGGATCTGCGCCTCGGCCGGTGCCTTGTAGGTGTTGATGAAGGTCTTCGCGCTGAGCGTCTTCACCTGTCCAGCCACGGTCACCTGTGCGCTGCCGGTCGCGTTGGCGAAGTTCACCCCGGTGAAGCGCAGCACCATGCCGCTGCACTTGGGCTCGAGCGCGGCGGTGAGCTCGAGCGTCGCCGAGACGAAGCCAGTCGCGAACGGCGCCAGCTGGCCCTCGATCTCCACCGGAACGCTCAGCTTGAACGAGTTGAGGAACACCGGGTCGATGCGGAAGGCGCCGGCCGGGTGAACCTCCCAGGTGGCTCCCGACCAGAAGAACGGCGAGCAGAGATCGCCCGTCTTCCCCACCGTGTAGAGGAGGTCGGTGAGCTTCTTGTAGGGGATGAGGACGTCGAAGTCGTTGGTCGTCTGGGTGTTCGCCGGCGCGAAGTAGTTGGCGCGCTGCAGCCCGTCGGCGCACGACGCGTTCGCACGGTTGGTCGAGAAGTCGACGTCCCACTGCGAGCGGATCCGGTCCTTGCTCTCGCTGGTGCTCACCGCCACCAGGGCAGCGGTGGTGTCGATCTTCGCGTTGCCGACGTTGAAGGCGGCGTCGACCTTCGCCACTGGCCCGAGCGCATCGTTGATCGCCTTCTTCAGCTCGACCTTCAGGTCCGAGTCCTTGAGGTAGTCCTTCAGCTCGGCGTCGACGCACTGGTTGATGGTCGAGCCGCAGCCCGTGCCGAAGAGGTCGTAGAGGAAGAGCCCGAATGGCGCGACCGCGTTGAGGAAGTCGGAGCTCAGCGTCACCGTGCCGGCCTCGACGTCGAGCTCGTCGATCGAGGCGAGCTTGACCGAGCCGGACGTCGGCACGTCGAGGGTCGCCGCGAGCGTGCCGGTCAGACCAGTCACCGTGACGCCGGTGGTGGCGCGGTAGTCGGTGCCGAAGAGGTTGCAGTACCAGTTGTCGTCATGCTCGGAGAGGAACTCGAGGTCGAAGGTCATCGTGAAGTCGTCGAGATCGAGATCGGCCTCGACCTGCTTGTTCGCCGCGAAGTGCAGGGCGATGTCGTTCGAGTCGAGCGCCGGAGTGACGCGAATGTTCTTCAGCGTCAGCGCCCACGTCCTCCCATCGATGGTGTGGCACTGCTCGAGCGCGAAGATGGGGCCGGGCGCGGGAAGAAAGCCGCCGGCGATCTCCTGGTTGGGGAAGGTCAGGGTGCCGTCGAGCAAGTCGGGCAGCAGCTTCTCGGAGATCGCCTTTCCGTCCTTGTTGATCCGCACCTCGATGCGCGGGTCGGGCTCGAAGAAGCTGGGCGGGGTCGAGACCGAGCCGATCTCGTCCGAGAGATCGATGTCGAAGTTCGCCTGGGTGATGGGCTGAGCGGTGCTCGCGACCTCGGCCGCTCCCTCGGGGCCGCACGCGGCCAACGAGAGAACGAGGGGCACCAAGGAGCGCAACTGCGAGGGAGCGGCTGGACGTCGAGTCATGGGCTTTCTCCGAGTGAGGAACCTTCGGAGTGTTCTTCGCGCCCAGCCGCCCGAGTCTGACCTGCGTGCTACTGCTTGATGACGAGCTCGCTCTCGGTCGAGAAGTCCTCGCTCGAGCCTTCGACCTTGAAGACCAGCGACGCCTTCGAGACCGTCGCGTCGACGGGCACGCCTTCGAGCACGATCTCGGGCGTCTGGAGCAGCGAGGCGACGTCGAGCGAGAGGTACGAGTCGTCGAGCTTCAGCACTGCGTCCTTCAAGTCGACCGAGAGGAACTTCGGGTCGAGGCTCAGGTACAGCCGCTGATCGGCGAGCGCGAGCACGCAGGCCGCGGGGCACGGGTTCGAGCCGGGCTGCGGAGCGCCGATCCACGGCCGCGCCCCGATGCCGGAGTACTGGCGATCGGCGCACACCGTCTCGGGGAGCGTGCTGCTCGTGCTCTCGAACGTCACTCCGCCGCCGCAGACCTCGGGTGCGCTCGAGAGCACCCCTCCGCGGCCGGCCGTCAGTCGCACCGCCTTGGCGGAGATGGTGGCGAGCTCGGCGTCATTCACGGTGGTCGCGGTGAGCGAGACCGACGGGCACGTCACCGGCGTCGAGGGGCACCAACTCTGGCCGGTGCTGCACGCGGCGGCGACGGCGCCGCAGACCGAGACGCGGCGAACGCCTCCGCGGAAGGCGGCGGGCGAGATGGGGCAGGGCTGGCCTCCCAGGCAGTAGTCGGGTGCTCCGCCTTGAGGCGTCGAGCCGGCCCACACGAGCGACATCACCGTCGAGGCGTTGAGCTCGGGCCGGTAGCTCCAGGCCGCCGCCACGCTGGCCGTCACGACCGCCGCGGAGATCGACGAGCCCGTCATTCCCGCGGTCGGACCATTCGTCGCCGACGGCACCGTCACGTGGGCTCCAGGAGCGACGAGCCGGGCGTGCCCGCCCTTTCGCGCGTTCATGAGCGGCACGCCGTCGCCGCGCACGCCGCTCACCGAGAACACCAACGGCTGATAGTCGGTCGGCGTCGGGGCAGTGATGAGGCCGGCCGGCGAGTAGGTGGCCCCTTCGAGCGCGCTGCAGAGCGCGGGCTCCGGCGCGGCCTTCGTTTCCCAGGCGCCCGGGTAGAGCGGACCGAACGGCGCTGGCGAGCCTCCGGTGTCGTTGCCCGCCGCGACCACCGGGAGCGCGCCCTGGCAGCGCGCGTGGAGCAGCGCGGAGTGAACCGCTCGTACCGGCGCGGGCAGATCGCTCAGAGACGTGTAGTCGCCACCGAAGGCCGGCTCCCACCCGAGGCTCATGTTGAGCACGAGCCGGCGATCCGTCCCGCCGAGCGAGTTGGACAATCTCCACGCGGCCACCGCTTCGAACACCGCGCTCGCGATCTGCGACTGGTAGCCGAACCGGCCGCCATGCACTTCGTCTTCGTTCCCCAGTGCGACGAGCGGCAGCGCGAGGTGCGTCACCACCTTCGTCGGGCACACCCCTCCGTCCGATGGGCAGTTGAGCGCGTTGATGACTTGCCCGACCGTCTCCCCGTGGCCCGAGCGATCTGGTGCGACCGGCCCGGGAAGGAGCTGCGTCGGCGCGGCGTCGATCACCGCCACTCGAATGCTCTGGCCGTTGGCTGGAAGCGAGGTGCGACCGGCTTGCGCGTAGAACTGGTCGCGCAGCGAACGCCAGCTCGTCTGAATCGCGAGGCTCTCGCCAGCGCCTTTGACCGCGGCGCAGTCACGCTCCCGACGAACGAAGCGCTCGTCGAGGTGGCCGAGGCTGACGAGATCGGGCGGGTTGCCCACGTGCAGCGGCTCCCAGCGGTAGAGACAGAACGGGCGGAGCGACGGCGGCACGAGCCACGGCGCGCTGTACTTGAACAGCGGAGACGCGTTCCATCGCCCGCCTGTCGAAGTGCTCGGCTCGGGACACGCTCCCTGGCCCTTGAGAATCGCCACCCAGCGATCGTCGAGGCAGACGTCGGCGTCGCTGGTTGGCGGGCTCGTCGGCACGCAGGGGCCCGAGTCGAGTGGACAGGCCGTCGCGCTCAGCGCCAGCTGCTGATGCAGCGAATCGTTCGTGAGCTGGCAGCCGGTCGAGAGGGCGAGCGCGACGAGCGCCGTGGCAGGGGTTCGCACGAGTGACTCCTTGTTACGGGTGAAACGGACGGTAGTGACGGAGCGCTTCGCAGCCGGGTTCGTTCATCGACCCGCGGATCGCCTGGCTGGCGGTGTTTTGGCCGGTGGCGAGCGCCGCGTGGAGACAGCTCATCGCCTCGGCAGCCGCGCGATCGTCGAGCGGCGCAGGCGTGGCGATCACCTCGTCACTCCCGGCGAGAACGAACGCCTGCGCGAGGCCGAGGGCGTCGACGCCGAGCTCACTCGTCTTTCCCGTCTCACAGCCCGAGAGCACGACGAGCGGTGGCGGTGGTTCGGCGGCGGTGAGGATCTCGGCGGCGGTCAACCGGCCATCGGCGAGAGTCAGCTCGCTCTCGAAGCCACCGATGCCAGCGAGCCGGGCATGACCGGCGTAGTGAAGAAGGGCACGGTGGGACATGGCTTCACGAACCTGAACGGCGGTCGCCGCCGCGCCTTCGAGCACGGTGACGGGTTCCTCGAGGAGCGGGCGAACCTTCTTGGCTTCCAGACGCGCGCCAGGGAGGTTGCGAGTGGGGTCGGCGACGAGCAACGCGCCGTTTGGGGAAGACGCACGAACCCGCTTCCGTGGGACATCGACCCGCCAGCTGACGCGTTTCGCGGCTCCGAGCGGCCGACCGTCGACGGTGAGGGTCCGTGGATCGACCGACTGCCAGGGGCCCCACGGCAGCCAGGAGAGCTCGTCGACGGTGGCGAGCTCCTTGGCGATGGGCCCGAGCAGCGACTCGGCGAGCACGGCGGGCGTCGCCTCGGGACCCAGCTTGAGCGGCTTCGCGGAGAGCTGCTTCGTGGTCGCGGCGAAGAGCAGCCAGTCGCGGCGGCCGGGCGCGATCAGCACCATCAGCTCGCCAGGCTCGACGGCGCGGAGCGTTCCTTCGGCGTCACCCAGCTCGGCGAGCGCATCATCGAGCGCCGACGTCATCGCCTGCTCTTCGCGGGCCCTGGCCGCCTTCGCCGCCGTCAGCTTGTCCGCCGGGAGCTGCCAGTCGAGGCGCGAGGCGCGGTCGAGCTCGGTGCGTGCCGCGGTGTAGCTCGCGACGGCGCGTTCCCAGCGCTCCCGTCGCGCCGGCTCGAGCCCGCTCACCCGCTCTGCGGTGGCCAGCTGACGGAGCGCTCGCGTGCGCGCGTGACGTGCCCGGGCGAAGGCCTCCTCGACGCGTCCCCGGCTCACCAGGAGCTCGAGCAGCTCGCCCGTCGCGCGCTCCCGGTCGCTCAACAGCGTGTGGAGCCCCTCTCCGAGCGGGAGCCGGCGGTACTCTTCGTCGAGCAAGGCCTCGGCGCGGCGATAGGCGTCGAGCGCGGCGTCGGTCTTCTGGAGCGCCGACAGCACCCGCGCCTCGCCCACCGCCGCGCGCCACGAAGCCTCGGGCACGAACGCCGCTTCGGCGAGCCGGGCGAGCCGTTGGTAGGTGGCGAGCGCTGGTTGCGGCTTCTGTCGGGCGAGCAGCACCTGGGCGTCGAGCTCGATGCGCCAGAGCTCGAGCCTCGGGTCGTCGGCCACCAGGGCGCGGCTCTTCGCGAGCGACTGCTCGAGCCGATCGACGTCACCTTCGAGCGAGGCCGCGAGCGCCAGGTTCGTGCGCGCGTTCGCCTCTTCGCTGGGCCGCGGACAGCTCGTCGCGAACAGGGTCGCTGCTTCCTCCAACGCCGCGCGCGCAGTGGCCGGTGTCCGCCCAGCCCGCAGACTCGTCCACCCGAGGTTGGTGAGGAGGCTCGCCCGTTGGCAGGGTTCGGTGGTGCGCTGACGCAGGCCCTCGAGCCGAAGCAGCGCGTCGTCGTGCCGGCCGAGCGCGTCGAGCTGGAGCGCCATCAGCTGCTCGATGGAGCTCGACAGCTCCAGCGCGTCGAGGCGGCGGGCTTGCACCTCGGCGATGCGGAGCGCGTTGAGCGCCGAGCGAACGTCACCACTCTCGCTGAAGACGAGCGCGCGATAGTAGGTGAGCAGCGCCGCTCCTTCGGAGGTCACCAACGCCTCGTCGTCGAGGTGCGCCAGGGCCGCGCGGGCTTCGGTGAAGTGGCCGCCCTGCTGGAGCAGCGCCCACGCGAGCGCTTCGCCATCGAGCAGGGCCTCGGACGCATCACCAGCGCGCTCGTGCTCGGTGACGGTCTCCCGGAGCATCGCGATCGCTTCGGCGGTTCGGCCCTCGGACAAGAACAGCCGCGCGAGCAGCGAGCGCTTCCGGAGCGTGACGTCGGGAGCGTCGGGGAGCGTCTCGAGCAACGCCCGCGCTTCCGTCAGCTGGCCTTGTCGCTTGAGCTCGAGCGCGCGATAGAGCTGCGGCACCTTGGCCGGCCACCGCACGGCGAGCGTGAAGGGGCGTTTGCCCGGCGTTCGCACGACGAGCTCGGTCGCCTTCGGAGGGACGACGACGTCGAGCAACGTCCCTTCGTCACGCAGCTCCCGGCGTCGTTCTTCACCCGAGGCCTCGAGCGACAGCGTGGTGCTCGCGATCCACAGCCGCACCATCCCGTCGTCTGCCAGCTCGCAGGTCGGGCCCTTCACCACCCGCGCACACCGCGAGAAGCGCACCTCGACGGGGAACGCGGGGTCGTTCGAGGGACACGCCGGGCAGAGGAGGACCACGAGCGCGCGGGCGAACACGCGGCCTCGTCGAGGCGAGCTCATGGGGTGAGCTCGAGCGACGTCTCGAGGGAGATGGCGGTGTCTCCTTCTCCGAGGACGAGGCGCAGGCGGTAGGCACCAGGCGCGCCGAGCGTCGATCCTTCGAGCACCACGCGCACCGCGCCATCGGGAGCGCGGTCGACGGTCGCCTCGAGCGGTTGAAAGGAGCCTCCCGCCCCGGGCGCGATGGAGGCCTGCACGTGGCCAGGTGGGGTGGTCGCGCTCGCTGGCCGGGCGACGAGGACGACGCGAGACCCGGCCGAGACCTTGAGCGGACCGTCCGAGGGCGCGCTCCGTTGGGTGGCGTCGCCGGAGGCCTCGAGCGTGTAGTTGGTCGCGGGTGATGTTCCGAGCAGGCGCGGGAGGACGATGGCCGCCGTCAACCCGGCGGCGAGGGCGAGCCCACCCATCACCCACCGCCTGCGCGCACGTCTCGGCTCGAGCGCGACCACGTTGCTGCGTCCCTCAGTGAGGCGGTGCACGACCCGTTCGCGGCTCGCGGCGTCGAGGGGCTGACAGAGCTCGATGGCCTGGCGGAGGTCCGGGTCCACGCTCGCGCGGCGCTCGAGCTCGAGGCGCTCCGCAGGGGTGAGCTGGCCGGCGGCGAGGCGCTCGAGCAGCGCGTCGTCGCGGGTCGATTCGCGGGCGGCCGCGGCGAGCTGTTCCTCGAGGGAAGGAGGGGTCTCACTCATCGCGTTTCTCCTCCGCCGGAGCGTCCGCCTCGAGCTCGGCCCGCATCGTCTTGAGGAGCTTGGTGAGGCGGCTCTGCCACGCATACACCGCGTCACGGCTCATCTTCGTCTGCTCGCAGACCTCGCTCGCCGCGCGTTGCTCGACGAGCAGCTGCTGGAAGAGTGAGCGCCCGAGCGGAGAGAGGGCCTGCTTCATTCGGTCGAACAAGAGGGTGAGCGTCTGGCGCGACTCGACCCGTCGTTCGAGCACCACGTCGGGAAGGTCGGCGCCCGCGTCGAGGGTCGGGTCTTCCGTCCATGGATTGCGGCGCGCGGTCCGGAGCATCGACAGGCACTGCCGCTCGGTCACGAACCCGACGAAGCCCTTGAGGGTGAGGCCCTTCGACGGGTCCCACCCACGCAGCTGGCGGCCGTCGTCGGCGAAGAGCGCGACGAAGACGTCTTGGGTCAGATCGGCGACCTCTTGCCGCGCGTCCCGGCCGCGTGCCCGCCCCGACGCCAGGAGCGACCGGGCCACTCGCGCCTGCACCACGGGAGTGAGGAGATCGACCAGCGTTCGCACGGCCGCTGGATCGCGAGCGAGGGCGCGAGACACCAAGGTCTGGTGATCGGCGGCCTCCACGGCAGGGCGACATACCGAGCCCAGTGGCCGTCGGTCACGTGAGAAGCGCAGGGGGTGGGCAACGAGCGCGGTGCTCATCGAACGGTTCTTCGCGGCGGCGATCAGGAATCTGACATCGGCTCGACGCAGTCAGGATCGGCACGGCGTTCTCGAAGAACCGGCGCCCATTCCGGGCACGGTTCCCGAAAGGATCTCTGTGTGCGTTCGTTCATCGACTCATCTGCCAGCGGCCTGCCCGCGCCGAGGACTCAACCCGTGAACTCCCTGGCTCGAAGCTTCCTCCTCGTCGCCGTCTCGGCGCTCACCGCGTGCGGCGTCTCCCAGACTCCTCGCGAAGCAGCTCCGGCACGCAAGACCAGCCAGGGGCTGATCAACGGCTGTTACCCGGCCGCCGACACCGCGCCCTATTGCAACATCGGCGACCGCACCTGTGGCGGCACCACCACCGATCCGCTCTGTTGTTACGACGACACCTGGGGCGCCAAGTGTCACGTCGACCCGTACGGGAACGCAGTGATCTGCGACTTCCTCGAGGTGCGCTGCGGAGTGAGCTGCGCCCAGGACCTCGCGAGCTGCGACGACCCGATCCTCGATGGGCAGTGCAACCTGCTCTTCGCGAACCCCGGGCTCTGCTGGGGCAACTGCTACGACATGAACACCCAGTACTGCGACGGCAACGTCGTGTGTGACATCGGCAAGGACTGCAACTCGACCCAGCCGACGTGCCCGAGCGGCCAGCAGGTGTGCGGCGATCAGTGCTACTCGCCCGCGACGCAGAGCTGCTTGCAGGGCCACGTCTGCGGCATCGAGCAGAGCCTCTGCGGCGACTCCTGCTTCACGCCCGGCGGCAACCTGCGCTGCTACGGCGGCGTGCTCTGCAACAAGAACCTCTACAACGGCTCGTGCGGAGGCGTTTGCTACAACTCCGCGACCCAGAACTGCGTCGGCGCCACGCTCTGCGCGAAGCCCAACGACTCGGTCTGCAACGGCGTCTGCTACCAAGCCTCCGCGACCAAGACCTGCTGCTTCGAGGTGGGCACCTACAACCCGGCGACGCAGAGCTGCTGCGACGGGAAGATCTGGGCGGGTGAGAAGGTCTACGAGTGCGGCGACTGCATCACCCCTGGCTCGAAGGGCCTGGGTGGCTCGTGCACGACCGACAGTGAGTGCTCGGTCGGCAAGTGCAGCAACCTCGCCTGCGGCCTCGGCGGTGAGTGCGTCTGCAAGAGCGACGCGGACTGCGGGGACGGCATGTGGTGCGACACCGGCGTGGTGGTCGGCATTGGGAAGAACAGCTGCAAGCCGCTCAAGTCGGAAGGGCAGACCTGTTCCCGCGGCGGCCAGTGCGAGAGCAACTGCTGCAAGCTCCACCTCTTGACCAACCCCATCTCGCCCGTCTGCCGTCCGACGGACAAGTGCAACTGAAAGGAACGATCGATGATCACCCTCACGCTCTTGTCCCTCGCGCTGTCCCAGGTTCCGGTGGTGCTCGACGGAGGCCTGCAGCCGCCTCCGATTCTGCTCACCACCACGACGTACGCCCCAGTGCCCGCGCCGTGGACGACGAACTGCGATCGCGCGCCCGACATCACCTCCCGAGGCGACTACGGCTGCCACGCCATCGAGTGGGTCGGGCTCAAACGCGCCGTCTGGTTCGCCAGCTCGCAGAACCTCTGCTTCGGCGTCGACCCCTTCAGCCACTCTCCGCTCTTCGCCTGTCTCAACGGGAATGAAGCCTCCGGGCTCGTCTTTCCCTATGGCAACCCGGCTGGCAGCTGGGTCTCGGCGAAGGCCTCGAATCCGAACGAGCTGCTCGCGGGCGCGGTGCTGGCGATGAAGCGCTACGAGACGCCGGTGTACACGGTGCTCTCGATCAACGGCGTGCTGAAGAACGTGGCGATCGATCGCATTCGGGTGACGAGCCTGCAAACGCTCGACTCGCGCTGTGCGTGGCTGGGCTGGTCGACGGCCGCCTCGATGGACGACGTCGATCACAAGTGCGCGCTGTTCGAGCTGAGGGATCTCTCGGCGGTGAGCGTCGATCTCGTCTACTGGGACGACACCGTCGGGCGCGTCGACGTGACGTACTCGGGAACGGTGTTCGCTTCGAAGTGGGCCGCCGTCGCCGAGAGTCTCGAGCCCTCGGGCGATCGAATTCCCAAGTTCGACTACGTCTACAACGTGCCCTGAGCGCCCGGCCCGGCTCCGGTCGAGTCCGTCCAGTTCCACAAAGCGGGCTTGCCGGAGTTCTCGGGCAGGTAGGCGCCGTCGGTCTTCCCCGCGCGGACGAACTTCGCGCGGTGGAGGACCCGGCCGGCTCGCTCGATGCGCCACATCGCGCCCTCGACTGGATCGATCGCGCCGTGATGACCGTGGAGGCCGAGGCGAGCGTCGGCCTCGGCGATGGAGAGCGCGCTTCCGGCGTGAAGGAGGTGCGGCCGCGCGAGGAGTCCTCGGAGCCGCTCCTCGAGCCGCGGCGTGTCGAGTGGACCGTCAGCGGAGAACACGTCGAATGCGACGAAGGGCTCGTGGGTCAGTTGGTAGCGGGTGGAATGGGCGAGCGCGAGCCACTCTCCCGCGAGCCACTCGCCGTCACGCAACAGCTCGAGGAACCGTGCCTCGTTCCGGCCGACCCAGCGGGCGAACATCTGCCGGCCGGGGTTGAGTGACTCGTCGGCGCGAAAGCCCTCACGACCGATGCCGACGATCGCGCCGTTCACCCGCGCGATGGCGACGCACGAGCCGTCGAGCTTCTCCTGGACGATGACGGTGTCGCCCTTCCTCGCCTGCTCGGTGCAGCGGCGGGCGAGCTCGGGTGGCGCGACCCGATCGGCACGGCCAGTGCGCGAACCCGGGAGGTGGGGAATCTTCGGGAACGCCTTCTTCCCCAGCACGAGCACGCGCTGCTGCTTCACGTCCGGCCTCGCGACTTGCCGGTCGTCGTCCCTCCCGCGATGAGGTGAGCGAGGCGCAGCGGCTCGGGAATCACCCCGTGCGCGGTCGTGCGCTCGAGCATCCGCTCGGCCTCGGCATGCGACAGCCCCGCGCGCTGCACGAAGACGGAGCCACACGCCTCGGGCTCCCCGGCCGCCTCCATCAATGCGCGTTTCGCTTGCCAGCCCTCGACAGCCATCACCGCCTTGAAGACGAGCTCGAGCCGCGGCTTCTTCCGAGTCACCACCAACACCGGCATGGCGAGCTCCTCCGAGAGCCGGTGAATGTCGATGACGTTGAAGCCGCCGAAGGTGATGCCCTGCAACATCACTCCGCGCACGTGCGAGAGGTCGTCGTCGCGCACGAGCTCGCGCATCACCACCGTCGCGTCGGTGCCGTCCTTCTCGATGGTGTCGCGCAAGACGATGTCGAGCCGCGGCCCGGAGCACACGCAGCCGATGAGGCCGACCCGGCCCTTCTCTCCGCGCACGTGCGGCGCGTCGTCGAAGCCGATGACGTTGGAGAGCCGGCGAGCCCAGCGAAGCGGTTTGCTCATGGCTCCCCCGTCGTCGCGGTCACGCTCGAGCTGACGTCACGCCACCAACGAGTCGACCAGCCGGGGCACGTCGGCGCTCCCGACGCTGCAGAGCGCGACCCGCACCGCGCCCTTCTGCGGCACCACGTAGACGCCGAGCTCCTTCATCTTCGTCGCCCGCGCCTCCGCGTCCGGAGTGAACACCGTCACGAAGAAGCCACCCTCGTAGCGCGGGTAGTCGAGGCCCTTGGGACGGGCGAGCGCGTTGAACGCATCGACCCGCGCGGTGAGCAGGCGTTTCAGCTTCTCCCGCTCGCCATCGCACTGCGCCTTGAGCGACGAATCGGTGAGCAGCTTCGTCACCGCGAAGAGCCCACCGCGGGTGCAGTTCGACCAGGTGCCGCGGCAGGAGAAGGCGAGGGCGGCCTGGGTGGCGTTGCGCTCTTTCTCGTCCGGCTCGCAGGCGATGAGCGCGCCGATGCGCAGGCCGTAGTGGGTGAAGGACTTCGAGCCGCTCCAGGCGAAGAGCAGGCCGACCCGTCCGAGGAGCGGCGTCAGCTCGGCCATGAAGGCGCGTGGATCGTTCGCGGTGCCGTAGAGGAAGTACGCCATGTCGACGAGGAGCGTGATGGGGCCACGCTCCGAGTGCGCGAGCAGCCGCTCGACGACCTGCTTCCACTCCGAGCCGCGCATCGAGTAGCCCGTCGGGTTGTTGCAAGGGTCATTGAGGAACAACAGCACCCGGCCCTGCGACTTCAGCTGCGCGTCGAGCTTCGCGTCGAGCGCGGCGACGTCGAGCAGGCCGTCCTTCGAGAACATGTTGAAGGTCTCGAGGCCGCGCTCGTGCTCGTCGGCGAGCGTCATGTACGGGCCCCAGTAGAAGTTGGGGGTGAGCATCTTCTGGCCGGACTCGAGGTAGTTCATCAGCGCGTGGCGGAGCGCCCCAGTGCCTCCCGGCGTCGCCACCGCGGTCGCGGCCTTCTTCAGCGCGTCGTGGCCGGCGAAGGTGTCGGCGAGAACGGCCTCGAGGTACTGCGGGGTGCCACCGATCGGCGCATAGGCGGCCCATTCCTCGCGCGGCACCTGCTTGAGCAGCCCCGCCACCGTGTCGAGGATCGCGAGCGAGCCGTCGTCGTTCATGAGCGAGCCGATGGTGGCGTTGACGATCGACTCTCCGGCGTTCTTTCGGCGGGTCGCTTCACCGTTCAAGGCGAAGATGACGTCTTTGTCGGGGCGGTTCTGGCGGGCAGGGATGAGGTGACGCATGGGCGCGTTGTGCCCGAGTCGCCGCGGTGAATCCAGCGTACGCTTGCCCCAGATGGCGCGCTCCCTCGACGAGTTGATCGACACCAAAGAACCCGCCTGGCCGCTCGTGAAGCAGTGGATCGCTGGCGCCAAGAACCGCACGGTCGAAGTGCTCGACTCGAGTCCGTCGCGCGCGAAGGACGTGCTCCTCGCGCTCCAAGTCACCACCCGCTCGCCGATGGGCACGCTCGCGTTCCAGACCGGTGGGCTGCTCATCGACTCCGGCTGGGTGCGCGTGCTCGGCGGAGGCTGCTCCCGCTTCGAAGGCGACCTCGCCCGGTGGAACGGCCTCGGCCCACGCCCGCTCACCGACCGCTTCGAAGGCGCGCTGTTCGTCGCCTACGACGTGCTCGGCGGTTTCTTCGCCATCGACGGCGGCGCGCTCGGCGAAGGCAAGGGCCACGCGTACTACCTCGCGCCCGACACCTTGAGCTGGGAGAAGCTCACCGACGGCTACTCGCAGCTGCTCGGCTTCTTCCTCCAGGGCGATCTCGCCGGCTTCTACGAAGAGCTCCGCTGGCCCGGCTGGGAGGCGGAGGTGAAGAAGCTCTCACCCGACCGCGGTTTCCACCATCACCCGCCGCTTTTCGCCGAGCTCGAGCTGGGCACCACCCGGAGCCGGAAGGACGTGCCGATGACCGAGCTGCTCGGGCTGACGCTCGACGCCATGGAGCAGCTGGTGGAGTGAGTACTGCTTGTCCGAGGGCCGGCTGCTCGATACGCCCTCGACGATGATGACCCCCGCGAAGCACCTCCGATCCGTCGTTCCAGTTCTCCTCCTCGCCACAGGCGCCTTCGCCCAATCGAAGGTCGGCTTCGTCGACCTCGACCGCGTGCAGAAGGAGTCTGCCGAAGCGAAGAAGGCCATCGACCAGGTTCGCGAGCAGGCGAAGCGCGTCGAGGCGGACCTCGACAAGAAGCAGAGCGACCTTCGCAAACGCGTCAATGACCTCGGCAAGAGCAAGGAGCGCCCAGAGGTGATCGCGGCGAAGAAGCTGGAGCTCGAGAAGGCCTGGACGGCGCTCGTCGACGAGCGAATGAAGGCTGAGCGCGCGAGCGACGCGGCGATCATCGCGGCCGACGCCAAGCTCAAGGAGCGGCTCAGGGCCGTGCTCGCGGCCATCGCGGCCACCGACAAGCTCGACCTCGTGCTGTTCAAGGACGATGCCCTCTTCGCCGGGCCCACCATCGTCGACCTCACCGATCGCGCCATTCGCGATCTCGACCAGAAGAAGTGAGGACGCCGATGACGATCTCTTCGCTCTGTTGTCGTCTCGCGGTCTGCTCGACGCTCCTCGTCGCCGGGTCGAGCGCGGCACAAATCAAGCTGGGCCTGGTCGACGTGCGCCGGGCGATCGGCGAGTCCGTCGAGGCGCGTCGTGAGTACGCCGCCCTCGAGGAGTCGTACCAGCGCAAGCGCCTCGTGCTCGAGGAGCTGCGCCGTCAGAACGAGTCGATCGCGAGCACGCTCGACCTGAAGGACCCGCGGAGCCAAGACAAGATCCGCGAGATGGCCGACGAGCTCGCCCGCGAGACGCGCACCGCCGAGCGCGACTTTCGAGAGCGGCGGCAGAACTTCGACTTCAGCTTCTCCCTCCGCATCAGGAAGGTGCTCCCAGACATCGCCGCCGCGGCGAAGGTCGACCTCGTGCTCGATTCCGCCTCCGCGGCGTATTCGAACCAGGCCCTCGACCTCACCGCGCAGGCGATCGCAGCGCTCGACAAGAAATGAGCGCTCCGAGCGAAGCTCACGGTGAGAGCCGCTTCATGTTTGCGTAGGCCTGCTCGATCGAGTTGCGGCGGAGGGCGAGCATGAGCGCCGAGTCTCGCTCGGCACCACGATGTCGCGAGTCGAGGAGGTAGGTCGCGCGGACCTCCTCGGGCGTCGTCGACGCGTAGCGTCCGGAGCAGACGACCGTCTTCGCCGACTGGCTCCACACCCACGCCCGGCCCGACTCCCGGCCGCCCAGGAACGTCTTGTCGTCGACGACCTTCGGCCGCTCGAGGCTGTCGACGTAGAGGATCACCAGGTTGGGCGCCTTGGTCGGGTCGCGCTCGTTCAGCTGCTTCACCCGTCGCATCAACTCGTCGGCGTCGTCGTAGTGCGAGAGTGAATCTCGGCCCTCCAACGGGAGTTCGAAGACGCGGTTGGGCAGCTCCAGCCACCCTGCAGCCGAGGTGTCCATCGGAGAGTCGACGACCCACGCCTCCGGCTCACGCGCCGAGACCGGGAGTTCCAGGCACGGCTCACCGTCCTCGAGCGCGGCCCACTTCCCGTGCCTGAGGTCCTCGACCGACGCCTCGAACGCGGCTCGGTGGGCCTTGCCCCGCTCGGCAGCTTGACGCTTCGCCGCGGTGAACGCGTCCTTGTGCGTCTGGTTGGGGGCGTTGCAGCCACTCGCCATCACCAGGAGAAGCGTGCTGAAACGGCTCATCGCTCGCCTTCGATCTTCACCCGGCAGGAGATGCCACCCATCGCGTTGAGCGTCGTCTCGGTGAGGGTTCGATCGAGGAAGTGCACGCGCACCGCGTCGTCCGAGAACCTCGCGAGCTCGCCGGCCACCAGCTTCTCGGCGCGTGGATCGCCTCCGAGCACCAGCATGAAGCGCTCTCCCTTCGCGTTGAGGCCCTGCTCGGCGTTCATGAAGTTCATTCGTGACAGGCCCTGCGCCGGAGGAAACACGCCGGGGAGCCGGTGCACCTCGAGCCCGCCTTGCTCGAGGTCCTTCACCGTGCGGGCGATGGCCGCCGCCTCCGTCTTCGCTGCTTTCTCCAGCCGCGACAGCTCGTCGGGCACCAGCTTCTTGCGGAAGTCGTAGTCGTCCTTCGCCTCGGCGTACCGGGTGAGGGCCGCCTTGCTCGCACCGGCAGGTGGCGGCTTCGGCTTGCTGCGCTCGAGATCGTCGGTGAGCCACTGCTTCTGCAGCTCGAACACGGCCATCGGGTCGTTCACCACCGCCTTGCCGTTGGGGAGCAGCGAGACGTGCATGTCGATGTGGAAGTCGCCGGGCTGCTCGACGACGACGAGGTGGGTGGGGTCGACGCCGTAGTCCTGCGCGAGCAGCGTGCGAGTCTCTTCGGCCGAGACGGGTCGCCCGAGCTCCTTCGAGAGCGCCGCCTGGGTCACCGCCACGCTGTCCGCGCCCAGCACCGCGAAGCCAGTCCCGTCCTTCCGCCGTCCGACGAGCGCGTTGCCTCCCTCGAGGTAGCCGTTCGAGACGCGCAGCGGCTTCTTGCCGCCCACCGCCAACGCGGCGATCGCTCGCTGGCCTCCACGCTCACCGACCGCGCCCACGCTCGAGAAGCTGACGTCGCGGTACTTCTCCCGAACCTGGGTCAGCTTGGCCGAGGTCGAGAGGTCGACCTCGGTGCGCGGGTGCAGGCGCTCCATGCGGCCCTTGGTGACCGCGCGCAGCAGCTCCTCCGAATCGAAGGTGCCCGAGCCGGTGAGCGAGCGAGGCACGCTGACCGATCCGTCGGCGTGCAGCTCGCCCTGATCCTCCGACCAGAAGTCGAGCTCCTCGGAGTTCTTGATCGGCACCAGGGTGACGTTGTCGAGCTTCTCCTTCTTGAAGGTCTCGGCGAGCTCCTTCTCGAGCTCGGCCGGGACGCGCAGCACCACGTTGAAGCCCTCCGCCTTGCCGATGCGCGCGACCTCGAGCTGGTAGCCCAGGCCGGTTTGGTCGGCCCCGAGCACCGCCATGTGCATCGCCTTCACCTTCGTGCTGCCGTCTTCGGGCGTCACCAACGCGGCCGCTTTCGTCTTGCCGGCCCTCAGCTCGAGGTGCCGGGTCTGATCGGCCGAGGAGAGCGCGGAGACGAGCTGCTGATTGCTCACGCTCTTGAACGTCTCGAGCGAGGCACGGGCGGGATCGCTCGCGCCTCGTCCGCGGAGCACCGAGGGCGTCGCAGCGCCGGTGGCCCCTGCGGTCCAGGTGCGAATCTCCTGCTTCTCGAAGGCAGGGGTGGTGCTCATCGGCTTCGAGGGAGCCGGGGGCAACGAGGAGGCAGATCGTCCGGTGACGCGAGGCATGGAGAGCACCTTGCCACAGGCCGCTTCCGCTTCGCGCCCGCCTTCGTGACGTTCCTGGGCTCGTCGTCGCCGCGCTCGGTGAAAGCACCTCGGAGGACTACGCTGACGCCGTGAACCTCACTGGAACGCGTGCCTGGGCTCGGCTCCCGCTCACCTTGGGCGCGATCGTGCTCGTCGTCTTCCTCGTCACCTTCGTCACCACGCCCGAGAGCAAGCTCAATTGGTGGCTCGAGGTGGGGCCGGGCGTCATCGGCATGGTGGCGCTCGCGGTGACCTTCGAGCGCTTCCCGATGTCACGCCTCGTCTACATCTGCGTGTTCATCCACATCCTCATCCTCGTCTACGGCGGCTTCTACACCTACGCGAAGGCGCCGCTCGGCGAGTGGGCGAAGGAAGCGTTCGGCTGGCAGCGCAACAACTACGACAAGATCGGCCACTTCGCGTTCGGCTTCTTCCCGGTGCTCACGCTGCGCGAGGTGCTCCTGCGGAAGACCAAGCTCGAGCGGGGAGCTTGGCTCGTCTTCATTCTCCTCTCGATGATCCTCGGGTTCGCCGCGTTCTACGAGTTCATCGAGTGGTGGAGCGCGCTCCTGCTCGATCCAGCCGGAGGCGACGCGTTTCTCGGCACGCAAGGGTACGTGTGGGACGCGCAGAGCGACATGTTGTGGGCCGGCATCGGCGCGACGGCCGCGCTCGTCGGCTTCTCTCGGTTCCACGATCGCTCGATGAAGACTGCTGAATCTGCGCTTGGTGAGACCTGAGGCCGACGAAGTTCTCAAGACACGAATCAGGGACCGTCCGTACATTTGCGGATTCAGGTCAGACCCCGAACTCGCATACTGAGTGTCCGCTTTAGGGAGTGCGGCCAATTATTGGAGACGCTCAATGAGGGTATTCAACCGGTCAGCCGAGGTACTTCTCTTGGTAGTTCTTGGCTTCGGATGCGGCTCCAACGCAAATCGACCCTGTGACGCTCAGGCAGCCTGCGTGGCGGGCTTCACCTGTGACAGGCCGAGCAACATCTGCATTCCGAATACCGGAGGTGGCAGTTCGGCTGGCGGTGGCTCGTCCGCTGGTGGGTCGTCCGCTGGCGGATCGTCCGCTGGTGGCTCGTCCGCTGCTGGCTCGTCCCCTGGTGGCTCGTCCGCTGGTCGCTCGTCCCCAGCTGGCACGTCCGCTGGTGTCTCGTCCG
>JBPOIJ010000077.1:0-12606 GCA_052034585.1 Myxococcota bacterium
TGTCCTTGCGGAAGCCCTGCTTCTCGCGCTCCTTCGCCAGTTCCTTCTCGGTGCGCTCGCGTCGCTCGGCGAGCGCGCGGGCCTGCTGCGCCTCGGGTGTGTTGCCGGTCACCAGATCGTGAATGCGCTTCACGAACGTCATGGTGATCGCGGCGTTCTTCTTCGAGGTCTTCGCCTCTTCGCGAACCATGTCGAGCGCGGCCTTGTGGTTGCGGATCTCCCAGACGATCGGGAGCAGGCTCGCTTCGGCCGCGACCGCGCCAGGGTGGAGCGCCGCCGAGAGCTCGTGCACCTCGTAGACGGTTCCCTCGAGGGCGCTGTCATGCCGCACCCACGACATCTCGAACCGATCCAGGAAGTCTTGAACCTCGGGGCGACGCTGCGTGAGGATGTCTCGCAGCTGCCGCGTCTTGTCTTCGATCGACTGAAACCGCTCTTTCACGGGGCGGCTGTCTAGCGCGTTTGTGCAGATTCGTCGACCGAAAAGCAGAAAACTCGATGATTTTGCTGGTGAATTCGGGCGTGTGCGCCAAGGTGTGGAAATCAGGCGGGGTGCAGTGGCGGGTGGTAAGCACGACGGTGGCGAGGCGGCCCATCTGGTGATGGGCCTGGTCTTCAAAACCAGTGAGTTGGCGCGCGAGCGTCGGCTGGTGGGTTCGATTCCCATGCTTCGCCGTGAGCCATGAATCGACGGCGGTGCGGTTCGTCCGTGGCGCCGTGCTCGCTCCGATCCTGCTCGTGGTGTCGCAGTCGTTGAGTCCCAGCCCGTTGCTCGAGGTGCAGCGCAGCCCGCTCGAAGAACCTGCCGCGGTGACGTCGCTGCGAACGATCTTCGAGGCGAACGTCGTGTCGGTCGAGCCGGGCTTCGGAGGTTTCACCTTGCGTCGCGGCGCCAGGAGTTGGTCGCTCACCGACGACGAGTGGCCGGCTGCGTTCGAGTCGGCCGCCGAGATCAAGGCGCGCGCCACCTCGCTCCGAGACGCGCTCAAGACCGCGACGCTCATCTCGCAGGTCGGCATCGGCATCGAGGTGGCGGGAGCGGTCGGCGCGTTGTCCCTGCTGTTGTTGATGGGCACCGTTGCGGCCCCGACGCTGGTCATCGCCGCGATCGTCTGCGGGGCGGTCGGGCTCACCGGCGGGATCGTTGCCTTGTTCTCGCTCCCTGGCTTCTCACGCTCGAACGAGATCTTCGCGTTGGTCGGCGAGTACAACCGCGGTCTCGCGCATGCGGAGATTCCTGCCGCGACGCCAGCGCTCAGCATCCCGCTGCCGTGATCCGGCCCGGCACCGATCGAGTCCGGTGGAGCGAGTCAACGCCAGTCCCAGATCACCACGACCCATTCGTCGGTCTCGTCACGGTAGCGGTGCGCCACCTCGAACCCGACCCGGGCGTGTGCGGCGAGCGATCGCCCGTTCCTCGCCGAGATCTCGGTGACGATCGCGTCGAAGCGTTCGCCGAAGCGGCGGCGGTGCTCGGCATAGAGCGCGTCGAACAAGCCCCTCCCGCGCGCCGGGCGATCGATGCAGATCTGCCCCATGACGTAGGTGCGCAGCTCACGAAGCGGCGCGCCTCTCCACTCGAGCGAGTCGAGCTGGGCGAACATCGGCACCAGCACCGGGAGAAAGTCCCGACATGCACGGTGCATCGACAGCGCGTAGCCCGCGAGCTGGCCGTCCATCGTCGCCACCACGTGGGGAAGCTGCGCCTGCATTCGCTCGAGGATCTCCAGGGTGTGCTCGACGGTGACGAAGCCTTGCGAGGTGGCTTCTTCGTCGGGCACCCGGCCTTTCAGGTTGCGCCGCTGGAGGGCGAGGATCGCGCGCAGATCGTCCGAGCTGGTGGCGAGCCTCAGCTCAATCGAGGCCACGGTCGTAGAGCTCGTCTTCGTCGAGACCCAAGAGGTGGCCGACCTCGTGGAGCACCGTGATGCGGATCTCCTCGAGGAGCTCTTCGCGGGAGCGAGCGAAGCGCTCCAAGTTGTTCTGGTAGAGGGTGATGCGCGCGGTCTCGTGATGCGACGCCTCGATCGGGCTGCGCTCGTCGATGGCGTGGCCGGTGAAGACCCCGAGGATGAGCGGAGAGATCCCGCCGTCCTTCAGATCGTCGTCGCTCGGGAATGGCTGCACGTCGATGACGCAGTTGGAGAGGTGCGGCTTGGCGTGCTCGGGGAGCGCCTCGATCGCCTCTTCCACCGCGCGATCGAACGCTTCGGGGCTCAGGTGCACCGGGGGAGGGAAGTCGTTCGGCGCGAGCGCCCGGGCCTTGGTGAAGAACGGCTGGGGATCGTCACCGCGTCGCTCGGCGAGCAGGCCCAGGTAGTGGTGAGCCCACGCGTCGTCCGGGTGGCGTTGGGCGAGGGCCGAGTAGATGCGGCGGGCGTCGTCGAAGCGGGCGAGCTCGAAGAAGGCCTGGGCCTGCTCGAGGAGCGCCTCCGGGTGCTCGGGATCGACGTCGAGCGCGACCTTGATCGCCTCCAGCGCGTCGGCGAAGTCGCCGAGCTGGTTGAGCCCGGTCGCCCGCAGCAGCTCCGACTCGAAGAGCAGCTCGGAGTCGCCCTTGTTCAGCTGGTCGGCCTGCTCGAGGAGCTGGAGGCCCTGCTCGATCAGATCCCGATCGTCCTCTGCGTCGCGAATCAGCAGATCCGCCTCGGCGAGGACCCATGCCGGGTTCTTGGGCTCGAGGCGCCGCAGCCGCTCGTAGGTCTCGACGGAGGGCTCCAGCTCGCCTGCGGTTCGGTGCGCGACGGCCTTGATCTCCAGCGCGTCGAGATCGTCGGGCGCTTTCGCGAGCATCTCCTCGGCGGCGGTGAGGGCGTCGTCGGCGTTGCCAGCCTCCAGGGCGTCTTCCGCGCGCTCGAGGAGCTTGACCAGGGCGGGGTTGGGCACGTCGAGGGTTGTGGGTGCCGCGCTACCGAAAGTCAATCGTGAGTGCTATTGAGCGCGGTCATGGTCGAGCAGGGGGTTCCGCAACTCAATCGCACGGTGCTCGTGGTGGACGACGACGAGTCGACCTTGCAGATGTTGACGACCTTCCTCAGCCGGAATGGCTATCGCACGCTCTCGAGCACCAACCCGATCCAGGCGCTCGAGCTGCTGAAGACCGAGACCGTTCATCTGGTGATCACCGATCTCATGATGCCGCACGTCGACGGGATCGGGTTCACCCAGCGCATCCACGCGATGCCGAACTATGCCTCCCTGCCGGTGATCATGATCACCGCCTACGGAAACGACGCGGTCACCGATCAGGGCATGCGGAAGGGTGTGGCGATGACGCTCGCCAAGCCGCTCGAGCTGAGCAAGCTGCTCGATCTCGTCGGGTTCGCGACGCATTGACCTCGTGACGGCCGAGACGAAGCAGCGCTCACTCCTCTGGCACGTGGCCACCTTCGTCGGCGGCTCCTTCTTACCTGTCCTGGGGGAGGGCCTCCTTCGGGTACCCCAATGGTCGTTCGGGGGATCATTGGGATTGGAAGTGAGTTCTTCCCTTTTCAAGACAACATTCGGTTCGTCCGTCCGTTCAGCGATTCTGTTGGTTGCCTCGCTGGGGATTGCGTCGTGTCGAGGGGCGGTGCGGACGAATGTCGCATCGGGAAGGCCTGCGACAGGTGCGGAATGGGTGAGACCAGGTGAGCCTCGCCAACAGTGGGACGCCGGGAGCGTCGAAGACGAGGTTGGTGCAATTGCGGCACGCAACGACCTTCGTGTTCCTGGTGATCTGGCGAGCGAATTCGCTGAACTACGTCCTGGGTCAGTTCTCCTCACACGATGTCATGAGGATTTAGGTCGTTCGGCCGTCCAGCTGCGACTTGTTCGACCAGATGGCGGTACAGCCGAGCGACTCCTTCGAGTTCACACGGTGCACTTTCCTCAGGACGGAGGCTTGGTGGGTTTCACCTTGCAAAGGAGTGTGAGTGGTACGTTTGAATCAGACATTTCGCTTGTTGGAGTACTCTTCATCGAAGTCCTCCGATTCTCTCCGTCCGAAGGGCTGTCCCCTTCAGAGGGAACTGCTCTGGTATTCCAGGGCGGAGCGTCGCACTGCGCCACCCTGGTCGTACCGGAATAGCGCTTCTACGGTGTTCGTGTCTCTCGTGCGTCGGCTCGAGCGCAGAGCCACACCGACACCACGCCCAAACACCCAGACGAGGAACCGTCTTGCTGTTCCTCACCGCGAGCCGGTTGACAATCGACCGCCGATCCTTAATTTGGCGCTCGACCTGCGCGAGTGCTAACCGCGCATCGTAAACGTCGTTAATTCAGGAGGTTATGCAATGGCAGCCAAGGAGATCTTCTTCCACCAGGGCGCGCGCGAGGCGATCTTGCGCGGCGTTCGCATTCTCTCGGACGCGGTCGCGGTCACGCTCGGCCCCAAGGGTCGCAACGTCGTGATCGAGAAGTCGTTCGGCTCGCCCACCGTCACCAAGGACGGCGTCACCGTCGCCAAGGAGATCGAGCTCGAGAACAAGTTCGAGAACATGGGCGCGCAGATGGTGAAGGAGGTCGCCTCGAAGACCTCGGACACCGCGGGTGACGGCACCACCACCGCGACCGTGCTCGCGCGGGCGATCTACGAGGAAGGCCTCAAGCTCGTCGCCGCCGGCCACAACCCGATGGATCTCAAGCGCGGCATCGACAAGGCCGTCGAGGTCGTCATCGCCGAGGTGAAGAAGCTCTCGAAGCCGGTCAACGGCAAGAAGGACATCGCCCAGGTCGGCACCATCTCGGCCAACGGCGACGACACCATCGGCAACATCATCGCCGAGGCGATGGAGAAGGTCGGCAAGGAAGGCGTGATCACGGTCGAGGAGGCCAAGGGCCTGGAGACCGAGCTCGAGGTCGTCGAAGGCATGCAGTTCGACCGCGGCTACATCTCGCCGTACTTCGTCACCAACCGCGAGCGCATGCTGGTCGAGCTCGACGACCCCTTCATCCTCATCAGCGAGCGGAAGATCTCGGCGATGGCCGATCTCATTCCCGTGCTCGAGCAGGTCGCGCGCTCCGGCAAGCCGCTGCTCATGATCGCCGAAGAGGTCGAGGGCGAGGCGCTGGCGACGTTGGTGGTGAACAAGCTCCGTGGCGTGCTGAACGTGGCGGCGGTGAAGGCCCCCGGCTTCGGCGATCGCCGCAAGGAGATGCTCAAGGACATCGCCGTGCTCACTGGCGGCCAGGTCGTCAGCGAAGAGCTCGGCACCAAGTTCGAGAGCCTCACCCTCGCCGATCTCGGCCGGGCGAAGAAGATCACCATCGACAAGGACAACACGACCCTCGTCGACGGCGCCGGCACGAAGGCCGACATCGACGGGCGCATCAAGCTCATCCGCACCCAGATCGGCGAGACCACCAGCGACTACGACAAGGAGAAGCTCCAGGAGCGGCTCGCGAAGCTGGTCGGTGGCGTGGCGGTGATCCACGTCGGCGCGGCGAGCGAGGTCGAGCTCAAGGAGAAGAAGGCGCGCGTCGAGGACGCGATGCACGCGACCCGCGCGGCCGTCGAGGAAGGCATCGTCCCTGGCGGCGGCGTGGCCTTCATTCGCACCCTCCCGGCGCTCGACTCGCTCAAGCTGGGCGGCGAGCAGGACTTCGGCGTCGAGATCATCCGCAAGGCGATCACCCAGCCGCTCTGGAAGATCGCCTCCAACGCCGGCCACGAGGGCGCGGTGGTGATCAACAAGGTGAAGGATGGCACCGGCGCGTTCGGCTTCAACGCCCGCACCGAGGCCTGGGAGGATCTCGTCAAGGCTGGCGTGATCGACCCGGCGAAGGTGACCCGCTGCGCGCTGCAGAACGCGGCGTCGGTGGCCTCGCTGCTCCTCACCACCGAGGCGATGGTGGCCGAGAAGCCCAAGAAGGCGAAGGGCGGCAAGGGTGGCGGCGCGCCCGACTACGGCGGCGACGACATGGACATGTGATCAGGCTCGGAGACGGGTCGCTCGGCTGACGTCGGGCTGATTCCCCAGGCCCCGGTCCTCCCTTCGCGGAGGCCGGGGCTTTGTCTTGTTGCGCGGGCTCCGGGTCGATACACCGCGCCCATGCGCTTTCTTGCCCTTGGGCTCGTCGTCTCTGCGTGCGGCCCCCAGATGATGACCGTCGACGCCGGGAAGAACGAGTTCGCCTGTGACTCGATGACCGCCGAGGTGACGCTCGCGGGGAAGGTACAGGCCGAGATCTTCGACAAGCAGTGCAAGAGTTGTCACAACGCCTTCGACGCCTCGAACGGCGACTACTCCGACGCGACTCGCACGGCGGCAGCGATCGCGAAGCCCTCGCAGTTCGCGATGGCGCTCAAGCCGGTGGTTCCGAACGATCTGTCGAAGAGCGTGCTCTGGCGGAAGATGAACGCGCTCAAGGGCCCCGGCGGAGAGGATCTGAAGGGCGTGATGCCGCCGGGAGGCATGCTCCCTGCGGCCTCGCTCCAGCTCGTGCGCGACTGGATCTGCACGGGCGGCAAGTAGCCTCAGCTCGCCCGCGCCTCGGCGCTCCCCGACGCCCCAACGAAAGCAGCGAGGAACACGACGCACTCCAGGACGAAGGTCGCGAGCAGCCCGTAGCGGAGCGCCGTGCTGATCGTTCCCTGTGGGAAGACGAGCTGCATGGCGACTCGAGCCGCCCAGAGCGCAGCGGCGCCTCCGAGCGCGACCCGCAGCGGAAACGAGCCCCACCGCTCGTGAAGCACCAGCAGGATGGTCTGAAGCCCCATCAGCACGAGGCAGAACGAGAAGAAGAAGTTGATCGCCCGAACGGCGATGGCGAGCTCGCCGCCCTCCATGTGGTCGTACCAGCGCCAGATTCCGGGAACGAAGAAGTGCCACACGCCGAAGCCGAGCTGCACGACGCTCGCGAGGATCACCACGAGCTTGAGCGTCATGGCTCGATCCTCCGTCGCGCGTTCAGCATCCACACGGCGAAGGCCGAGGCGAGCATCATGCAGAGCGCGCTCATCGGGGTGTCGACCACGACGGCCTGGAGCGAGAAGTGGTGCGACGACGCGTACAGGCCGGAGTTCACCGCCGTCCAATACAGCGCTCCGAGGGCGGCGCCGCGCCAGAGCCCCTGGGTGATCGTGGTCGAGCCGGTCCAGCGCATCACCGTCGTCACCAGGAGGCCCATCGTCAACGAGGTGAGCGCCATCGCCCAGATCACGAGCTCGTTCATCGGCCGCGCGAGCTGCCTGACGAACTCGGGAGGACCCGCCGGAAAGGCCTCCATCGCGTGACGGACGACGAGCGAATGGGAGACCGCGTGAAGGACGAGCAGCACCACCGAGGTCGAAACCGCGGTGAGCAGGAACCAGGGGAGCTCGCGCTGCCGGGCGTCCGAGTGCTGACGGGGGAGGCCACGCATCGCATGGGTCGTCGTCATGAGAACGCCTCCGTTGGGGCCGTGCGGACACGGTGCATCTCACATGCCCTCACGTCATTTCGATGCTGAAGCCCAAGCCGTTGCGCAGGCGGTGCGGTTCGTTCGATTCCTCAGCGGAGCGGGTCGCGTGGTTTGCGTGCTGAGGCGAGTCAGGGGTTCGTCAGCAGCTCGGGTTCGGCGACGCGCAAGATCTCGATCGCGACCGCGGTGAGGCGCTTGGGCCGCGGGTCGAGGTCCGACAGGGTGCCTTCGATCCACTCCTTCGCCATCGAGAGGGTGGGGGTCTGCAAGACGCTGTCGAACGAGGGGTGTTGACGCCCGACGGCAATCTGCTCCTCGAGTCGTTGGGTGCTGCCCTCGCACTCGACCTCGATCTGCACGATCCCCTCGGCGCTTCGCAGGTGCACTGGGAGCGGGCGAGGGGATTGGAGGCGCCGCTCCAGAAGCTCGAGTTCACCGGCTTCGAGCGGGCGGGTCACCTGACTGCGCGCCGCCGTCGTCACCGTGAGCGCGTCTCCCTCGAGAGAGAAGCCGCCCAACATCGCGCCGTGGCCGACGCCGAGAATGGCCGAGGCGATCGCGCGCGTGGGCGCCCGCCGCCCGGGGCATTGAAGTGAGATCGTCGGCGTTGCCCACCACCAGGCCAGCCCAGAGGCTGCGGCCATCGAGGCGATCACGAGGAGGGTGGCCCATTTTCTCATGGCCACCGCAACCGGGCAGCGTGCGTCGAATTTCCGGCGACGGACCCTGCGCGTTTCGTTGCGCAGCGCTCCAGGGTGCTCGACGTGCTTCGGCCAACTTCGCGCCTCGGCCTCTGGTCGACGGTTACTTCTTCTTCCCGCCCTTCGGGTCCTTCACCGGGGCTGGCGCTGGAGCCTGCGGGAAGTTCGCGTCGAGCACCTTCTTCGCGAGCGCCTTCGTCTGCTCGCTCTTCGAGCTCTTGATCACCTCGAGCAGCGACTCCTTGGCGACCGGCGTCTTCACGTCGTCGAGCGAGGCGAGCATCATCTCCCGCACGTCGTCGCCGTTGAACGCGTCGTCGGTCACCAGCACGGCGATCATCGGGGCGAAGTCGGGGTTCTCGCGGAGCGCCTTGTTGTCGGCGAGTCGGTTGAAGAGCTGGCGCGTCAGCTCAGGGTTGTTCGCGTTCTGGGTGAGCACTTCCTTGATCGAGGCGATCACCTCCGGGCCTTCCATCGAGCCGAGCGCCTCGGCGGTGCGGCGGAAGAACGGGTAGCCACGGCTCTTCTGGGTCACGATCGCGGACTTGAGCGTCGCGAGCGAAGCGGCGGTGTTGATGCGGGCCGCGCCACCGGAGAAGGCGCCGAGGAAGTTGATGTCGATCTCGCGCTTGCCGAGCTGCTCGAGGATGTACGCGTGGCCGTCCGGAGCGTCCGTCTTGCCCAGCATCTCGAGCGCCGCGCCGCGCACCCGCATGTACCCGAGCGGATCGTCGTTCAGGTTCTCGGGCTTCTTCGCCAGCTTGAGGCCGATCGCCGCGAAGTCCTTCGGCAGCCGCTTGAAGCGCGAGTCGGTGAGCCGCTTCATGACTGCCTCACGGACGTAGGGCGACGGATCCTTCGCGAGGAGATCGGTGATCGCGAGCAGCGCCGCGTCGGTCGGCCGCGCCTCGGTCTCCATGTTCGGGTTGCCGAGCTCGCCGAGCAGGTTCCAGGCCGCGATCAGCCGCCAGGTCGGATCGGGATCGTAGCGAGCGCCGTCGATCCACTGGTCCTCCGGCACCGTCGTCTTGTTCACCCGCACGAGCGCGCCGAAGTCCTCGTTCCAGTCGATCCACTGTGGGGCCGCTGGCACGTCGAAGCTGACCTTCACCTCCGGCTTGTCGACGAGGATCGTCTGCTTCACCGTGTACTGCGGCTCGTTCTCGCGGTGCACCACGATGGGCAGCTTGAAGACGAACGGCCCCTTCTCGGACGGGTTCGAGTTCTGCTGGCGAATCGTCACCGTCACCTGCGAACCACCGAAGGAGAACTCGGGGTAGATGACCGGGTAGCCCTTCTTCGTCGTCCACGAATCCTTGAAGCCCTTCAGGTCCTTGTCCTTGTCCTTCTTGAGCGCGCCGAGCACGCCGTTGAAGAAGTCGTCGGTGCCGACCGCCTGGTAGGCGTACTTCTCGAGGTACGCCTTGAGCCCCACCTTGAAGTCCTTCTGGCCGAGCCACTGCTCGAGCATGCGGATCACCGCCGCACCCTTGCGGTTGGTGACGAAGTCGGAAGACTCGGCCGCCGTGCCGCCCTTCACCACGAGCGCGTGCGCGCGCGGGCCGTCTTCCTGGCGGAAGTAGTCCTCGACGATCGCGACGGTGCGCTCGATCTCCACCTGCTCGGTGCCCTGCGCGTCGTCGAAGGCGAGCTCGCCGAGGTGGGTGGTGAGACCTTCGTCGAGCCAGATCTCGTCCCACCACTTGGCGGTGACGAGGTTGCCAAACCACTGGTGCGCCATCTCGTTGGCGAGGAGCTTCATCACCACCGGCCGCGCGAGCTGATCGTTCTTCACCTCGACGTTCACCTTCGACTCGCGGAGGAAGACGAGGCCCGAGTTCTCCATGCCGCTCCAGAAGAAGCGGGGGAGCGCGACCACGTCGAGCTTCGGCCAGCCGTACTTCGCGCCCGCGTAGCCCGCCTCGAAGTTCCACAGGCTCTTCAGCTCGTTCTGGACGACCCAGGTGCGATCCTTGCGGCCAGGCGCGACCCACATCGTGCTGGGGAGATCGTCGTTGATCGACACCGCCTCGAACTGCCCGATCGCGATGCCGGTGAAGTACATCGAGTGCGCCTTCTCCTGCTTCCACTCGACGCGGCGGAGGTTCTTGCTCTGCTCCTGGAACACCTCGTCCTTCGTCTTGGTGCCGTTCGAGAGCACCGTGTAGCGGCTGTCGACGACGGCGTAGAGTTCCCAGCTCGCCTTGTCGGCCGGAGTGTCGTTGAGCGGGAAGAAGCGCTGGGCGAAGTGCGGCTGGAAGTGAGTGAAGTAGTAGGGCAGCAGCTTGGCGTCTTCTCCGTCCACCACCTTGAAGAAGCCCTCGTGCTGCACGCCCGCCTTGCCGGTGTAGGCGATCTCGACGGTGACCTCCTTGCCGACCGCGAGGCCGGGCGCCTTGAGGGTGAGGGTGCCGGTGCGCGTCTCCGGGTCGTACTTCGGCGTCGGCACCGCGGGCTTGCCGTCGACCAACGCGAACTCGACGGTGAGATCGTAGGCGTCGAGCTCGAGCTCTTGGGTGGCCTTGGTGATCTTGAGCTTGGCGATCAGCTTGTTCTTGAAGCTGCCGTCGTCGTTGAGGCCGAGCTCGAGCCGGTAGCTCTGCGCGTCGTAGGGCCGGTTCTTCTGGAGGAAGGCGGCGGGGTTTCCAGCGGCGAGGACACCAGCGAGCAAGAGAGAGGGCGTCATGGGCGCGGCTTGTATGACATCCCGCGGGCAGTCGCATTCATCGCGAACGGGCGGGGGAGCACGAATCTGGATCTCCCCGTTCGGGCAACGGGTATGGTGCTCGGTCGCAATGGCGCTCGGATCTCAGCTGCGCGAGGTGGTCGACGGCTTCTCGGAGCTGACGGCGCACCACATTCGCCTCGCCCGGGTCGAGCTCGCCGAAGACGCCCGGTTCGTCGGAGTGCGCGTCGGAATGATCGCGGCGCTCGCGCCCTTGATCCTCGTCGGCTACGGGTTTCTGTGCGTCGCCCTCGCGCTGGCGCTGCGGCGGGTGATCTCGGCCGATCTCGCGTTCCTGATCGTCGGGCTGGTGAACCTCGTCGGCGGAGCCGCGGGTATCGGCGTCGCCGCCAAGCAGCTGAGCAAGAAGAAGGTGATGAACGAGACCCTCGCCGAGCTGGAGACGACGAGCTCGATCGTGCTCAAGCGCGAAGAGGAGGCCTCGTGAGCGACGGGTCGATCGTCGTCCGCAAGAACGGCGCGCTCGCCCGACGCGAGCAGACCCCGGCCGAGGTGAAGGCCGAGCTGCAGGCCGCGAGAGAGCGAGTGAAGTCGAAGCTCGAGGCGCTCGAGCACGATCTCGGCGCGGTCGGGCGGTGGCGGGAGACGGTGCGCAAGCACCCGGTGCTGACCATCGGTGGCATGTTCGTCGCCGGGTACCTGTTGGGGCGGTTGTGGGGGCGGCGGTGAGCGAAACGCGTGAAGGAGTCGATCATGGCAACTGAGACCGAGAAGCAGCCGGGCACTCCGGAGATCCCCGAGGAGCTCAAGGCGCTCGGTGAGCGCTTCGCTCCCCAGCTCGAAGAGGCGATGGAGCGCGTCACCGAGGCGAACGAGCAGGTGAAGACCTTCATTCGCAAGAACCCGGGCACGGTGCTGCTCGGCGCGGCGGCCTTGGGCTTCCTCGTCGGGCGATGGGCGGCGCGGCGATGAGCGAGCCCTCGGCCAAGCAGGTGTTGGAAGGCGCGGCGCCGATGGTGGCGCAGGAGCTCGGCGAGCAGGTGACCGAGGCGATCCACAACGCGAACTCGGCGCTCAACGGCGTCGCCGACGCGGTGGGCCTGACCGAGAAGGTCGAGAAGTCGCCGTATGGAATGGTCGCTGCCGCGCTCGGTGTCGGGTACGTCTTGGGTGGCGGGCTCTTCACGCCCACCACGATGCGGGTGTTGCGGATCGCGACGAAGCTCGCCTCGATCCCCGCGGTTCGTTCGAAGTTGCTCGACGTCGCCGAGGCCGCCGTCGACGGCGTCTTGGCCTCACACAAGAAGGAGGAGGACTCCCCATGACTGGTGCAGCGGTGCTCAAGAACCTGAAGCGGCTGGCGAACGTGGACAAGGACGACGTGCTCGATCTGATCGGCCTCGAGGAGCGGCGCACGGCGGCGGACAAGATGGTGCCGGCCCTGGCGCTCTTCGGCGCGGGCGTGCTCGTCGGCGTGGGCCTCGGCCTCATGCTGGCCCCCAAGCCGGGCCGCGAGCTCCGGCAAGACGTGAAGCAGAAGCTGGCGAAGGGGCAGCCGGCGACCGCGAACGGCGAGGGCGCGCAGGCCGCCAAAGCAGTGAGCTGATCGAGGCATGGCGGCGCGGAAGAAGGCTCAGCGACGAAAGAGCTCGAAGGTGAAGCCGGCCGGGCGACGCTCGAAGCCGACCGCGCGAAGGCCTCGCCCAAAGCCGCTCCGCGCGGCCCCACCGAAGCAGCTCCCGCACGACACGCCGGTCGACACGCCGGCGGTGCTGATGGAGCCCGCGCCGCCGCGCAGCAACACCACCACGACCGAGGCGCGCGCCAATCGCGCCG
>JBPOIJ010000177.1:0-21091 GCA_052034585.1 Myxococcota bacterium
GCGCGTTCGGTGGGTCGCTGAGGTGGCGCACTGCAAGGGCATCGCGGTCATCGCGCGCCTCAAGTGGGTGCAGAAGTTCCACGGCGACGACGGCTGGCAACGGTTCCTCGCCGCGCTTCCACCCGAGACGAGAGACGTCGTCGACGCCCACATTCTCCCGCACGGCTGGGTGAAGGTGCAGACCTTCATCGACACCCTGGTGACGATCGACCGGCTCTTCGGGAAGGGCGATCTCGCGCTCTGTCGCGAGCTGGGGAGCTGGGCCGCGTCCGAGAACCTCCCGCGCATCTTCAAGCTCTTCTACCGGCTCGGGACGCCGAACTTCATCTTCGATCAGGCCTCGAAGCTGTGGCGCAACCACTACGACTCGGGAGCCTTGGAGGTCATCGATCGAACCGCGGGCGCGGGCCGGTTGGTGATGACCGACTTCGCGCTCCCGCACCGCGCGCACTGCCTCTCGGTGCTCGGCTGGGCCGCGAAGTCGATCGAGCTCTCGGGCGCGACCGTCGAGTACGCCGAGGAAGAGCGTTGCCGACTGCGAGGCGATGAACGCTGCGAGATGGTCGTGCGCTGGAAGTAGACTCGGACCGGAATGTCGAACGCCATCGAGCTGCGTGACGTGCACAAGGCCTTCGGGGACAACCGAGTGCTGCGCGGAGTCACCTTCGCGGTCGCCGAACGCGAGACCTTCGTGCTGCTCGGACGCTCGGGCTCGGGCAAGACGGTCATCCTCAAGTTGATCGAGGGCCTGATGAAGCCCGACGCCGGGGTGGTGCTCCTCGAGGGGCACGACCTCGCGACCACCAAGGGCAAGGAGCTCCGCGAGCTGCGTGGGCTGTTGGGCATTCAGTTCCAATCGGGTGCGCTCTTCGACTCGCTCAGCGTGTTCGACAACGTGGCGTTTCCGCTCCGAGAACGGCGGCTGTTGCCCACCGCCAAGGCGATCGAGCAGCGCGTCCTCGAGACGCTCGACACGGTGGGCCTCGCCGACGCGAAGGACAAGCTGCCAGCCGAGCTCTCGGGCGGCATGCGCACCCGCCTCGCCTTCGCACGGGCCTACGCCGTGCGGCCGAAGATCCTCCTCTGCGACGACCCGACGGCGGGGCTCGACCCGCTGCTCACCGAGACGATCGACGAGGCGCTCCGGGTAGGGAAGGAGCTGCTCGACGCGACGATCGTCTTGGTGACCCACCACCTGCCCACGGCGTTCGGGCTCGGTGACCGGCTCGCGCTGCTCCACGAAGGCGTGCTCGTCGAGGTGGCGGCCCCCGACGAGCTTCGGAAGTCCACGCACCCCGCGGTGAAGGCGTTCCTGCACGACTGGCTCGCGCGACGTGACGAGCCGAAGGGCTGAGCTTTCTTCCCGCGCGCGCTTGCGCGACAGTCGACGAATGCCTGCGTACGCCTGCGGTGGTGGCTGCTCACGGATGATCTCGATCTCCGCGATCCCCGGCGGGAATCCCGTCGCGAAGAACGACCCCGAGAACTGGGCGGTGAACTACGGGCGCTGTGACACCTGCAAGGCACACTGGTGCGATCGCTGCTTCGAGAAGCTCACCCCGAGGGAGTGCCCGACCTGCAAGAAGCCCTTCACGCTCTTCGGCATCGTCACCGGGAAGAAGCACGGCCCGTCGAGCGAGGCGACGCCGACCGGCGCCAAGCCGTGGTGGAAGTTCTGGTAGCCGATGTTGCCGTCGCACCTTCAATGCCCTGGGCAGCTCCTCTCCTTCGCCGACGATCGCGGCTTGCCGTGGTTGGTCCATCATCAGGAGCAGACCGCGGGTGGGCGGCGGCCCTGGGTATTGAGCGCTCGTGATCGAGCCCGAGCCGAGAGTGACCTGCGTGACGTGCTCGACGCCCTGGAGTCGCTCGCTCGCCAGCTCCCCGACGGCGCCGAGGTGCTTCCGTCCGAGCGCATCACCTCCGCGGAGGGCCGGCGGATTCTCGCGAGTGAGCCACGTCGCTTCAGTCGGATTCGGCTCGGGTCGCGCAAGCAGGTCTTCGTCGATCTGTTCGAGGCGTTGAAGGCCGCGATTCCGCCGCGCGCCGCCGATCGAGATCGCAGCCTCGATGGGCTCTTCGCGCAGCTGCTCGCCCACCCCGATGACGACGAGCCGCGGCTGGTGTTCGCCGACGCCATCTCCGCGACCGATCCCGAGTACGGAGAGTTCATCACCCTCCAGGTGCAGCTTCGGGCGCGCGCGCGGCGAGGAGAGCCGATTCCCACAGGGCACGAGAAGCTCGTCGCCGCTCATCTCTCCCAGTACGGCGATCGCTGGTCGAACGGGCTCGCGTCGCTCGTTCCGCGGTACGAGTTCCGCGGCGGCTTCGTCGAGTTCGTCGATCTCCCCGCGAAGGACTACCCGGCACGCGCCGACGAGATCTTCTCGGTGGCGCCGATTCGTCACCTGCGCTTGACGCTCATCGACGAGGGCCTCGAAGCAGCCCTGGCGCACCCGACGATGCAGCGGGTCCAGGTGTTGTCGCTCGCCGGAGCCGGTTCACTCGACGCACTGCACGCGCCGCTCGAGTCGGTGCGGGTGCTCGATCTCTCGATGGCGAGAGGGGCCCTCCCACGGCTCCCCTGGCCACGGCTCGAGCAGGTGCTCCACGCGCTCCGCTCGCCCTCCGAGCTCGCGCTCCTCTGAGACCGCTCAGCCCTTCGCGAGCTGCCGGAGCACGTACTGCAAGATGCCTCCGTGCTTGTAGTAGTCGAGCTCGTTCGGGGTATCGATGCGGGCGACCACGGTGAACGTCTTCGTCTGGCCGTCGTCGCCCTTCGCCGTGACGGTGAGCTTCTTCATCGGCGCCAGCTCCGAAATGCCGATGCTGAACGTCTCGGTGCCCTTGAGCCCGAGGCTCGCCGCGTCTTGCCCCGCCTCGAACTGCAACGGGAGCACGCCCATGCCGATCAAGTTCGAGCGGTGAATGCGCTCGAAGCTCTTGGTGATGACCGCGCGAACGCCGAGGAGGAAGGTGCCCTTCGCCGCCCAGTCACGGGAGCTGCCGGTGCCGTACTCCGCGCCCGCGAGGATGACGAGCGGCGTGCCTTCCTTCTGGTACTTCATCGCCGCGTCGTAGATCGACAGCTGCTCGCCCGACGGCAGGTGCTTGGTGACGCCGCCCTCGACGCCCGGCACCAGCAGGTTCTTGAGGCGAATGTTCGCGAAGGTGCCGCGCATCATCACTTCGTGGTTCCCGCGCCGCGCGCCGAAGGAGTTGAAGTCTTCGGGCTTCACGCCCTGCTCGGTGAGGTACTTCGCCGCGGGGCCCTTCTTGTCGATGTCACCGGCCGGAGAGATGTGGTCGGTGGTGATGGAGTCTCCGAGCAGCGCGAGCACCCGCGCGTTGGTGATCTCCTTGATGGGCGCCGGCTCCTTCGGGAGGTTGTCGAAGAAGGGCGGCTTGCGCACGTAGGTCGACTTGGGATCCCACTCGAAGGTCGCGCCTTCCTTCACCTTGAGCGCCTGCCACTGGGCGTCGCCCTTGAGCACGTCGGCGTAGCGCTTCTTGAACTGCGCCGCCGTCACGCTCTTGAGCGCGGCCTGCACCTCTTCGGTGGTGGGCCAGATCTCCTCGAGCTTCACCGGCCGGCCGTTCTTGTCGTGGGCGATGGGCTCGAGGTTCGGGTCCCAGTTCGTGTGGCCCGCGATGGCGTAGGCGACGACGAGGCCCGGGCTCGCGAGGAAGTTCATGCGCACGTGCGGGTGCACCCGGCCTTCGAAGTTGCGGTTGCCGGAGATGACCGCCGCCGCCGCGAGGCCCGACGAGGTGATGGCCTCGGTGACCGGCTTCGGGAGCGGCCCCGAGTTGCCGATGCAGGTCGTGCAGCCGTAGCCGACGACGTGGAAGCCGAGCGCCTCGAGGTACGGCATGAGGCCCGCCTCGGTGAGGTAGTCGGTCACCACCTGGCTGCCGGGCGCGAGCGAGGTCTTCACCCACGGCTTCACGTTGATGCCGAGCTCGACCGCCTTCTTCGCCACGAGCCCCGCGCCGAGGAGCACCGACGGGTTCGAGGTGTTGGTGCACGAGGTGATGGCGGCGATGACGACCGCGCCGTTGGTCAGCTCGTAGCTCTGCGGGCCCTGGGTAACGACGGCCTTGGCGGCGAGCTTCGGGTCGCCGTCCTGCACCTTGAGGATGTCCTTCACGTTCTTCGGGAAGGACGCCTTCATGTCCTTCAAGAGGACGCGATCTTGCGGGCGCGCGGGGCCGGCGAGGCACGGCTGCACGGTGGAGAGATCGAGCTCGAGCGTGTCCGAGAAGATCGGCTCGGGCGACGAGGCGGTGTGGAAGAAGCCGTTCTCCTTCGCGTAGGCCTCGACGACCGCGACGTGCTCCGGCGAGCGGCCCGAGAGACGCAAGAAGTTGAGCGTCTCCTCGTCGATGGGGAAGAAGCCGATGGTCGCGCCGTACTCCGGCGCCATGTTCGCCACCGTCGCGCGATCGGTCAGCGGCAGCGAGGTGATGCCCGGCCCGAAGAACTCGACGAACTTTCCGACGACGCCCTTCTTGCGGAGCATCTGGGTCGCGGTGAGCACGAGGTCGGTCGCGGTCGCTCCCGGCGCGAGCTTGCCGGTCAGCTTGAAGCCCACGACCTGCGGAATGAGCATGGTGATGGGCTGACCGAGCATCGCCGCCTCGGCCTCGATGCCGCCCACGCCCCAGCCGACCACGCCGAGGCCGTTGATCATCGTGGTGTGCGAGTCGGTGCCGACGAGGGTGTCGGGGTAGAGCGCGCCGTCAGCCGACTTGAAGATGCCCTGGGCGAGGTACTCGAGGTTCACCTGGTGGCAGATGCCCGTGCCCGGTGGCACCGCGCGGAAGTTCTTGAGCGCCTTCTGGCCCCACTTGAGGAACGCGTAGCGCTCGGTGTTGCGCTCGAACTCGATGTTCACGTTGTCGGCGAAGGCCGTCTTCGAGCCGAACTTGTCGATCATCACCGAGTGGTCGATGACGAGGTCGAGCGGGCAGAGCGGGTTCACCTTCTGCGGGTTGCCGCCCATCGAGGCGAGCGCTTCACGCATCACCGCGAGGTCGACGACGACCGGCACGCCGGTGAAGTCCTGGAGCAGCACCCGCGCGGGCGTGAAGGAGATCTCGGTGTCGGGGTCGGCCTTCGGGTTCCACTTCGTCAGCGCCTCGACGTGGTCTTTCTTCACCACCCGGCCGTCCTCGAAGCGCAAGAGGTTCTCGAGCAGCACCTTGAGCGAGAAGGGCAGCTTGTCGACGCTGGGGAACTGCTTGGCGAGCGTCTTCAGCGAGAACACGTCGTAGGGAACGCCACCAACGGTGAGCTTCGTGCGGGTCTTGAAGGAGTCGATCTGGGCCATGGCGAGCTGGGTTATTTCTCCCAGCGGCGACGATCGCAACGAAAGACGAACGGTGGAGAAGACGAGCTTCATCACAGAGAAGGACGACATGGCGAACTACAGCTTGGAGCTCGGGTCGATGCGGCTCGACGCGAAACGAATCGGCGCGCTGTGGAAGGCGATGGCGGCGCTCGGTCAGCGCTACTCGTCGGTGGAGGTCGGCAACACCTCGCGCCCGCTCGACCCCAAGAAGCCGCTCGCGCACGTCGTCGCGCTGGCGACCAAGCGGGCCGGGTGGAGAAACGTCGTCTTCGAGACGCACCTGCGTGTCCTCGCGGGCGCCGCAGAGGCGAAGGCCCTGGGCTACGACTTCCTCGCCGTCGTCACCGCGATCCTCGGCCCCACCCTCTCGACGCTCGGCCTCTCGCTGGTGGCCGGGCCCAATCCCCTCGACCTGCAGTTTCGTGGTGGGCACCGCGGGCTGGTGTTGGGCATCGACCCGACTGGAGAGTTCGGCGTCGAAGCGTGCCTCGAGTCCTGGACGGAGGTGTCTGCGACCTGGCCGTCGGTGGGCACCGGGCCGACCTGCAGCTGGCCCGCGAAGGGCACCGTGCTGGAGAAGCAACGGCCGGTGAAGAAGAAGGACGTCGAGACCTACCTGCGCGCCCTGGCGCCACGGCTCGAGAAGAAGGGCCTCGCCTTCTTCACCAAATACGGCATCTGAGTCGCTTCAGCCGACCCGCTGGGAATCGACCGACACCACGCCGTTGTTCGGCAGCGCGTCGGCCAGCTTGTTCAGCTCGTCTTGCAGCATGATGACCGCGACGATCCAGGTGACGCCGACGACGAGGCTCGCGAGATCGAGCACCAGCACCAGCGTCGACTTGTCCTCGTAGGCCTGGTTCACCGTGCGCATCTTCTCGGTGACGAGCTGCGCGTTCCGGTAGTGCGCGTAGATGGAGAAGATGCCGCAGGTGACGATCGACACCACCAGCTCGAGCGTCGGGTTGAGGTCGCTCTTCCCGGTGACGGCCTTGAGCTCCTCGGTCGTCTTGAACTGCCAGTAGAGCGCGTAGAGGCCGCAGGTGAAGAAGGTCAACAGACCGACGGTGAGGAGGTCGCGGCGGGTCATCGTCACTCCATCGACTCGGCGAGCTGCACGCGCTCGGCGAGCGCTCGGTACTGGCAGGGGTGCGCCTTGGTGGGGAAGAACTTCTCGACCCAGTCCAGCGTCGCGCCAGCCGCATCGTACTTGCCTTGGTTGAACTCACCGCGGGCCTGCATGAGCAGCTTGTTGCACTGGGTGTCGAGCTCGCGCCGGGCCTCCATCATCTTGTCGCGGGAGAGCTGGTAGACGGGCGTGCGCTCCGACGGGTCGAGCGCCTCGTAGGTGAGCCACGCCTCGCGAAACGCCTTGTACGCTTCCCAGCGGTTGGAGGCGCCGATGTCACGCTGCTCCCACTTCTGCTCGCCGCGCTTGTAGCGCTCGTTCGCGTCGGCCTTGAGGCCCGCGGGGTCCTTCTCGGGCAGCACGGTCACCTCCATCCACACGTTCCAGATCTTCCACGCGTCGCGCTCGGGCGGGTTCTTCACGTTGTCGAAGATGACCGTGTTGACCTCGTTGCGCTTGATGTACTTCGAGGGGATGAGGAGCTCGACGGTGCGCTCGGCGGGCGCGATGACGTCGGGCGGCGCGAAGCCCATGTCGTAGCCGTTGATGCCGACGCTCAGCTCGTTGTCCGAGAGCTCCGAGCATTGGTAGTGGAGCACCACCATCACGTCGACCGGCGACTTCACCTGAAAGTCGAACTCCTTCTGATCGGCCCGCTCGTAGGTGACGTCGTCGCCGATGCCGAAGATCTGCTCGGCTGGCTCGTCGCTCAGCTCGGTGATCTCCGGCTTCTTCTTCTTCTTCTCTTCGGGCAGCACCGCAGACAAGACGACGCCCACGAGGAGGAGCGCGAGCAGGCCCCCGGCGATCGCGACCCCGGCCTTCTTGACCGGCGAGGCGTCTGCCCAGAAGAGCTTCATCGCGCCCGAGGCGCCTTCGCGCTTGAGGCGCGCTCGATCGGCCGCGGTCAGCACCCGCCGCTCGACCGCTGCGCCGCCCTTCTCGACCACCTTGAGGTCGGTGATGCTCTCCTCGGGCGCCACGTCGAGGTCGAGCTTGATCGGCGCGGAAGGCCTGCTCACCCGCGGCACCTTCGGCGCGCTCGGCTTGGGCCCGCTGATGACTGGCATCATCGCCGTCGCCCGCCGCTCGATTCGCTCGCGCTCGCCCGTGTTGACGTCCTTCGGGAGCATCGCGACGCCCTTGTTCCGCGAGCGCTTGAGCTCCGAGGCGTTCACCACCCGGGTGTGCTGGCCGCCTTCTTCGGCGATCTCGGTCGAGGGCTCGGCGGGGAGGTCGCCCGCCACCGCCGCGAAGGTGAACCGCACCGGCCCGAGGATGATGGAGTCGCCGTCTTTCAGCGGCTGCTTCGAGACCTTGCTCCCGTTCACCACCGTGCCGTTCGACGAGCCGAGGTCCTCGATCTGGAACCCTGCGCCCTCGTCGAAGATGCGCGCGTGCCGCCGGGAGACCCCCGCGTCGTAGAGAATGACGTCGCACTCCGGGGTTCGGCCGATGACCACCGACTGCTGGTCGAAGACGAACTCGCGGCCGGCCTCTTTGCCTTCGGAGATGACGAGTTGGAAACCCATGCGCGGCGAACGGTTACTCTAGTGAGCGAGTGGCGGCTTCGGCAACGCTTCGAATCGCCCACTCGGGGCGGACGACGACCGCGTCACCGCCGAAGGACAGCACCCAGCCGACCAGCCAGCGGCGGTTGTCACCAGGCACCTCCACCTCGAGCCTCCCGTCCGAGAGGGAGCGCGCCTCGGCGCCGAAGCGCTCGCGCACGTACGGCGCCGCCGCGAGTTCGAACCGAACGGTCACCTTCTCGCTCGCCTCGGCGGTGCCCGGCAGCGACGCGCGGGTGGGCGAGCCCGGGGTGAATGACTCCGCCGTCGTCTCGATGGGGCCCATGCGATCGAGGCGGAACAGGCGCTCCGAGGCGCGGGCGAGATCGAAGCCCGAGAGGTACCACTGGCCGCGGTGACTGAAGAGTTCGAGCGGTCGCACGCGCCGCCGTTCCGAGTGCCCCGTGCTGGTGGGCAGGTAGTCGAAGGCGACGACGTGGTGCTCGACGATGGCCTGGCTGAGCGCGGCGAGCCCGTCGGGTGCCTCGAGGGCGACGTCGAGGCGCTTGCCCATCTCGCGGAAGCGGGTCACCGCGTGCGCCGGCAGCACTCGCTCGAGCTTCTCGATCGCCGAGCGGAGCGCGTCACCGGAGCCGGGCTTGAGCAGGGTCGCCGCCGCCGCCAACGCCACGCCCTCGGACGCGGTGAGCCGCGGAGGCGCCGAGAGGCGTTGATCGAGATCGACGAAGACCCGGTCGTCTTCCACGTAGATGTCGACGAAGTCGTCGGGCTGGAAGGGCGGCCGGCCGACGAGGGTGAGCAGGTCGAGCTCCTCGAGGAGCGCCTCTCGGGAGACGCCGAGGTTGGTGGCGACCTCGGCGACGGTGAGGCCCTGGTTGCGAGAGACGAAGGGCACCAGGAAGAGCAGCCGACGCAGGCGCTCGTGGCTGTCGGCGGCGCTCACGGGCGGCCTCCGTGGGCGTGAAGCACGGCGGTGGCGAGCTCCCGGTATCGCTCGACGGCGTGCGGCGGCCCGAGCACCTTCGCGTCGGCGCCCAGCGAGAGCACGTACTTGAGCAGCCCGTCGAGATCGGTCGCCCGAATCACCAGGCGCGCGCCCGCGGCGGTCGAGGTGGGCGTCGCGGGGAACAAGGTGGAGGCGAGCGGCGCGAGCTCCCGGCGCAGCAGCACCTCGACGTCGACCGGCTCGTGAAAGCGGTGCTGCCACGGCCAGCTGGCGACGAAGTCATCGAGAGAGAACGCCGCCGGCACCTCGTAGTCGGGCGACTTGGGCCGCGCCGCGTTCACCGTCACCTCCCGCATGCGGTGCACGTGGAAGGTGCGAATGCCCTTTCGGAGATGGCAGTAGCCCACCAGGCTCCAGAGCCCGCGCCGGAGCGCGAGCCCGTAGCCGTCCACCACGCGGTGCGAGAGCTCCTTGGTGCGCGGGGAGAAGTAGTCGAGGGTGACGGACTTGCGGGTGGTGATGGCGCTCCAGAGCTGGTCCAGCTTCGCCGCGAGCCCACCCGTGTCGGCGACCGCGCCCAGCTCGAGGCGCACGCGTGGCGCGGCGGGTGCGCCTCCGCTGAAGAAGCCGATCTTCCGCAGCGCATGGGCGAGATCCTGGCTGCCGGGGAACGC
The DNA here is from genome assembly GCA_052034585.1 of Myxococcota bacterium. Lineage (GTDB taxonomy): Bacteria > Myxococcota > Myxococcia > Myxococcales > Myxococcaceae > Xiheimicrobium. Next base: position 9,636 of record JBPOIJ010000177.1, read on the forward strand.
GCCCGAAGCGAGCGCAGCCGAGCCGGCCGCATAGAGCACCGCGAGCTCTTCGGCCGAGAGCGAGACCTCCGGCAGGTAGTAGGCGTCGCGTTCGACGACGTAGCCTTCGGGCCGCTCGTCATCGCCCTTGATGAAGGTGAGGGGAATGCCCAGCTCGAGCAGCTCGGCCTTGTCGCGCTCGAACTTCCGCTCGCACGCCTCGAGGGAGCCCTGGCCGTAGTCGTCCTTGAACGCCTGGCGCAGCTCGGCCCACGAGATGGGGTGCTTCGCGTCGAGCAGCAGCGCGACGAGGTCGAGGAGCCGTTCCGTGCGTTCCATCGCGGGCGCGAGTGTATGGCACGCCCCAGTCACGATGGGTCGGAAGAACGTCGCTCAGCCGGGCCGAACGCCCGCCGCGTCGAGGGCGTGGAGCAGCTGCTCGACGTCGTCCTCGGTGTTGTAGACGTGGGTCGAGATGCGCAGCCCGCCGCCGCGCGCGGTGGTGACGACCTTTCGCTCGAGCAGCGCCTTGGTCGCGCCCTCGGGAGCACCCTGCACCGGCACCACGCAGATGCCACTCGAAGCACGTTCGTCGTCTGGAGCGTTCGGCGAGAAGCCCCGGGCGCGCAGGCCGGCCCGGAGCTGCCGCTGCAGCCGGTGGATGTGCGGGAGCGTCACCGCGCTGAGCCCTGCGTGCAGGCCGAGCGCGGCCTCGAGCGCGTGGTAGTTCGCCCAGAGCGCCCCGCCACCTTCGATCGACGACGCTTCCTTCCGAACCTGCGCGCCCTTCGCGACGAAGCCCTGCGCGTCGTCGGTTCGCTCGCTGCCAGGAAAGGCCTGCCACAGCAGCTCCGGCTTCACCGAGAGCCAGCCGGCCATCGGCAAGGTGTCGAGCCAGTCGCTGCGCACCATCAACATGCCGGTGCCGTAGCCAGCGCCCAGCCACTTGTGGCTCGTCATCGAGAGGAAGCTCGCGCCGAGCGCCTTCACGTCGATGGGCACCTGGCCGACGGCCTGCGCGCCGTTGAGCGCCAGCACCAGGCCGCGATCGCGGCAGAGCGCGGAGAGCCCTTCGACGTCGACGCGAAAGCCCGAGTTGAACTGCACGAGCGAGCAGACGACGGCCTTGGTGGTGGGCCTGAGCGCCGCCTCGATGTCCGACAGCGGGTAGGACCCATCGGGACGTCGGCGGACGCCACGCACGGTGAGCCCGCGGAAGAGGAAGGGCACGGTGGTGGAGGGAAACTCGTGCTCGAGGCTCAACACCTCGGTGACGCCGCGCGCCTGGAGACACTGGGCGACGACGTGAAAGCCGAAGGAGGTCGACGGCGTGAAGGCCACCTCACCGGGGGTGGCGCCGATGAAGGCAGCGAGCTGCGCGCGCACCGCTTCCTTCTGGGCCATCCACTTCGGGAAGCCGAGATCGCCCTGCCGCTCCGACTCGTCGATGGTGGCGCGCATCGCTTCGGCGACCGGTGTGCAGAGCGGAGAAGAGGCGGCGGCGTTCAGCCAGACGTACTCGCGCAGGGAGGGGAAGAGGTGGCGCAGCTCGGTCGGCGTCATGCCCCGCGTAAAGCCGAACCTCCGCGCACAGTCACGTGCCTCCCTCTTCGAGCAGGTCGACGGAAATCGGGGAAGAAACCCGGCGTCGTGTCAGTTTGTCCGCATCGCCCTGAGCACTGGGCGTGGTTGTCACTCGAGGGCCTTCGGAGATCGGCGCAGATCCCCGGAATCGCTCGACGGACGAGGTGGTGTCGAAGTTGCTACGGGGAGCCTCATGGTGCGTCACCTCCGCCGCGGGCTCATTCTCGGCCTCTTGGGGCTGCTCTCGGCAGTGGTGACGGGGTGCGCGTCGAGCGGGCCGGTGACGCGCACTCCAGACAAGCTCTACTTCGCCATCAAGGTGGAGCAAGACGGACGACCGGTGGGCACGCCGCGGTTGCTCGGCTTCGAAGGTCGGCGGCTCTTCGCAGAGAAGTGGACGCCCGGCGCACCACTGCCGGACTACCGCTTGCTCCTGCAGCCGAAGGAAGAGGGCGCGGGGTATGGCATCTCGCTCGATCTCGAGCTCCCGTCGGGGCGGTCGAGTGGGCGACTCGGGCTGCTCCATGGTGAAGAGCGAACCATCGCGCTCGACGCTCGCACCAAGCTCACCTTGATGGTGATGCGCGTCGACTCGCCGGAGTTCAGGGCGTTGATGAGGCTCGCGCCGTCGCGGGGCAACAGCGCGCCCGGGTCGATTTGATCAGGCTCGAGGCGGGAAGCCACCAGCAGTCAGCGCCTGCGGAGCCGCGCGAACGCGAGCACGAGCGCGAGCCCCGAGAGCCAGCCTCCATCGGAGGAGCAGCCGCAGCTCCCCGTCGCGCTGATCATCGTCGGGCTTCCGGCGTCGCTCGAACCTGCGTCGTGTGGCGGCGTCACTCCGGCATCGGTGGCGCTCGAGCCGGCGTCGCTCGCTCGACCCGCATCGACCGGAAGGCCGGCGTCGTCGGCCGCCCCAGCGTCGGGCACCGAGGCGTCGACCTCTCCGCCATCGGAGACTCCCGCATCGCTCCGCTCGAAGCGTGCCACCACCGTCGTCATTCGGTTCGGCGTCACCGCGCAGCTCGAGGTCGAGCCGCATGACGCGCCCGTCCACCCTGCGAGCTCGGAGCCGGGGTCGGCGGTGGCCTCGAGCGTCACTGGCGCGGTGAAGGAGGCCGAGCAGGTCGCGCCGCAATCGATGCCCGGCGGCTGGCTCACCACCCGGCCGCTGCCCGAGCCCGTGCGCTGAACGGTGAGCTGGTTCGCCTCTCCCGTCGCGAGGAGCGGGAGCACTCGCGGGCTGCCCGGCTCGGTCGACGGAATCGACAGTGACGCCTGGCGAGCACCGACCGCGGACGGACGAACCGTGACCTCGATGAGGCAACTGGTGCCCGGCGTCAGGCTGCGCCCCGAGCAGAGATCGTTGACGACGTAGAAGTCGCCGAGGTCGCGTCCTCCCAGGGTGACCGTGCCGAGCGAGAGCGGCAGCGTTCCCGAGCTGGCCAAGGTGATTCGCAGCGGCGTACTCGCGGCACCGACCCCAGCCGGGCCGAGATCGATGGGCGAGGCGGGCGTCACCGTGAAGGTCGAGGTTCCCTCCAGCACGCTCACCAACCGGTTCGGACTCCCCGTGCCGAGCGAGCCGAGGCTTGGCCTCGCTTGGGAGATCAACGCCGCCTTGAGCTGCGCCGGGGTGAGCGTCGGCCGCGCTTGGAGGAGAATGGCGGCGGCTCCGGCGACGACGGGCGCGGCCATCGAGGTGCCGGAGAGTCGGCAGGTGTTCGATGGTTGGGCCGAGGTTCCCATCCACGCCGAGACGATGTGGGCCGCCGGCGCGAAGAGGCTGACGCACGTTCCGGCGTTGCTCCCGCAATCGGGTGGACACCATGCCGAGTAGTTCGGATCGCCTTGAACGCGCTCCCACGGAGTGTCGGCTTCGTCGGCGCCTCCCACCACCACCGCCGCGGCGACGTTGGTCGACCAATCGCACGCGTCGACAGCCTGATTGCCGGCCGATTCGATGACGAGCACACCCGCGGTGATCACTCCGCTGATGGCGAGCCCGAGGGGCTGCTGTGGCTCTCGAAACTCCGGGAGGCTGCTGTTGATGCTCATCGTGGCGACGCCCGGCCCAGGCACCGAGGTGGCGTGAGCCATCGCGATCCAGTCGAAGGCGGTGACGAGCGTCGAGATCGCGAGGTTCAGCGGGCAGGGGGAGACCCGAACGGAGTGAAGCGTGGCCTGTTTGGCGACGCCGAACCGAGTGCCCGCCGCGATGCCTGCGACGTGGGTGCCGTGCGACCAACTGCCGCACTCGCCGAGCCCCGAGTTGCCCGTGGCGTCGAAGCCCGTCCCGACCCGCCCGACGAAGTCCTGGTGCTGGGCATAGAGCCCGGTGTCGACGACGAAGACGTGCACGCCCTGGCCCGTTCGCGGCGGTGAGTAGAGCCCGTCTCGGGTCGTGCCCGTGCCGTCGAGTCGGTCGAGGGCCCAGTTGTCGTTGCAGACGCCCGAGGCATTCCGCGGATCCGGGTCGGCGCAGTCGATCGACTGGGGTGTGGTGCTGGTCGGGAGCGTCGTGGTGGTGACTCCGACGGAGCAGTCAGGGAGCGGCGTCGACCACGGCGCGTCGATGGTGAGATCCTGGAAGACGCCCACCACGTGCGGCTGTTCGGCGAGCCGGCGGGCGTCACGTTCCGGCATGGTGACGAGGAAGCCGCGCAACGCCGATGACCAGCTCCGCAGCACCACGCCATGACTCGAGGTGAGCCTCGCCGCGGTCGCCTCGACCTGAGAAGACGGCACGTCGAGCAGCACCATCCATCGGCCTTCGATGGCGGCGCTCGGGGTCGAGGCCGGGTGGAACGCGGCGAGCGCGAGGGCGAGCGAAAGACTCAGCATCACCACTCACGCACGAAGGTCTGCGCTTTCCCCTTCGGGTCGGTGCAGGTGATCGTCCTCTTCGCGTCGTCCCATTGGAGGACGTAGGCCGTCTTCGAGGTTCCGAAGCGAACGGCCTTGCCGTCGTAGGCCAGCCGTTGGACCGGCTTCTGCTCGTTGCCTCGGTAGTAGATCTCGTTGGCGAAGACGAAGAGCTCTTCCTTGCTCTTCGGGTCGCGGAAGATGCCGGTGTTCGTCGCCCGCGAGCTGGTGGGACCCCACGTCTGGCCGTCGAACCGTTGCTCCTCTGAGCGCTCGGGCGTCATCGTCTCGGGGAGGCCTGCGATCATCATCGGCATCGCGAGCTTCACGTTTCGGGTGATGGTGCCGTCGACCGCCAGGGTGCAGCCGCAGCGCTGTTCACCGATCTCGGCGACGAACTGAGGGTTGACCTCTGCAGCGCCGGTGAGCGTCTCCTTGTCGTAGGCGAGCGCCGTCACCGTGAAGTTCGTGCCAGCGGGGAACGACGTGACGTGGTGCACGAGGAGCACCGTGACGTCGCCAATCTTGGCTTGACCGATGCCGACGAGCTGGTGCGTCGTCTCGAGGGAGGTGGGGTCGTTCGTCGCCGAGGTCGGTCGCCATTCAGCGAGCTCCTTCGGGGTCCCTGCGAAGGTGAGGAACCCGAGCGCCTCGATCTCCTTCGGGCTGAGCGCCACCGGGTTCGAGACCTTCTCGTTTCCAGTGAAGGGCAGGGTGACGACTGGGAACTTCTTCATCACCTCGGCGCGCTTGGGGGTCGCGCCCACCGTTCCCGCCAGCACCACCAGCACCATCGCTCGTCGCATCGTGGGTCCTCCGTGGTCACTGCGCGGTCGATCTCGTCCGCCGGCGGGCGGGTCGCTGCCGGGTGCTCGCGGGCCGCTCGACGAGCTTCACCTTCATCGCGTGCTTCAAGGCCGGTTTCCAGGCGTGCTCGAGGAGCGCGGTGACGGTCCACTCGAGCTCACCAGTCGAGGCGGCCACCGTCGCGTCGGGTGCCAACAGCTCGAACGGGTACGAGGCGCCATCGCGGTACACACGTTCTCCGTCGAGCGCCGTCTCTCGCTGCCAGACGACTTCCTTCTTGTAGCTGAGCGCCAGCTTGCCCGGAGCGCGGCCGACGGTGCGTTGGGTCGCCGAGAGCCGCACGAGGAGCCGGAGCCCGTCGAACGGCATCGCGACGGTGAGGGTCACCCGCCCGCGCAGCGCATCGCCCGGCGCGAGGAGCCGCGAGCTCACCTCGATGCCGACTCGATCTGGACGCGGGGCGCTCACGAGGCACGTTCTCTCAGAGCGAAGCGAGAACGTCACTGCCGATCAGCCCTCGTCGTCGGCCTTTCGGAGGCCCAGACGTTTGCGCAGGTCGCGCGCGGCCTGACGGGAGATCTCCACCGAGTGGCCCGAATGGGTGCGGGCGAGATAGCCACCGGTCTCGAGCGGATCGAGCCGAGCGACCGCCTCCAAGTTGAGCAGCGCGCGGCGGTGCACCCGCTCGAACTTCCCTGGCGGCAGCCGCTGCTCGAGGTCGTTGAGGGTGTAGTCGGTGAGGAACTGGGCGTCCTTCGTGTGAACGGTGGTGAGCTCGCCATCGAGCACCGCGTGCGTCACCGCGCCGGGGTCGAGCAGCACGAGGCCCTGCCGCGTCTGGACCGGCAGGCGGGGAATCGTCTGGTGCTTCTTGACCGCCGCGCTGAAGGTCTCCCGTGTCTCGCGTTGGCGCGCCTTGTCGAGGGCCTTCTTGAGGCGATCGGGCTCCACCGGCTTGAGCAGGTAGTCCACCGCGTCGACCTCGAACGCCTTCACCGCGTGCTCGGCGTGGGCCGTGCAGAAGACGACCCACGGCCCGTCGGGAGGCCAGAGCGCCATCGCCTCGACGCCGGTGAGCTTGGGCATCTGCACGTCGAGCAGCACCACGTCGATGCCGCCGCCGCGCACCTTGGAGAGCACCTCTTCTCCGTCCTTCGCTTCGCCGACGATCGACACGTCTTCCATCGCGGAGAGGAGGCGGGTGAGGCGGGCGCGCGCCAGTTGTTCGTCGTCGGCGATGAGCACTCGCAAGGTCATGAACGGATCTCCGGGAAGAGGAGCTGCGCTTTGGTGCGGTCGGCTCCGGCAGGGCCGATGGTGAGCGAGGCGGTGCCGTTGGTCGCGAGGTGCAGCTGCCGCTGGAGCGTGGGCAACCCGTCGCTCCCCTCTCGAGGGCCTCCGTACGGCCCGGGGTTCTCGATCGAGACCGAGAGGCCCTGCGGCGTCGCGTGCACCGCCACCACGATGCGCCCACGATGCCCCTTCGCCGGTCCGTGCTTCACCGCGTTCTCGGCGAGGGTCAGCAGCGACATCGGCGGCACCTTCACCTGCGGCAGCGGCGAGGGCACCTCGAGGACGAGCTCGAACAGCTCCCGGTCTCGCAAGAGGTGGAGGTCGAGCAACATGCGCACCAGCTCGAGCTCCTTCTCCAATGGCCAGGCAGGCTCCTTCACTCCGGCGAGCACGGTGCGCAGCATGTTCGACAGCTCGAGCACGGCCTTCTCGGCGACGACGCCGTCGATGCGGCACCACTCGGCGATGGCGTTCAAGGTGTTGAAGAGGAAGTGCGGGTCGAGGTGCGCTCGCAGCGCGAGGAGCTGGGCGCGTTCGGCCTCGGCTTGGAGCCGGCTCACCCGCTGCTCGAAGGCGACGTCTCGGCCGAGTCCCCAGCCACCCACCAGGAACATGGCGATGATGACGACGAGCGAGGCGCGGTCGGTGAGGAAGGTCGCCCGCATGTGGAGCAGCTTGGGAACGCCGGCGCCGAGGGAGAGCACGATGCCCGCGCCCACCAGGGAATAGAGGACGACGCGCACCGCCCCGTTCGAGAGGTCGAGCCCGTCGGGGAAGAGGATTCGGTACGAGACCGGCGCGAGGGTGACGAAGGCCACCACCATCACGATGCCGAGCGGGGTCGCGAGCGGCTCCCGGCTGAAGGCGGCCTGGGTGAAGACGAGCGGCACCGAGACCGCGAGAATCGGCACCAGCCGCTTGGGCGCGAGGAGGGCGAGCCAGGTCGCGCGCACGATGCTGGTGGACGGAACGCTCACGGCGATGGCTCGAACCCCGGTGGGAGGGGCCGCTTGCCACGCCTCTTTCCGACGACGTTCATCAGCGCGGTGCGGAAGAGGATGGAGAGATCGAGCCAGGTGCTCCGAGTGCGAGCGTATTCGTCGTCGAGGCGAGCGGTGAGCTGCACGCCCGGAGCCTGACACACCTGGGCGAGACCGGTGAGCCCGGGTGGCACCTCGAAGCGGCTGGCGAAGGGTGGGTGGAGCGCGACGAGGCGGTCGGCGTCCTTCGGCTCGAGCGGGCGTGGACCGACGAGACGCATGTCGCCGATGAGCACGTTGAAGAGCTGGGGCAATTCGTCGAGGCCGCGGCGACGCAGCCACCCACCGAGGCGAGTCGGGCGTCGCAGCGACACCTCCGCTTCGGTGCTCATCGAGCGCAGCTTCCAGATGCGAAATGGGCGACGGCTCCGCCCGACCCGCGGCTGACTGAAGAAGATCGGCCGGCCGTCGGCGAACCAGACGATGGCCGCGAGCGCGCCGATGACGAGGGCGAAGAAGGGAACGAGCGGCAGGAGGAGGACCAAGTCGAGGAGCCGAGCGCGGCGCATGTCAGGAAGACAAGCGAACCCACCTCGAGGGTTGCCGAAAAACGAGCCGAGCGGTCGGAAGGCGCGGCTGGGCGGTCAGCGCTTCTTGGAGGCCTTCTTCTTCGAGCGGCCGACCTGCTTCAGCAGCTCCGTGACGTCGGCGGTCGTGTCGACGCCGTTGCCCAACTTCACCTTCTCGACCTTCTTCGCGCCGTAGTTGGACTCCCCCTCGTCCGCGAAGGGGCCTTCACCTGCGGGGAGCTCGTCGTCGAAGTCGAGCGGGTCTTCGTCGTCCGCCAGCTCGTCCTCCTCGGAGAGCTCGTGCTCGACCTCTTCGGTCTCTTCTTCTTCACCAGGCGCCATGACCGCAGTCTGCCTGAGTCTTCGGCGTCAGACCTTCACGAAGTAGGTGGGCTGGTGACGACCGAAGCCCTGGGTGACGGGGCCCCACTCGAAGGTCTTCCGGCCGGCCTGGGCGATGCCGGGCACTCCGGGGCTGTACTCACCGGTGACGAGCGCGATGTGGCCTGGCGCCTTGCCGTCGGGGCGGCCGGCGCGCGGAGTGTTGTTGTAGAAGGCGGCGACGACCATCTTCCCCTGCTTCGCGAGCTGGGCGGCCTGCTGCGCGGTGATGCGCTTGAAGCCCGAGCCCGGCGAGTTCATCTTCTTGTACATCTGGTTCGCGACGAGGCCCTTGAAGCCCTTGTAGCCGAGCTTCGACGCCATCGCGTGCACGGCCTGGTTGCAGAAGGTGGTGCGGCCCTGCGCCTTGTAGCGCTGAATGTTGATGCTCTTCACCACGCTGTGCAGCTTGGTGTTGCGGGTGCCGCGGCCCACCTTCGTGGTGCCGGTGGTGGCGGTGCGAGCGACGCGGTTGGTAGTGGAGCGAGAGGTCGAGGTGACGGTCATGGGAAGTGGTCTCCGAGGTGTCGTTGTATCGGAGCGGCGAGGCGAGCGTATTTCGCCGTTGATGCAAACCTCCATGACATTCGCTACGCACCCAAGTCGCTGATTTCCCGACGGTGAAAGGACCCCCGCACATGGCTCTCTCGAGTGGCGACAAGGCGCCGGCGTTCAGCGCGAAGGATCAGACCGGCTCGACGGTCTCGTTGGGCGCGCTCTCCGGCAAGTACGTGGTCCTCTATTTCTACCCGAAGGACAACACCTCGGGTTGCACGGTCGAGGCCTGCGACTTCCGCGACGAGCACTCGAAGTTGAAGGCGGCGGGCGCGGTGGTGCTGGGCGTGTCGCCGGACTCCGAGAAGAGCCACCAGGGCTTCATCGCGAAGCACTCGCTGCCGTTCCAGCTGCTCGTCGACGAGGACAAGAAGGTGGCGAACGCGTACGGCGCGTGGGGCGAGAAGAGCCTCTATGGGCGCAAGTTCATGGGCATCATCCGGTCGACGTTCCTCATCGGGCCCGATGGAAAGCTCGCGGCGACCTGGCCCAAGGTGAAGGTCGACGGGCACGTCGACGAGGTGCTGGCGACGCTGAAGGCGCACGCGGCGGGTGAGCCGGTCGAGGTGAAGAAGAAGCCGGCGCCGAAGAAGAAGGCGACCGCGAAGAAGCGCTGATTTCGCCGGCGGCATCGCGCAGGATGCAGGTCGGGGGTGTTCATGCTCGACCTCTTCCGCGAGCTCGAAGGAATCGAAGCGCACGCAGTCAGCACGTTCGTCACCCGCCGATTGGTCGATCGATTTCCCGGCCGCTCGGTGGCGATGACCCAAGACCCCCACTTCGACATCGAGCAGTGGGCTCGTCATTCGTCTCACGTTCCGCTCACGCAACCGACCGCGGGAGTGAACGTCCGCGCGCTCCACGACGACGGCAGCGACCTCGACGCCGGGCACACGCTCTTTCGGTGGCGAGATCGCGAGTTCGAGGTGGTGAGCATCAAGATGCCGCGCGAGTTCGAGGACGTGCGCTCGAGCTGGGTGATCAGCGCGGAGCTCGCGGACTTCACCGCGCTCTTCGAAGCCGTGGTTGCCTTCAACCGCGAGGTGCACGGAGAGGTGCTCGTCTTCTCGGCGGGCTGCTTCGACAAGGACGCCGATCTCCAGACCGCGATCGAGGGCACCGAGTTCGCCGAGTTGGTGCTTCCTTCATCGCTCGCCAACGGGCTGCAGGCCGACCTCCGCCAGTTCCTGGAGAGCAGGGAGGTCTATGCCGCAGCCGGCGCGGTCTGGAAACGCGGGGTGCTGTTGCTCGGACCTCCTGGAAACGGGAAGACCCACGCCATCAAGGCGCTCGTTCGGCAGACGGGCCTTCCGTGTCTCTACGTGAAGAGCTTCACCGGCAGACACAAGGACCCCGCCGAGACGATTCCGGCGCTCTTTCGCCGCGCCCGGCAGCTCGCGCCATGCGTCGTGGTGCTCGAGGACCTCGACTCGCTCGTCGACGACGAGAACCGTTCCTACCTGCTCAACGAACTCGACGGCTTCGCGGTCAACGACGGAATCATCACCATCGCGAGCTCGAATCACCCGGAGCGGCTCGATCCCTCACTGCTCCATCGACCGAGCCGGTTCGATCGCAAGTACCGCTTCGATCTGCCGACCGAGGACCTCCGGCGGATTTACCTCGACCGCTGGGCCGCGAAGGTCCCCAACGGCGTCGACGCCGACGCGATCGCCAAGGCAGCAACGGCGACTGACGGCTTCACCTTCGCCTACTTGAAGGAGGTCGGCCTCTCGACCCAGATGCAGTGGGCGAGCGAGCGCCGGTCGCGTTCGATTGGGAAGGTGTTGCTCGAGGTCGTCGACGCGCTCAAGGCCGAGATTGTCGCCGTCAGCAGCGCGTCTCCGCAGCCGCCGGCTCCCAGGCGGCCGCGGTTTCCCTATGACTGAGCGCAGCCCGAGGTCGTGGCCTTACTGGCAAAGCTGCCAGCTGGTCTGAGTGACGTGGCCGACGCATGGCCAAATGACGAGTTGTCGCCCCGCGGAGGGATCGGCAAACGCGACACTGATGCACCGGTTGTCGGACGAGCGAATCGTTCCATTTTGCAGCGCCCACTGCTGGGTCGCGGCTGCCGAACAAGAACTCGCCTGGATCGCTGCGCCGTCATACGTCGCCACCATTCCAAGACAGGCCCCTTGGTTGCGAAGGGTTCCGTTCACAAACGTCCACACCTGGCTCGCGACAGGACCATTGGGTCGCGCCAGGACCACACCATTGCCGTCCACCACGAGGCCGTTCGGACCGAGCAGGGCTCCGGCGAATGGGCAACCCGGGTTCGGCGAGGCCTGATTCGTCACCACGATGTCGCGCAAGCCAGGGCCCGCGCCGCTCGAGCCGTTCGTGTCGAACGAGATCTTCAGGAGGTGGTTGCCGCTGGGGAGGCTCACCGGGAGATGAACCGTCGAGTAGGTCCCCCAGTCGCCCGAGTTCGGAACCGTCACGACAC
>JBPOIJ010000055.1:0-49250 GCA_052034585.1 Myxococcota bacterium
CTATTTTTCCTGAATTTTTATCCTGCATTGTCATTAACTTAAAATATCTGAATATTGGTCATTAACATTCACATATTTATTTGACCTAAATATTTTATAAATTATTACTTTTTCAATACTTATAAAGAGATTCAGAATGATACGATCGACACCGGCGACACCGCCTGGCTTCTCGTCTCCAGCGCCCTCGTGCTGCTCATGGCGCCGGGGCTCGCCCTCTTCTACGGCGGCATGGTTCGCCGAAAGAACGTGCTCACCACGATGATGATGAGCTTCGTGGCGATGGCGGTCATCGGGGTGCAGTGGGTGCTGGTCGGCTACGCGCTCGCCTTCGGCACTTCGCACGGCGTCGTCGGCTGGGACTCGGCGCTCGTCGGCTTGAACGGCATCGACATGGCGAAGCCGTACTCCGACAAGGGCATTCCCGAGCTCGTGTTCGTGATGTTCCAGGGCAAGTTCGCGATCATCACCCCGGCGTTGATCAGCGGCGCGGTGGCCGAGCGCATGCGCTTTCGCACCTATCTCGTCTTCACCGTGGTGTGGGCGACGCTGGTGTACTGCCCGCTCGCGCACTGGGTGTGGGCGGCCGACGGCTGGCTCTTCACCCGCGGCGTGCTCGACTTCGCGGGCGGCACGGTGGTGCACATCGCGGCTGGGGTGTCGGCGCTGGTGCTCGCGTTGATGCTGGGCCCCCGACGCGACTTCAAGCGCGGCGTCATCCTGCCCAACAACCTCGTGCTCACCCTCACTGGCGCCGGGCTGCTCTGGTTCGGCTGGTTCGGCTTCAACGCGGGCTCGGCGGTGGCGGTCGAACACCCCGCGGGAGCGACGGCCGGCCTCGCCTTCACCACCACCCAGAGCGCGGCAGCGGCGGCGGGCCTCGCGTGGATGGCGATGGAGCGTTGGCATCACGGCAAGGTGACCTCGCTCGGGCTCGCCTCGGGGTTCGTCGCCGGGTTGGTGGCGGTCACTCCCGCGGCGGGGCACGTGCGGCCCCTCGGCGCGATGGTGATGGGCGCCCTCGCGAGCGTCGTCTGTTACTGGGCGGTGCAGCTCAAGACGCGCTTCGGGTACGACGACAGCCTCGACGCGTTCGGCGTGCACGGCGTCGGCGGCATTCTCGGCGCGCTGCTCACCGGCGTCTTCTGTTTCACTCCGGTGCCGGGCGCGCTCTCGGGAGACTTCTCCCAGCTCGGCAAGCAGGCCCTCGGCGTCGGGGTCGCGCTCGTCTTCGCGGGTGGAATGACCTTCCTCATCGCGACGGTGTTGAAGAAGACCCTCGGCTTGCGCGCGACGGACCAAGAGGAACGCGATGGCCAGGATCTCCACGTTCACGGTGAACGCGGGTACCATTTTGATCAGACCTGAGTTCGCACCCAAGGCGCGCGCATGAAGATGATCATCGCCATCATTCGTCCCGAGCGGCTCGAGGCCGTGGAGGAAGCGCTCGGCGGCGTCCTCGACGAGGGCGACCACTACCGCATCACCATCGACACGGTGGAAGGGCGCGGGCGGCAGGAAGGCGAGGTCGAGCTCTTTCGCGGCCAGGAAGTGCGCGTGCGCAACGTGCAGAAGACGCGCATCACCATCTGCGTCAACGACGGCTACGTCGAGAAGACCATCGCCGCGATTCAGAAGGGCGCGCGCACCGAGCCGAACGGCGCCGTGGGTGACGGGAAGATCTTCGTCGTGCCCCTCGACGAGGCCGTGCGCATTCGCACCGGAGAGCGCGGCGGCTCGGCCATCTGACGCCGGGCTGTGCTACGCGTCGAGGCTCCACACGTTCGAGGGGGACTCGATGAAGGCGCTCGTGATGTTGGTGGCCCTCGCTGGTGCGTTCGGCTGCGGAGCCGTGGCGAGCTGCAAGTGCACTGACGGGCAGGTCTGCGCCTTCGAGGGCACGACGTCTCGCTGCGCGACGCCCTGCCCTGCCGACGGTGGGAGCTGCGGAAGCGGCCTCTCGTGTCAGTGCGCGAGCTCGTGTTCCGGCTGCAAGGACTGTCTGTCGATCTGCAAGTGAGGGAACGATGAAGGGCCCCAAGGACGCCTCGACCCGAAGGCAGCTCGAGACCATTCGCAAGACGCTCGCGCGGCTCGACCTCGAGTTCGAAGAAACCTGGAACGCGAAGGACCAGACGAGCCTGTTCACCATCGACACCGGGGTGAGCGAGCTCGAGGGCCTCACCTTTCGTCACACGCCGGGGTTGCTCGTCGGCGTCGCGGAGTTCGGCGTTCAGCCCGCCGAGGCCCGCCGCAAGGAGCTCGAGCGCTTCGCGGCGCGGATCAACGCCTCGTCGTGGCACGGCTGCGTGATGGTCTTGAGTGGATCGCCAGTGCGCCTCGTGTACCGGGTGTCGGTCGACTACTCGCGAGTGAAGAACCTCGAGGGCGGGTACGTGGCGGGGCTGGTGGCCGACGTCATCGACAAGCTCCCGGTGCTCGATCTCCCGCTCATTCTCATCGCAAAGGGCGCGACCGCCGACGCGGCGATCTCCAAGCTGCTCGAGCTCGAGGAGGTTCAGGTGGGAGAACCGAAGGTGCGGCGTGCTCCACCGGTGAAGAAGACGGCGCGGCGGGTGACTCGATGAGCTTCCTCGACACGCTCCGCGCCTACTTCGACGGAGAGCGCCTCGAGGCGTTCTTCTTCATCCTCCCTGCCGGGCTGATCATGTTGATCCTCGCTGGCACCGCGCTCAAGGCCGAGGGCGGCGCGTACGGCATCGCGATGGCAGTGCCGCTGATCGTCTTCGGGCTCGTCTTGGCCGCCACCGGGCTCGGCGTCGGGCTGCGCACGCGCGCGCAGGTGGAGCAGCTGGAGAAGGACTACGCGGCCTCTCCCAAGGCGATGGTCGAGAAGGAGCTGCCACGCATGGAGAAGGTGAACGCGAACTGGCCCAAGTACCTCGCCGTCTGGACCGCGCTCGTGGTGGCGGGGCTCGTCTTCCGCTTCGCTTTCAAGGCCGACTGGGCGCACGGCCTCGGACCAGGTCTGTTGCTCGCAGGCGCCATCGGCTTCCTCGTCGATGGCTTCGCCGAACGCCGGAGCCGGCCGTACACCGCTGCGCTCGTCGAACTCGCCGCGAAGGAGCAGTGACGCGTGAACCTCCATGACGCAGTCGCGAACCGAGACCTCGAGGGCGTTCGACAGGCCATCGCCGCCGGCGCCGTTCTCGACGAGACGCGAGAGGGGGCCACTGCCATCGAGCGGGCTGCCCAGACGAGGCAGTACGACGCGGTGAAGCTGCTCCTCCAAGCGGGCGCGAACCCCACGCTCGGCCTCCGCGGCGCGCTCGGAGCCGCCTATCAGCGCCAGGACCAGACGATGGTCGAGCTGCTCCTCACCCACGTCGACCCGGCCGCGAGCCCGCACCCGCTCGAGGGCGCGCTGGGATGGAACGCCGAGGCCGCCCTCGCCTTGCTGGCCCGCGGAGTGCCGTTCTTCCCGCAGCTCGCGCCACTGGCGGCCGAAGCTCGCGGGGCGCCCGAGGCCCGGGCCACGCTCCTCGACCGCGCGGTTGCCGCCACCGTCGACGCTCAGCCGATGCTGACCGCGCTCGTCGCGACCCAGCACGTCGAGCGGCGATGGGTCGACGCGCTCCTCGCCAAGGGCGCTTCCCTGACGCCCGCCGCGCACCCGTCCCCGCTCCACGTCGCCGCGCTCACCCCGACGCAGCAACCCATCGAGCTGCTCCTCGAGCTCGGTGCCTCGGTCGACACTCCCCTCGCGGTGGACTGGGTCAGGAAGGAGAAGACCTGGGCGAAAGGGCTCACCGTGCGCGAAGCCTTCGTCGACTTCGTGCGCGCCGACCTCCGCGGTCGGGACGACGATCGCTTCACCCGCGCGCGCGCCGGGTTCCTCAAGAAGGTCGCCAAGGCGCTCGGGGTGGAGGTCGGCGGAAAGTCCGGTGAAGTGCTGAAGACGGGCAGGAAGAGCGCCCCGGCGTCGAAGGACCCGACGAAGGTGAAGGTCGCCAAGGGCTGGAGACGGTTTCATCACGCGAACGGCCAGTTCTGGGAAGTGCGGGCCCTGCCACGCGACCTGCAGACCCGCTGGGGCACGCTCGGAGGCCTCTCGCGCACGTCGACGCGGCACCTCGACTCCTCGGCCCAGGTCGAGCTCGAGCTTCGAAAGAGCTGTGACGAGAAGCTGAAGGCGGGCTTCGCCGAGGTGGGCGTCACCCCACCACCCGAACGAGACGAAGCCCAAGAGGCGAAGCTCGAGGCGGCGCCCGACGAGTGGCCGGCCTACGAGCGCTATTCGGCCTGGCTGCGAGAACGCGCCCACCCGCTCGGAGAGCTGATCTCCGCGCAGCGACGTGGCGATGGGGCCGCGGTGCTGAAGAAGCACGCAGCGATGCTCCTCGGCCCGCTCGTGCGCTTTCCGAAGAAGGGGAAGCCCGGCGCGCAGGGGAGCACGGCGGAGTGGCGGTTCGGCTTCGTGAAGCACCTCGAGCTGCGATGGCCGATGACGCCCGAGCGAGGTGCGCTCACCGCCGAGCAGGACCTGGAGGCCCTCTTCGCGCTGCCGACCGCGCGCTTGCTCGAGTCGCTGAAAGTCGGCCCGCTCCCAGGCCGCGGCGCGTCGATGTCGGGGCAGCCGGTGCTCGATGTGCTCGTCACGACGAAGGCGGCGAGCCGGTTGAAGGCGCTCTTCCTCGTCGAGCGCGGCCAGTGGGACTGGCGCGACACCCGCACGGGCGACTTCGGAAAGGTCCACTCGCACTTTCCCCGGCTCGAATCGCTGACGCTCTCCGGAGGCACGATTCAATTGGGCAAACGCACCTCGCTGCCAGCGCTGCGGGAGCTCTCGCTTCAGACCGGCGCGCTCAGCCGCGCGACCCTGGCCGAGGTGACGTCGCTCGACGCCCCGAAGCTGGAGCGGCTGTCGATTTGGTTCGGCCGCGCCCAGTACGGCGCCAACACGAAGCTGGCCGACCTCGCGACGATCCTCGATGGCTCGCGCTTCCCCAAGCTGAAGCACCTGGGCCTGATGAACTGCGAGTGGATCGGCGAAGCGGTGCGGGCGCTCCCGTCGTCGAAGCTCCTGCCTCGGCTCTCGTCGCTCGACCTCTCGATGGGCTGCTTGAACGATGCCGACGTCGCCGCGATGCAGGCCCAGCGCAGCGCCTTCGCCCACCTCGCTCGGCTGAACCTCGAAGACAACGGGCTGACGAAGAAGGCGGTGACGAAGGGCCTCGCCAGCGAGGTGCACCTCGGCAAGCAGGACCCCAAGCGCGCCGAACGTTACGCGTCAGTCGGTGAATGATTGACCCGCCCACCGCTTTGGCGAACCCTGCGCACTCCACTTCGGCTCCTGGTCCCCATGAACGCTCTCAAGAAGACCCTCTCGATTCCGTACGACGTCGCGCTGCAGAAGGTGCCCGAGGCGCTGAAGACCGAAGGCTTCGGGGTGCTGACGTCCATCGACATGAAGGACACGCTCAAGAAGAAGATCGACGTCGACTTCCGGCGCTACTCCATTCTCGGCGCGTGCAACCCGAAGCTCGCCTTCCAAGCGCTCGGCACCTCGCTCGACGTCGGCACGCTGCTGCCCTGCAACGTCATCGTCTACGAAGAGGGCTCCGGGTCGGTGGTGCAGGCGGTCGATCCGCTCCGGTCGGTCGGTGCGCTCGACGACGCGCGCTTTCACGAGCTCGCCAAAGAGGTGCGCGCGAAGCTCGAGCGGGCGCTCGCCCAACTCTGAGACGACATCGCGCGGTGCTGACCTGCCCGACGATCACTCGAGCAGCGCGGCCACCTTCGACCAGTCGACGTCGCTCCACATGCGGCGCACCTGGCGGCAGCCGTCTTCGGGCGAGCGGAAGTTGGTGGTGGGCGGAACGACGATGGCGCCCTTCTGCAGGTTCGCGCACGACAGGAAGTTGTGAATCGTGAGCAACTGCGGCGCGGTGCGCGGCAAGGAGAGGTCCCAATAGCCGTGGTTCGTCTCGACGATCTCCCGGCACTCGGGCGTCGAGCCAGCCACCACGACGTCGCCCTTCATCGTGTAGCGCCCCTCGGAGGGACGCCCAGCGCCCGAGTCCTTCTCCGAAGCGAGGACGAAGCACGCGGGCTTCGAGGCCTCGGCGCCGAGCGTTTTGGCCTGGGCAGCGGCCTTCGTCCACGCGTCGATCGGGTTCCAGTACCAGGCGCCCTTCGCGTCGTGCGCGGGGTTCGCGGCGCTCTTCGCGTCGTCGCGGAGCACCTTGAGCTCGTTCTCCAGCGAGGCGAGGCGCGTCTGGTAGCTCGACGGCTTGCTCGTGCGCAGTGAGCCGTAGGTCTTCTCGAACGCGTCGCGCTTCGACTGCTCCCAGCCGGCCGACTCGACCTCGGCGAGCTTCTTCTTCGCGAGCGCGAGGCGGCTCTCGGCCTGCGCCTTGTCCTTCTCGTAGAGCGGCAGCACCACCGGCATCACTCGGCCCATCGAGACCGTCGTCCATGGATCCTTGCCGGCGCGGGTGATGACGAGCAGCGAGCCGCCGTTGAGCTCCTCGTCGTAGATGGGGAAGCCCTGGAAGCGATCGAGCACCCTCGGGCGGAGGAAGAGCTGATCATCGATCGACGGTACGCCGTGCGAGAGCCGGCCCGGCAATCGGTTGAAGAGGTACCCCGGCGCGTCGGTCTCGCCCTTCACGCTCAGCTTCCAGGTGCCGTTGGGCTCGAGCACGTCTTCGTGAGCGAACGGCGCGAGGGTCGTCGAGAACTCGAGCGGGTGTTTGGTCCAGCTGCCCTTCGGCAACGAGCGGCCGTCGAAGCCGTCGTAGTGGTGCGTGGCGCTGACCCAGAAGCCCTCGCCGCTGGAGCCCGCACGCGTCGCCTTCATCAGGGAGAGCAAGGCGTCGAGGGTGCGACCCATCTGCTGGCGCTCGGCGGCGGTGACCGGCGGCGCGAGCTTCGCCATGTCGAGAATGGGTGGATCGACCGGCGGGTTGATCTTCCACTCGAGGCGACGCTTCCAGGCCTGCCGAATGGTGTGCACGCCGTTCTTCGTCGAGCCGGTGAACTCGAGGCCTTCTGGGTTGTCGGCTCCGAACACGGGGGGGCTGGTCGCCGAGCTGCGCGCGGGCGCGATGACGGGATCCGCGGAAGCCGAGGCGGCGACGAGAACGAACGCGACGAAGGAGCGGAACATGCGGCGCACCATAGTCGCTCCACCGCGCACGAGCGGCCGTGAAGAAACCATGAAGATCTCCTGAGACGGCGGTGCCACACTTCGCGGTGCTTCGAACGACCATTCCGGCATCACTCCGGAGGTCACACCCATGACGCTACGCCGCTCCTTCGCCGTTCCTCTCGTCGTCCTCGCGCTGTTCGCTGCGGCCTGCGGCATTCGGCGCCCCCAAGCAATCTACGAACACACGCCCATCCTCGCGACGGTGGAGGAATCAGGAGAAGCGCCCGTCACCAACACCCGCGTGCCGGCGATGGTGCTCAAGGACTACGGCGTCAACCCCACCATCGAGACGAGCGCCGAGCCGACCAGCACCTTCGCGGCCGACGTCGACACCGGCTCGTACACCCTGACGCGGAGCTACCTCGAGCGCGGCGTGCTGCCCGACGAGGCGGCGGTACGGGTCGAGGAGTTCGTCAACGCGTTCGACTACGGCTACACGCCGCCCAGGGAGCAGGCGTTCGCGGTGCAGGTCGAGGCGTTCCCGTCTCCCTCGCGCAAGGGCTACCACGTGCTCCACGTCGGAGTGAAAGCGCGGGAAGTGGCGAAGGCCGACCGCAAGCCGTCGCACCTCGTCTTCACCATCGACGTCTCGGGCTCGATGGCGGCGGAGAACCGGCTCGGCCTGGTGAAGGACGCGTTGGGGCTCTTGGTGAACGAACTCGACGCGCGCGATCGGGTCTCCATCGTCGTCTACGGAGACAGCGCGCACACCGTGCTGCAAGGCGCGCCGGCCACCGAGAAGGAGCGGCTCAACGAGGCGATTCACGGGCTCCATCCCGAGGGCAGCACGAACGTCGAAGCGGGCCTCGACCTCGCCTACTCGCTGGCGATGAAGCACTTCGTCCCTGGCGGCATCAACCGCGTCATCCTCTGCAGCGACGGCGTCGCGAACAACGGCGTCACCGACGCGGGCGGCATCTGGGCGAAGGTGAAGGGCCGCGCTTCGGAAGGGGTGACGCTCTCGGCCATCGGCTTCGGCATGGGCAACTACAGCGACGCGTTGATGGAGCGCCTCGGCGACATGGGCGACGGCCACTACGCGTACGTCGACAAGCTCGACGCTGCCCGCCGCGTCTTCGTCGAGAACCTCACCGGCACGCTGCAGGTGGTGGCGAAGGACGTGAAGCTCCAGCTCGAGTTCAACCCCGCCATCGTCGAGCGATACCGTCTGCTCGGCTTCGAGAACCGGCTCCTCGACAAGCGCGACTTCGCGAACGATCGCGTCGACGCCGGCGAGCTCGGCGCGGGCCACGCGGTGACGGCCATCTACGAGATCAAGCTGAAGGCGAAGGCCGACGCGAAGGCGTTCGCCACGTTCCGCGCCCGCTACAAGGCGCCGCAGGGCGGAGCGTCGCAGCTGATCGAGAAGGAGCTGCCCAGCGCCGTCGTCCGCAACGAGCGAAACGCCGCGACGGGTCCAGCGCGGCTCTCGTTGGTGGCCGCTGGGTTCGCCGAGAAGCTCCGCGGGAGCTACTGGGCCCGCACGCTCACCTGGGATGCGCTGCTCGCCGAGCTGAGCGAGCTGCCGCGTGGGCTCGTCGATCGCCCCGACGTGATGGAGCTGGCGAAGTTGATCAAGACCGCGCGTTCGCTCGATCGCCGGCCCGATCGGTTCGAGTCGCGCGCGCCGGTCGCCACCATGGACTTCGATCGCCTGCCGGTCGTCGAGTGACGAGATGACGACGCGCTTCCAGCTTCGGCCGGGCCTGGTGCTCGTCGGGCTGGGAGCGCTCGTGCCGTTCCTCCTCGGCCTCGTCGTCGTCTTCCTTCAGGAAGATGCGACGCGACGCGCGGAGGTCGATGGACAACGCGCCGCGCTCGAGGCGTTCGCGACGGCGTCACTGCGACGGGCGCTCGAGGACGACTGGCGAGTCGGCGCGGCGATGATGGAGTCGGCGCTGGCGGATCCACTCCTCGACGACTCGCGGCTGCTCTTGATCAGCAGCGACAGCACCCTGCTCCCTCGACGGGCCGGCGGAACGGAAGGTGGAATCGCCGAGGAGCTCGAGCGGTTGATGCACGCCGCGCCGAGTCCGCCGAGCGACGAAGAGGATCCGCGGCTCGAGCGCATGCAGCTGGTCGCGCAGCTCGCCCAAGCGACGAGCAAGACCGAGCGTGACCGGGTGACCGAGCTGGTGCGCACGTTCCTCTCCCACCGGCGGCAGTACCGCATCGACGTGCGAACCGAGCTGGCGACGACCCTCGCGGTGGTCGAGCTGCTCCAGACGAGGTCCACGCCCGTGCAACAGCTCATCGAGCGCATGCTGCGTTCGGGGTTTGGTCCTGGTGAGCCCGGGCTCCAACGGTTCGCGCTCGAGGCGGCAGGGAAGCTCAGCGCCGAAGGGCTCGAGGAAGTCTGCCAGGCCATCGTGCGACAGAGCCGACGCGCGCAGGTGCCGGTCGACGACTTCGTGCGGCGATGCCAGCAGGTGCAGACGGCGCAGCCATGGACGTTCGCCGTCACCTCCGAGGCGTTCACCTTGCGCGAGCGGTGGCTCCTTCGCGGCGGCAGCGAGGTGCGTGGCGTCGAGGTGTCGGTGGAGGCGCTCGCGAAGGCGCAGGAGCGCTCGCTGCGAGAGCGAGGGTTGCTCATCGACGGAGATCGCCTGATGACGAGCGCGGCGACCGGTCCACTCGAAGCGCTCAGCGTGAACGTGGAGTCGGCGCGCTGGAGCCAGGCCGCGCAGAGTCGATCGACCGCGCTCGCCCTCAAGCTGGGGCTCCTCGCGCTCGCCTTGGCGTTCGGCGTGGGTGTCGTCGCGTTGAGCTTCGCGGTGCAGCGGCGCGAACGGGCGTTGGTCGAAGCGAAGAGCGCGCTCGTCTCGACGGTGAGCCACGAGCTGCGCACGCCGCTCGCGTCTCTGCGAGTGATGGCCGAGACGCTCGAGCGCAAACTCGAAGGCGTTCCCCAAGCGAAGGACTGGCCCGCCCGCATCGTCGGCGAAGTCGATGGGCTGTCGGTGCTCGTCGAGAACATTCTGTCGTTCAACCGCCTCGAGCAGGGGAAGGACGTGCTGCAGAGGCGGCCGTGGCGCGTCGACGAGCTGCGCGGCTGGCTCGAAGCCGATGCCGGGCCAGCGGTGCGCGTCTCGGTGCGTGGAACCGAAGGGCTCGAGGTCGAGGCCGACCCGTCGTGGATGAAGGTCGCCCTCCTCAACCTGTTGCGCAACGCGCAGAAGTACAACGAGCGCACGCCGGTGGAGTTCTCGGTGAGCGCGACGGTCGAGGGCGCACGACTCGTGCTCGAGGTGCGCGACAACGGCATCGGGATTCCGCGCGAGCACTGGAGCGACGTCTTCGAGGCGTTCTTTCGAGTGCGCGACGCACGTGGGCGCGGCGGCGGCGGGAGCGGACTCGGGCTCGCCCTGGTGAAGCGCGTCGTCGAGGGGCACGGCGGCACCATCGAGGTGAAGGCGTCGTCTCCCGAGGGCACGGTCTTTCGGGTGTCGCTCCCGTCTTCTCAAGCCAGCTGATCAGCTGTACACTCGTTCAGTGCGCCTCTCCGAACTCGACGTGCTCGCGGTCGACTGCCAGGCGACGACGTCGGGCGCTTCCGGGCATCTGCTCGAGCTGAGCTGGGCGCGCGCGTCGGTCGGCGCTCCGACGTCCCGACTGATCAAGCTGCCGTCGGGCGTTCGAGTTCCTCCCGCCGTCGCGCGCCTCACCGGAATCACCCAACACCTCAGCGAGAGTGGCGTCGAGCCGAGCGAGGCGTTCCGAGCCCTGTGCGAGGCCGTCGCGGCGTTTCCCCAACGGCCCGCACCCGCGGTCGCGCACTACGCACGCTTCGAGCGGCCCTGGCTCGAGCGGCTCTCGAACGGCGCGCTGCCCCTCGAGTTGGTCTGCACGCACGAGATGGCGCTCCGGCTCTTCCCCGAGCTTCCGCGACGAGGGCTTCGCGCGCTCGCCGGCTACTTCGGGCACTCCGTCGGTTCGTTGCGCAGAGGCGCCGAGCACGTCGAGGCCACGCTCTTCGTGTGGCGACGGGTGATCGACGTCCTCGGCGAGCGGGGCATCGACGACTGGGCTGCGCTCACTCGGTGGTTGGAGAACCCGGTGGAGAAGCGGCGTCGCACTCGCCGCGTCTGGCCGATGCCACGGGAGACTCGCCTCGCGCTCCCCCACCGGCCCGGGCTGTATCGAATGCTCCGCACGAACGGCGACGTGCTGTACGTGGGAAAGGCCGCCTCGCTCCACCATCGGGTCAACAGCTACTTCCGCAAGCAGCGCGGCATTCACGAGCGCACCCTCGAGATGCTCTCCCAGGCGCGTGGGCTGTCGTTCGAGATCACCGGAAGCCCACTCGAAGCGGCGCTGCTCGAGCCCGACGAGATCAAACGACATCGGCCGCCGTACAACGTCGCCTTGATGGAGCGCGAACGCGGAGTCTGGTTCTGCTCCGACGACTTGAGGCTCAGCTCGCCGAGCGCGACCGAGACCTGCTCCGTCGGGCCGTTCTCGTCGCTGGAGTTGATCGACCAACTGCTCGCGCTCGCGCGCGGCTCGCCCGACGCCCTGGGACGTGGACGATGGGCGCCCCCGCACGAGGTCTTCGCCGCGGGCCTCGCCCTCTTCCGCCAACGACACCTCCTCGACGCGCTCACCGTTCCCTCGCTCCTCCGCCTCGGCACTCGCCTCTGGGCAGCAGGCCGGCGCGCGCGCGACGACGAAGAGGAAGACACGCCCGATCGCGAATGGACGCAGGAGCTCGTCGCTCGAGGGCTCGAGTGGCTGGCGATTCGCGGAGCGCTCGCGCGGCGGAGGGCTCGCTGGCTCACCCGGCTGACCGAGGCCGCCGTGGTGTTCACCGACGAGGGCGTGGACGGCGCACGGCTCCTCCTCGTCGACGATGGTGCCTTCACCGTTCACGACACCTTCGACGCGAGCGCACCCGTGCCGGTGCATCACGAGCGAAGCCAGGCGCATCGACAACGGGGCTTCACGGTGGCCCGGCTCGATCGCCTCCGGGTGCTGACGACCGAGCTCAAACGACTGATCAGCACCGGGCGTCCGGTCTCGCTCTGCCTCGGCCCTGGAGCACGCTTCTCCGACGCGCGACTCGGCCGCATTCTCGAGTGGCTCTGATGCGTGTCCTCTTCGTCTCCGACACCCACCTGGGCTTCGACTTGCCCGCGCACCCCCGGGTGACTCGGCGACGGCGCGGCGATGACTTCTTCGACAACTTCGAGCGGGCGCTGGCTCCCGCGCTCGCGGGAGAGGTGGACGTCGTGGTGCACGGAGGCGATCTTCACTTCCGGGCGAAGGTGTCGGCCGCGCTCTCGGCGGCGGCGCTCGCTCCGTTGCGGCGAGTCGCAGACCACGGCGTTCCCGTGCTGCTCGTGCCTGGAAACCACGAGCGCTCCCGCCTGCCCTTTCCGCTCCTCGCCCTTCACCCCAAGGTGCACGTCTTCGATCGGCCGCGCACCTTCGTGCTCGAGGCGCGCGGCGTGCGAGTCGCCTTCGCGGGCTTTCCCTATGCGCGAGAGGTGCGGGGGCGGTTCTCGGCCTTGCTCGACGAGACGAAGCACGCTCACGCTGCCGCCGACGTGCGCGTCTTGTGTCTGCATCACTGCATCGAAGGCGCGACGTGCGGACCCGGGACCTTCACCTTCCGCTTCGGAGACGACGTCATTCAGCGGCGCGCGCTCCCGAGCGGCTTCGCGGCAGTGCTGAGCGGGCACCTTCACCGGCATCAGGTGCTCCCGGGCGCGCCGCCCGTCGTCTACGCGGGCTCGGTCGAACGAACCTCGTTCGCCGAAGTGGACGAAGTGAAGGGCGCGGTGCGGCTCGAGCTGACTCGCGCCGGGCTCGAGGGGCTCTCCTTTCATCCGCTCCCGGCGAGGCCCATGGTGGTGCGGGAGCTCGAGCTCGCCGGGCGCTCGGAGCCCGAAGCTCGCCTCCTCGTCGCGAGCACGCTCGAGGCGACGCCTGACGATGCGGTGGTGCAACTGCGGCTGCACGGTGGTCCTTCACCGGCGACCGAGTGGCTCTCTGCTGCTGCGCTCCGGGAGCTCGGCGGCTCGCGAAACGTGTCGCTCCACCTGTCGTGGGTGACGAGGGTGGTGAAGCCGAGAGTCGTCGCGCCGTCGGCCGTGCGCCCTCCGCGGCAGCTCGCGCTCGGTTGGGCTGGGTGAACCGCCTCGTCATTGCGTGAACGTCGGCCGGCGCTCGACGTAGGCTCGTCGCTCTTCGAGCGAATCGGAGCGCTCCACATGACGCGTGCCACTCGAACGTCGATCGCGCCCTCGAACGCCGGCACCATCAGCAACGTCGCGGCGGCGTGGGTCATCGAGTGTGCGCGACGACGCGGCGCGAACGCCTCCGAGCTGTTCGAGATCTCCGGGCTCGACCCGAACGCGCCGCCCGATCCCGATCGGCATCTGCCGGCGAGCCGGTACGTCGCCGTGTGGGCGCGCGCAGTCGAGGTCTGTGGCGCGGCGCTGCCACTCGAGGCAGGCGCGACCTTCGACGTCGACTCGCTCGGCGTGTTCGGCTTCCTCGCCATCAGCTGCGACACGCTCGGTGACGCTCAGGCGCGCACCGCCGCCGTTCGCGCGCTCTACAACGTCGGCGCTTCGTGGGAGCTCGAGCGCCACCGCCGCGTCCTCCGGCTCGTGTGGAACCCGTGGCCGCTCCGGAGCCCCGCGCTCGCGATCGTCAACACCTACCAGGTGGCCGAGATGCTCACGGCCACTCGGCGGCTCACCCACGCTCGGCTGGTGCCTCGGCGCGTCGCCTTCAGGCACGCCCGGCCGGCGGACACCACGGCCCATCGAAAGGTGTTCGGCCTCGAACCTGACTTCGGCGCCGACTTCGACGGTCTCGAGGCCGACGCGTCCTGGCTCGACCTTCCCATCCGAACCGCGAATCCTCGCCTCCGCGCCTACTTCGAGAAGCAATGCGCCGCGGTGCAGGCCGCGTTCGCGCAAGACCCGCCCTTCGCCGCGCAGGTTCGCCGTCAGCTGAGCGCAACGATGAACGGCTCGCGCGCGAGCATGAAGGCGCTCGCCAAGGCGCTCTCGGTCACCGAGCGCACCCTGCACCGGAAGCTGGCCCAAGAAGGCACCGGCTACGCGACGCTGCTCGACGAAGTGCGCCACGAGTTCGCCGAGCGCTACCTCGCTCGCCCGAACCTCTCGCTCACCGAGATCGGCTTTCTCCTCGGCTTCGACGACTCGAGCTCGTTCTTCCGCGCCTTCCGGCGGTGGACGGGAACGACGCCGGGTGCATGGCGCGCGACCCGTGGCGGCTGAAGCCTGTCGATTGTCCGGAGCCGCCACTGCGCGGGTCGCTCGACACGGGCACCTTCCCGTCCATGAACACCCACCTCGTCTCGACGGGCCGATGGGCCCTCCTCCTTCTCCTCGCAGGCTGCGCGCACGGTGCGGGCCCGCAACGACCCGACCCAATCGCCGACGTCGCCGGCGCCAACCCTGCCCTCGTCGCCGTCCTCCAGCGCCGCATCGACGCGAGCAACGCGCACGACCTCGACACCTGGGAGTCGCTCCACACGGCTGACTGCACGCGAATGGCGCCCGAGCTCGAGGCGCCGATGCGCAGCTCGTCGGAGATGCGCGCAGGCCTCTCGCGGCTGCTCGACGCGTTCCCCGACTACCACCTCGCGCTCGTGCGGGTCGTCGGCGACGGGCCGTGGGTCGCGGCCGAGCTCCGTTCCTCGGGCCAGTTCGTGAACGGGCTCGCCAGGCCTGGCCACGCCTTCAAGATCCCCGCGACCGGGAAGCGCTTCGAGCAGACCTGGACCGCCTTCGTCCGATTCGACGGCGCGCGCATCGCCGAGTTCCGCGAGCACTACGACCAGCGCGACCTGAGCGATCAGCTCCTCGGGAAGACCGTGCCGCGTCCGTGGTGACCGTCAGTGCCAGTCGAGGTCGCCCGCGACGTCGTCCACCGCGCGCGCGACCAGCAGCGGGATCAACTTCTCCGGCTTCCCCTTCGGCGCCTTCACCGACCAGCTGCCCTTGAGCGCCTGCTCCGGATAGCTGAGCACCATCAACTGCACCTTGAGGCCGGTCTCGGTCTCGCCCGGCAGCACCTGCAGCCGCACCTGGTAGCCCTTGAGGTGCCGCGCCTTGATGACCGAGAGCGCGGCCTTCTTGTCTTCTCCCGCCGGCGCGAAATCGGCGCCCATGCTGGTGAGCTTCGAGCGCAGCGCGGACTCGGCGAGCGTTCCATGCTCGGGTGTCGGAGCGCTCTCCAACGCCAAGGCCACGTAGAGCGCGTTGGCGGGCTGATCGGGACTCGGTGGTGCGACCTCGGCGGAACCGACGAGGGGCGCGAGCGCTGGATCGAGCGCGGCGGCTCGAAAGCCCACCTCGCGTGCCTTCGCGTACGTCGCCTTCGCCGCCTCCTTCTTGCCCTGCTTCGCTTCGCACACCGCGAGGCCGTACAGCGCGCGGCCCTTGATGAGGTACGCCTTCGAGCCGCTCGCCCGCTCAGACGCCTGCTTGAAGAGCGGCGAGGCCGAGGTCGTGTCGTTGGCCCCGAGGTACGCGAGCGCCAAGGTGAGCATCGCCTGCGCCGGCGCATCGGGGAGCGCGATGAGCGGCTCCAAGGTGGCCTTCGCGTCGGAGAGCTTGCCGGCGTCGATCTGCCGCGCCGCGAGCACCACCCGCGCTTCCCGGCTCGACGGCGCGAGGGTGAGTCCCTGCTTCGCCGCAGCGAGTGCTGCCTCGTGCTGTTCTTGTCGCGCGAGCGAACGGCTGAGCCGGCCCTGCGCGAACGCCGAGGCGGGGGCAAAGGAGAGATAGCTCTTCCATGACGTCACCGCCCGCGCGTGCTCGTTCATCGCCGACAGCGTGTTCGCCTCGAAGGAACGCAGCATCAGCACGTTCGGCTGCTTCGCCAGCACCTTTCCGAGGAACGTCACCGCCGCCTCGTTCGATTGATTGCGGGTCGCGAGCCAGAAGCGCGCGAGGGCCCACGGCATGAGCGCCGAGTCGCCGTCGGCCGACGCACCGAGCAGCTTCTCCGCCTCGGCGTCTTCGCGGGCGATGGCGAGGAAGAGCGCGAGCGTGGCACCCGCGAAGCGCAGCGAAGGGTCGGCCTTGAGCGCCGCGCGGCACGCTGCGGTGGCGGCCTCGAGATCGGCGCTGGACAATCCCACCGGGGCATCGACGCCCATCGGCTGGCGGAGCGCGGTCTCCCAACACGTCCCCAACGAGTCCACCGCCGCGTCGGACTTCGTCTCGGGTTGTGCGCTCGCTCCCGGCTTGAGCGTGCCGCCATCGCGTTCCACCACCGCGCGGGCGATCGCCTCACTCGCCTGAGTCAACAGGCTCGCGCGCCCACCGGTGAGCTTCACCGAGAACGGCGTCGGCTTCTTGCCATCACGAACACTCCCGTCGACCTGCAGGGCGCCCGGGCTCGCGGTGAGGGTGACGGCCACGACGCGATCCGCACCGAGGAGCACGAGGGCCTTGTCGGCGTTGGCGTCGTCGGCGAGCTGCCCGAGGTCGAGCCCTTCTTGCGAGGCCATCGCGAGCACCTGCTTCATGTCCATCACCGTCTGGGCATTCGCGATGACGAGGAGCGCCTGGGTGCGCGCCTCCACCAACCGGGCGAAGCGCGCCTGCTCCGGTGCAGCGGTCTTCATCGGCAACACGGCGACGACCGAGGCACGCGGCGCGGCGAGCGCGACGGAGGGCAGCATCACGCAGAGGGCGAGGAAGCGCATGGCGGCTGAGCCTCGCACACTCGGCGTCCAGCGCGACTGGGAAGGCGCGAGGGTCACCTCCGCAGAATCGTCGGCGCCTCGTCCGACATCGCGCCCGAGTCCAGCAGCCCCACGTCGGAGCCACGCGAGCCCCCGAGGAAGATGGACTCGAGCACTTCTTCGAACGTCTTTCGCTTGTCCTCGCTGGTGAGCACGAAGTCGAGGTGGGTGAAGCGCGAACCGCCGAGGTGGAGGTGAAGCTCGAGCGTGGACGCCAGCGACGCGGCCGACGCTTCCGGCGTCACCTTGGCGGCCCCGGTACCGATGGCTGGAATCGCGAGGCTGCGCAGGCCCTCGGCCTCGGCCATCAAGAACGCCCGCTGACTGGCGCGCGCGACGCACGAGACCTCGCTCCAGGCGGCGACCGCGTGCAGCACCCGACGAAACGGCAACGTCCCCGCCGATGTCGAGCGGCAGCTCCCGAGCGGCTGCTCACCTTCCGCGCTCGCTTCGTCTTCGATGACCGGCCCGCCCTTGTCCTTGAGCGCCGCGCCGACGCCTTGCTCCATCTTGAACTGGGAGTTCGCCGAGCAGACGACGCCTTCGGTCTGCGCTTCGGTGATGTCGCCCACCCGCGTGGTGACGTGCACACCGGCGACGTTGAGCCCGCTCCCGTCGCGCGTCGCGTGGAGCGGCCGCCGCATCAGCCCCGCCAATCGCTGAAAGGCGAGCCGCACCAAGCTCATGTCGCTCCAGCGCGCGTCGATGTCGCGGGCGATCATCTGGCTGATGGCCTGCTGGAAGAACGCTTCTTCTGGCGTGTCGGGCCGAGGGAAGGCGGGCGTCACGTGCTCGTCGAGCGCCTCCCGCACCGAGCCGAACGGCGGCCGGCCGTATCGCAGCTGGAACGCCGTCGCCCCGAGTCCGTACACGTCGGTGCGCCGATGGAAGGTGCCGGTGCGGAGGATCTCCGGCGCCATGTACCCGAGCGTGCCCGCGAGCTCGTAGGGCTTGCCGTCTTCCCTCGCCGACTTGCGCGCCACCGCGACGCCGAAGTCACCGAGCTGCACGCCCTCCTCCGGTGAGACGAAGAGGTTCGACGGCTTGAGATCTCGGTGCAGCACGCCGGTGCGGTGGGCCGCCATCAGCCCCGCGGCGATCTCCGCCACCACCTCGCAGACGTACCAGAGCGGCAACCCGTGACCGACGCCCTTGCGCCTCGACGCGTCCAGCTCCGAGAGGTCGACGCCGTCGACGTAGTCCTGCACGAGGTAGGGCGTGCCGTCGTCCGTCACCCCGACGTCGAGCGGCCGCACGATGCGCGGGCTGCGAATGCGCGCGGTGATGATGGCCTCGTTGCGCAGCCGGCTGACCCGCTCCTGCACCTCGGAGTCGATGGTCGTCTTGAGCGTCTTCACCACCACCGGCGCCGAGAGGTCGACGTGTCGCGCGAGGTAGACGTCGCTCATGCCGCCGCCGCCGATGCGTCCCCACACCTCGTATTCGCGGAGCCGTGACGAAGGCGCGAGCATCGTCGGCAGTCTCGTTCACCCTCGCGCGCCCGCCAAGCAGACCGAGACGACCGCGAATCGATTGCCTGCGCCACGCGCTTTGAGCGCTATGGTCCGTCACCCGTGCGCAAGGCGCTCCGAATCATCAAGCTCCGCTTCACCCGCAACTGGCTGGTGATGCTCGGCGTCTCGCTGCTCGCCACCGGCATCTCGTTCGTCTGGTGGCAGTTCGACCTGCTCGAGATCAGCGACGACGAGCGCGGCGCCTATGACAACGGCGTGAAGAAGTTCACCGGCAAGTCCTGGTTCCCCTGGGGCAGGGTGAAGCAGAGCGACGACATCGTCATCATCGCCATCGACGACAAGACGTTCGCCGAGGTCGAGCGGCTCGAGGGGTTGCGACAGCAGTACGGCTCCTGGCCGTACGAGCGCACCATCTACGCCGACGTCTTCGAGTACGTGCACCAGGCCGGCGCCAAGATGATCCTCTTCGACGCCATCATGGACAACATGAAGGGCGACGGCACCGGCGACCTCGCGCTCGGCCAGGCGCTCACCAAGCACGCCATTCCCCTCGCGCTCGGGTTCAACGTCTCGGCGACCGCACCGCCGCTCCCGAAGATCGACAAGCCCGTCAACCACCCCCCGCCGACCAAGGCTGCCGCCGAGCCCCTCGCCCCGGTGAACGAAGGCGAGAAGAAGAAGGAGGCCGCCGAAGAAGAGTTCCCGAGCGAGGAGTTCCCCAGCGAGGAGTTTCCGAGCGAGGGCGCGGCCGACGCGGGCGACGACGACTCGAAGCTCCAGGCGCGCCTGCTCGCGAACGCGACCGTCTACGCCTTCCCGGTCGAGGTGAAGGGAGGTCTCACCTTGCCGTCGCTGCCCACGGAGGAGGAGGTCGACTCGTCGAACACCAAGACCGGCAAGCAGCTCGCGGCGAACCCCGTCGCCACCATCGACGCGCTCCGCGACGCGGTGTCGAGCTACGGCCTGGTGCTCCAGGAGCAAGACGAGGACGGGAAGATGCGCCGCACCCACTTCGCGTACACCGACGGCGCCAACACCTACGTCACCTTCCCGGTCGCGGCCGCAGCCGATGCCTTCGGGGCCGACTCCATCACCATCGAGCCCGGCAAGCTCACCATCGGAGCGCGGAGCTACCCCATCGATCGCGACGGCGCGGCGTGGATCGACTACGGCGGCCCGCTCGCCGACCGCTTCCCCAGCATCTCGCTCATCGACGTGCTCAAGCTGAAGGAGCGCGGCGACAAGGGCGAGCGCTTCAAGGGGAAGTACGTGTTCCTCGCCGGCTTCGCGCTCGGCACTGGTGATGGCGGCAAGGCGACCCCGCTCGAGTCGGCGACCCCGGGCGTGGTGAAGCAGGCAGCCATCTTCGACAACCTGCTGCACCAGGGCTTCATCATCGACGCGCCCCTCTGGGCCTCGGTGCTCTTCACCTTCGTGATGTGCTTCTTGTCGTGCGCGCTGGTGCTGGTGGTGCGCAACGTCTTCATCGACGTCGGCTGGCCGGCGCTCATCTACGTCGGCTTCTTCCTCCTCACCGGCAGCTTCCTGGTGCTGACGAAGGTGCACGTGCTCTCGGCGATGCCGAGCCTCGCCGGCACCATCGCCTCGGTGCTCGCCGTCGCCTGGGAGCGCCTCTTCGCCAACCGCGAGCGCGAGCGCATCAAGGAGATGTTCCGCGCGTACATGGAGGAAGACCTCGTCGACCTGATGATCGAAGGCCACGAGCTGCCGCGGCTCGACGGCGAGACGAAGCGGGTGACCGCGCTGTTCTCCGACATCAAGGGCTTCTCGACCGTCTCGGAGCAGTTCCGCAACGACCCCAAGGGCCTGATGCGGTTCCTCAACCGCTACCTCAGCGCCGTCACGCCCGCGCTCCGGAACCACGGCGCCTGCATCGACAAGTACATCGGCGACGCGGTGGTGGCGCTCTTCGGCGCGCCGGTGGAGTCGCCTGGTCACCCGCTCCAGGCCTGCAGAGGCGCGCTCGAGATGCAGCAGGTGTTGGCGCGGCTCCGCGAGCAGTTCGCCAAGGAAGGCCTGCCCGACATCTACACCCGCATCGGCATCAACACCGACACGCTGCTGGTGGGCAACATCGGCTCCGACGACCTGCTCGACTACACCGCCATCGGCGACGGCATGAACCTGGCCGCCCGCCTCGAAGCGGCGAACAAGAACTACGACACCCTCATCCTCATGGGGCAGAACACCTACGAATTGGTGAAGCACGAGGTCGTCGCGCGAGAGGTCGACGTGGTGAAGGTCGCGGGGAAGTCGATCTCGACCCGCATCTACGAGCTCATCGCCCTCCGCGACGAGGCGCCGGCCGAGAAGCTCGCGCTGCTCGAGCCGTATGGGCTCGCGCTCGCGCTCTACCGAAACCGGAAGTTCGCCGAGGCGCAGAAGGCGTTCGACAAGGTGCTCGCGCTGGACCCGAACGACGGGCCGTCGAAGGCGCTCAAGTCGAGGTGCTTTCAGTACGCGCTCAACCCGCCTCCGCCGGAGTGGGACGGCTCGGTCTCGCTCGAGAAGTGAGCGGCCTCAGCCCTTGGCCCGGAGCGTGGTGACGAAGTCGACCAGCTCGCGCGCGATGGCGTCGGGCACGTCTTCCGGAAGGAAGTGCTTGCCGGCGCCGACCTCGCGCACCTCGAGCCTCGGGAGGAGCTGCCGCGCGAGCGCGACGACCTTCGGCGTCACCACCAGCCCGGGCGTGGCGGTCAACAGCCGAACTGGGGTCGTCGAGGTCGAGAGCCAGCGAGCGCCGGCGTTCAGGAGGTCGACCGTGTCTCCCGCGCGCCGTGAACGAGGGCCGAGCTGCCGCGGCCCGACGCCGTCGATCCACAGCCGCCACAGGTGCCCGTCACCCAACAGCGGCTCGACGTAGCGCGAGAGGTCGTCCGCGCCGAGCGGTCGCACCACCCCGTCTCGAAGGAACGTCGTCGCCATCGCGCCCTTCGCCATCAGCCGCCGCGCGAAGAAGTCGCTCGAGAGCAGCCGTTTGAAGAGCCCCGACTTCCACCCCAGCAGCGGCCACAGCACGTCGAGCGGGAGGAAGAAGCCCTCGAACGGCACCACGCCACCACGAAGCGCCGCGGGCTCTGCGTTCGCTCGGCGGTTCTCAGGGCTCGGGAAAAGTCCGAGTCCAGCCGGCAGTCTCGCCCGACGGCCAGCTCGGCGAGGGCAAGTCGTTGATCGACCAGTGGGACCGGCCTCGGCGCGCGGCCTGCTCTGCGACGCCGCATGCGCACCAGCTCGCTTCCTCCGGTTTCCTTCGACGGACTCGACGACTCGCTCCTCCCGCGTCCCACTGCGGCGCCAGCAGCCGCGACGGTGACCTCGTACGAGCCGAGCCACGGGCTCGCGACGCCACCAGTGGACGAGGCGCGGTTGGTGCGCCTCGCCAAGGCCGCCGAGACCTGGGAGCGGATCAGCCGCGCGCACCCAACCCTCGCGCAACGGCTTCCGGCGTACTGCACGACGCCGTCGGCGAAGCTGCTCTTCATCGTCGCGAGCCGGGAGCTCTCGAAGGCGGCCGGGCCGTTGACGGTCTCGTTCGGCGAGGCCGACTCGATTCGTCGCACCGCGTCGGGGACCCTCGAGCTGCGGTCGGGAGCACGGCCCACCCTTCGGTTGGGTGATCAGCACGGCGATCTGCAGCGATTGCTCGAGGGCGCTCAGGCTCGCGCGCACAGAGGGGAGGGGCCGTTCGACGGCATCGAAACGAGCTCTGTCGAGTCGCTCCTCGGCGCCGCAGTGCACGACTTCTACTCGGCGCCGGAGTTCACGGGTGGTGGAGCCGCTCCCTCCGAGCGCGGCGGGCGTCTCTTCGCGTACACGACCTTCGAGCAGGTGCTCGTCTCCGATGATCCGTCGCAGCGCGGCTTCGAGTGCCTCGCCTCGGCGGCGTTCCACCTCTACCTCTCGATGGGCCTCATTCCTCCGGACCTGACGCGCCAGGAACTCGAGCACCGCTACACGGAGCTTCACGGAGACCCTGGTGTCGGCACGCCGCGGCTCGGGTCGGAGTTCACTCGGAGTCTTCGTGGTGGGCCGGCGACGCGCCCGGGAGAACGTCGCTTCGGGGCGAGCGCGACCGCCGACTTCGCCAACCAGCTGCGCGCGACCGATTGGGCCAAGCTCACTGGTGCTTCGAAGGGGCTCTACGCCGTGCGCTCGCTGCCCACGATCGACGACGTCGTCACCAACTTCGAGACGGGTGGAGGCGCCGTGCACACGACGTGGTCGAACGGCGGCCACTACTTCGTGCTCAGCGGCGCGACCCGCGACGGAGACTCGGTGATGGTCGATCAAGACGATTCGCTGCACGGCTCGCGCGCGCTGCGCTCGGAGAAGAACCCGCGGCCCAACCGCACCAGCTACGACCCCTGGCAACACACCCGCTTCTGGACGCTCGAGCGGCTCAGCTCCAGGTGACGATGATCTTCCCGGCGGCGCGCCCGCTCTCACTGCGCGCGAACGCCTCGGCGAACTTCTCGGCGGGGAAGGTGCTGTCGATGACGACGTCGAGCTTCTTCTTCTCGAAGAGCGCGTCGAGCACGCCGAGATCGGCCGCGTTCGGCTTGAGCATCACCGCGGCGACCTTCTTCCCGGTGAAGACGTTCGCGGCCTGACGAAGCAGCGTCGAGGGACCGGGCGCAGACGAGGCGAAGCGCCCGTTCGGCACGAGCTTCGCGAGATGATCCGACATGGCCGAGCCGACGCAGTCGAACACCACGTCGAACGGCTGCACGCCCTGCCAGGCGTCGGGTTTCGTGTAGTCGATGACGACGTCGGCTCCGAGGCGGCGAACGAGCTCCACGTTGCGCGTGCTGCAGACGCCGGTGACGTGAGCGCCCGAAGCCTTGGCGAGCTGCACGGCGAAGTGACCGACGCCGCCCGACGCGCCGACGACCAACACGCGCTCCTTGGCGCCTTCCATCGGCACGCGACACTCGTCACGAAGCCCCTGGAGTGCCGTCATTCCCGCCAGGGGAAGCCCGGCGGCCTGGGCGAAGCTCATTCCCTCGGGCATCGGCCGCAAGACGTCGAGACCGGCGGCGACGAGCTCGGCGTTCGCGCCCCCGCTGCGTCCCGAGAGCCTCGTGTGAACGCGCTGGCCTTTGGTGAAGGTGGTGACGCCGTCGCCGAGCGCCTCGACCTCGCCGGCCAGGTCGTAGCTGGGAATGAACGGAAAGCTCGCGGTGAGAATCGGCCGGAATTTGCCCGAGACCTGCTTCCAGTCGATGGGGTTGATGCTGGTGGCGCGCACGCGCACGAGCACCTCGCCGGGTTTGGGCGTCGGAGTGGGCTGCTCCGCAAGCTCGGGGGCTCCTGCGTACGAGCGAAAGACGAGAGCTTTCATGCGGGCCCTTCTATGAGGCGGCCCACGACCTCGCATTGGTTTCTCGCGGTCTCGACGTCGAAAGCGCTCGGAATCGAAGTTGGAGCCATGTCCGGTTTCGGCGAGACGCCACCGCGCGCTCGCGAGAAGGTGCCGCGCATGCACGACGCGAACACCCTCGACGTGGAGGCCTGCCACGCCGCGACGGACGCGAAGGATCGCCGCGCCGACGGGCGCTTCTTCATCGGCGTCACCTCGACCGGCATCTACTGCCGCTGCGTCTGCACCGCGCGAACGGTGATGCGAAAGAACCGGCGCTTCTTTCCCTCCGCCGCCGCCGCCGAGAAGGAAGGCTTTCGTCCCTGTCTCCTCTGTCGCCCGGAGTGCGCGCCCGGCGCTTCACCCGTCGACGCCACCGAGCGCCTCGCGAACCTGGCGGTGAAACGCATCGAAGCGGGCGCGCTCGAGGAACAAGGCCTGGCGTCCCTCGCCGAGGAGCTCGGCATCACCGATCGACACCTGCGACGGGTGGTGATGAAGACGTTCGGCGCTGCTCCCGTCGAGCTCGCGCAGACGCATCGCCTCCTCACCGCGAAGCGCCTGCTCGCCGACTCGGCGCTGCCAATGACCGAGGTCGCGTTCGCCGCCGGGTTTCAGAGCCTGCGTCGCTTCAACGCGCTGTTTCGAGATCGGTACGGCATGCCGCCGTCTCGCGTGCGCGCTCGGGCGAACGCGGCGATTCGTGGTGGCGCGCTCCGGTTCAGCCTCGCGCCGCGCGGTGTCTTCAAGGGAGACGACGTGCGCGCGCACTTCGCGCTCCGCCAGGTGTCGGGCGTCGAAGGAGCCTCCGGCACGAGTGCATGGACTCGGACGTTCGCCGTTGGACGGCACCATGGCTGGTTGACGCTCGAGCTCGGCGGTCGGAGCGCTCCCGTGTTGGTCTTGAGCGAGGGGCTGATGCCGGTGTTCCGCCAGGTGGTCGCGGCGGTGCGTGGGGCGCTCGATCTCGACACCGACGTCGACGTCGTCGATGCCTTCTTCGCGAAGGACCGGCAGCTGCGCACGATGGGGCGTGGGCTGCGGCTCCCCGGTGCGCTCGACGCGTTCGAGGTCGCGGTGCGCGCGGTGCTGGGCCAGCAGGTGACGGTGAAGGCCGCCTCGGCGATGGCGACGAAGCTGACCGAGCGGTTCGGTGCTCCAGTGGTGACGCCCATCGAGGGGCTGAACCGGCTCTTTCCGACACCGGAACGGCTGGCCGACGCGGGCGCCAACGCCATCGCCGCGCTCGGAGGGCAACCTCGGGCACGCGCAGAGACGGTGCACCGGCTCGCCGTCGAGGTCGCGAGCGGGCGCGCGAAGTTGGTGCGTGGGGCCATCAGCGCCGGGCGGGCGTCGCTCGAGACGATCGCCGGCATCGGTCCGTGGACGCTCGAGTACGTCGCGCTCCGCGGGCTCGGCGACCCTGATGCGTTTCCGCTCGGAGACTCCGCGCTCCGGGCCGCGTTCGACGGAGAGCTGAAGCACGCCCACGAGGCGTGGCGTCCCTGGCGTGCGTACGCGGCGATTCGGCTCTGGCACCGTCACGCCCAGCTGCAGTCCCTCGCTCGGAGGAAGTGAACATGAAGAAGACCATCGTCGATTCTCCCGTCGGGCCGCTCACCTTGGTGAGCGATGGAGCAGCCATCGTCGGTTGCTCGTTCTCGAATTCGTCGTCGGCCGAGGCGCGTGAGGCCGAGCCCGGCGAGGACGTGGTGCTGAGGCGCGCCACGAAGCAGCTCGCCGAGTACTTCTCCGGTGAGCGGAGCTCGTTCGATCTCCCGCTCGCGCCGCGAGGCACCGAGTTTCAGCAGCGCGTCTGGAAGCAGCTCTCGGCGATTCCATTCGGCGAGACCCGCACCTACGGCGAGATCGCGCGGAAGCTCGGGAACCCGAACGCAATGCGGGCGGTCGGCGCAGCGAACGGAGCGAACCCCATCGCGATCATCGTGCCCTGCCATCGCGTCATCGGCGCCGACGGCTCGCTCACCGGCTTCGGCGGAGGCATGGAGCGAAAGAAGTACCTCTTGGGGCTCGAGCAGCCGCAGAGCACGTTGTTCGAGCGGTGATCGTCGCGCCTCGATTCCGAATATGACCGCGGCATGTCCATCGACGCCGCGTTGAAGTTGTTTCACGGAGGCAAGCCCGAGGTCGCGCTCGAAGTCCTGTTGAGCGATTGGCGGAAGTCGAGAGCGCCCGAGCTCGCCGAGGCCGTCACTTTCGTCGGTGCCGCGGTGGACGCGAAGCGGGAGCGCCTGCCGGCGAAACGAGACGAGCGGCTGACGGCGTGGAAGAAGCGCGCGGCGGCGAAGTCGTCGGCCGACGTCGGCGTCCTCCTCGAGGCGCTCGACGGGTTTCTCGCCGAGCAGGCCGAGCCGTTGATCAAGTCGCTGCAGTCATTCCCGGCCGACCCGCGCATCGTCGATGGGCTCCTCGCGCTCGCCGACTCGCCTCCGACGGGCATGCGTGGCCGAAAGGCCGACCCGTTCTGGCGAGCCGTGTTCAAGACCGTCAACCTCGTCGGAGACCCGCGCTCGGTCGAACGCTTGAACGCGCTGCGCGCGAAGTGGCAGAGCGATGAGCAGGAGCGCTTCGGCATTCACTGGGCCGACTCGAGCGCGGTGCTGCTGGCGGCGTACCTCGCGGTGAAGCAGAAGGCGCCGCCGAAGGCGGAGAGGCTGAGCGCGAAGGAACAGACGCTGCTCGCGGGGCTGAAGCGCCAGGCCCCCGCGGGTGACGTGTCGTCGCTCACCGCTCAGGTCTATGCGCGGCCTGCCGATGATGACGTGCGGCGCGTGCTCGCCGATGCGCTCCTCGAGGCCGGTGACGTTCGCGGAGAGCTGATCAACTTGCAGCTGCTCCCCTCGCTCGATGCCACCCAGCGCAAGCGCGCCAAGCAGCTGCTCGATCAACACGCCCGCAAGTGGCTGGGTGTGCTCGAGCCGGCGATCCTCAAGAGCGGGCTCGTCTATCGCCGCGGCTTTCCCGCGGTGGCGAAGCTCTCGACGAATCAGCGCTCGGTCGTCGACAAGGTGATGGGCCGGCCGGAGTGGAACACCTTCGAGGAGCTCGATCTCGAGTCCTGGCCGAGCGACTCGCGCAAGGCGTTCCTTTCGCAGCCGTTGCTCGGCTTGCGCTACGCGTACGTGCTCGAGAATCCCTCCGACTTGCCTGACCGCGCGCTCGCCTGGGAGGGCGTCAGCTTTCGCTTCATCGACAAGGAGCACGTCGCTCGACTGAGCGCGCTCTCGACGCTCCCCAAGCTCAAGTGGCTCCAGTTCGTGCACACGTCGAACGGCCGGGGCGGCGACATCGAGGCGTTTGGCTCGTTCTGGAAGTCGTCGATCGCGCGCAGCCTCGAGACGATTCGCGGCGTGCCCTTTCTCGATTGGTTCAAGAACGCCCCGGAAAACGTCGTTCGCTTGGACGACCGCTACTGCACTGGAGAACGCACCGCGAACGGGCTGGTGGTGACCATCAATTGGGACTTTCCGCAGAGCATCAACGGCTTCAAGTCGCCGCTCGCGGAAGTGAAGAAGCACCTTCACGCCGTGACCATCACCACGAAGGGTGAAGTCGAAGACGCCGACAAGAAGCAGCTCGAGCGCATCGCTGGCCGCTCGATCGAGTGGCGGGTTCGCGGCGCCGGCTGAAGCAGCAATCGCATTCCAGGCCGGTAAATCGGCCTCGGCGCGATTTCGATGGAGCGAGAAATTCTCTAGAAATTACGGGTGTTTACAAGCCTTCGCCAACCACATAGGGTCGCGCCGGTCAAAAAAGAGACAAGCCGCTACAGGCCGCTACGCTCGTTTTCTTGACGGAGTCGTCGCTGCGATCCACCGGCACGAAAGGCGAAGAACACGTGAGCCACGAGCGCCCAGACGCACTGCTCAAGAGCGCCCTCGAGAAGATCGTGTACTTCGAAGCGCGCGCGACGCAGCTGTCGAACGACGTCACCACCGCGGCGGCCGAGCGGGAGCGCCTCAAGAACGAGCTCGCTCAGTCGTCGCAGCGGGAGATCGAGCTGCGCCGGGTCATCGCCGAGCTCGAGGTGCGTTCGACGCGTGCGCACGCAGAGCGGGAAGAAGCGGCCACCCTCGCCGAGGCGTTGCGACGGGAGCGGGCCGAGCTGCTCGGGAAGATCCTCGAGGCCTCGCGCATCAACTCCGACGGGAACGATCCGTTCGACCTCGCCGCGTTCATCGCCGAGCTGCGCAGTGAAGTGTTGCTCCGTCGGGAGAACGAGGCGGGTCCTTCGGTGCCGCGCGCGCCCGTCGGGGAGGCGATCGCGCCCGTCCCCGTCGTGGAGAAGGCGGCAGCTCCGTCGCACATCGAGTCGGAGGCCGAAGCGCTCAAGGCGCAGGGCCGGCTGTCGGTGTCGGCCTCGGAGCTCGCTTCGCTCGAGCGCGCGTTTCCGTTTCCGGGTCGAACCGAGGAGACGCTGTTTGGCTTCTCGGTGCGGGAGCTCTCGGCGCCCGATGCGTCGGCGCGTGCCCGAGCGGCCGAGCGGCTGACTGCCTTGGGTCATCCCGCGGCTGCACCGGCGCTCGCGACTGCGCTGCACGCCGAGACCGAGTCGTCGGTGAAGGTGGCGTTGCTCGGGGCGCTCTCGTCGCTCGCGAAGGCCGAGGCCGTTCCGGTGGTCGTGCCGCAGCTCTCGGCGAGCTCGCCCGACGTGCGCATCGCGGCGCTCAAGGCGTTGCTCAAGCTCGATGGGGCGCAAGCGGGCCCGCACCTCGCGGCCGCCGTGAAGGACCCAGACTCGGCCGTCCGTCGGCGTGCCTCGTTGCTCGCGCTCGGCCTCCGTGGCTCGGCCGCCCTCGAGTTGGGAGAGACCGCCATTCGTGATGCGAACGCCGACGTGCGCTCGCTGGCGGCGCTGGTGCTCGGCGCGAGTGGCATGGAGTCGGCCCGCCCCTGGTTGATGCAGGCGATTCGAGACCCGGAGCTTCGCGTGCGGCGGTCGGCGAGCCAGGCGCTGAGCCGGCTCCTCGGTCGTGACGTGAGCGACTTGGTCGAGCTCGACGAAGCCCAGCGGCGCCGAGAGGTCCGCCGTCTCGCGAACGTGCCCGCGAACCCGGTGAAGGCGAAGGTGGTCGCCGCAGTCGGGCGCACCCAGGAGCCCGCTCCCGCGACCGCGATCCAACAGGCGTCGGCGAATGCTCCGCGCGCGGCGGCTCACCTCTCGTCGTCCAGGCGCGCGCAGACAGTGGTTGAACCAGTTGACCACTTGGCCGAGCCGCGCGTCCCTCCGGCGGGCGCTCCCGCGCTGATGACTCGGGTCGCTCCAGCCGCGAGCCCGACCCGAGTGGTTCAACCAGTGAACCAGTCGTCGGTGGCCGCCGCTCCGGCGGGTCGGGTCGCGGTGGTCGAGGTCGCCGCAGCTCCGGCGCCGCTCGACGCGGTGATGCACGAGCTCCGCGCTGCGATTCGTGGCCAGCCCGCCGACGCGCTCGCCGCCACCCTCGACACCTCACTCGAGTCGATTCGCGCTGCCTGTGGGCAGCTCATTCAACAAGGCCAGGTCGTACGTCGTGGCCACAAGTACTTCGTCGCCTGAGGAACCCCGCTCATGGAAACGCCCTCGTACACCGTCAGACAAGCCGCCGAGCTGCTGCACATCACCCCCAAGGCGCTCAAGGCCTCGCTCGAGAAGGACGTCTACACGCCCGAGGAGGTGTGGGACCTGCGCGCGAAGCTGAACCTCTACCCGCCGAGCGTCAGCACCCGGAAGCAGCTCTTCCTCAACTTCAAGGGCGGCACTGGGAAGACCTCGCTCTCCACGTCGTACGCGTGGCGGCTCGCCGAGATGGGCTACGGCGTGCTGCTCGTCGACCTCGACAGCCAGGGCCACGCGACCAAGTGCCTCGGCTTCGAGGGCGAGGACTTTCAGCACACGCTCCTCAACGTGCTGGTGAAGAAGGCGCCCATCAGCCAGGTGATTCAGAAGTCGATGTTGCCGAACCTCGAGTTCATTCCTTCGAACCTGTCGATGTCGACCGTCGACCTCGCGCTGATGCCGATGGCGGGCCGCGAGTTCAAGCTGAAGAACGCGCTCAAGGAAGTCGAGGCCCACTACGACTTCATCATCTTCGACGCGCCGCCGTCCTTCGGGCTCCTCAACCTCAACGCGCTGATGGCCGCCGACGACCTCATCGTCCCCGTGCTGGCCGACTTCCTCTCGTTCCACGGGCTCAAGCTGCTCTTCGAGACCGTGCAGAGCCTCGAGGAAGATCTCGGCCACGTGCTCGACCACGTCTTCATCGTGGTGAACGCCTACAACGCGACGTTCAAGCTGGCGAAGGAAGCGCTCGAAGCGCTCAAGACGCACTACCCCGAGTACCTGCTGCCCCAGGTCGTGCGTCAGTGCACTCGCTTCGCGCAGGCCTCGAGCGAGGGCATGCCCATCTTCGCGTTCGACCGCGACTCGAAGGGCGCCGGCGACGTGCAGGCGCTCATCGACGAGGTCATCTCCCGCCTGCAGCGTGACGCGAAGTCGGAGCCAGTCGCCGAAGCGAAGTCTGCCTGAGTGAAGCAACCCGAATCGCCGCCGTGACGGTGGCGAAACCACGAGAGGGATGACGATGAAGAAGGCTTTCGACGCGAACGTTTCCCGGGCCCGCCCGAAGCTGCGCCTCGGCTCGATGCTGGGGACCACCGAGACGATGACGCAAGAGGCAGTGGAGTCGCTTGCCCAGGCGGTCGCCGAGGAGCCGGTGATTCCCGCGAAGGAAAAGGGTCCGCCCCGGAACCTCTCCGACACCTTGAAGGCGCGGCAGACGGCGCGGGCGCTCAAGCCCTCGGCGGCCGAGTCCCTCGCTCACGCGCTGGGCGACGAGGCCCCGGTCGCCAACGAGGAGCTCGACGTTCCTCTCCCGCCCGCGCTCGTCGAAGAGGTCGTGCACGCCAGGGTGATGCCGCGCGCCGCCGTCGAAGCGCCGGCCGAGACCCGAGAAGTGCAGACCGCTCCCTCGGAAGCGCCAGGACCCGACTCGGCCGAGCGTCGCGAGAAGCTGCGCGAGCGGCTCAAGGCCGTTCGGGAAAACCCGCGGCCCGAGCCGTTGCCCGAGACGGTCGCCGAGGCCGGCGTGCTCGCGGTCGAGCGCATCGCCGCGCTGCAGAGCGAGCTGGCGAAGACCCGCGCGATGAACCTCGCGCTCTCGCAAGACCTCGAGGCCGCCCGCCGTCAGGCCGAGCGCGCCACCGAAGAGGCACGGCTGCGCATGGACGAGGCCCGCCGGCTGTCGCAGGAGATGGAAGGCCGGGTGCAGCTCCTGTCGGACTTGGAGAAGGAGCTCGCCGCGCTCGAGGGAGAGCGCAACGAAGCGTTGCTCGCCCTCCAGGAGTCCCGCCAGGCCATCGAAGCCGGGGAACGCGAGAAGCTCGAGCTGCGCGAGTCGGTCGGCGCGAAGGAGAAGGAGCTCGAGGCCTCGCTCCAGGAAGAGGAGCGGCTCGCGGCCGAGCTCGAGTCGGCGCACGAGGCGATGACCGGTCTCCGACGTTCCGCCGACGCGCTCAAGACCGAGCGTGACACGCTGGCACGGCAGGTCGCCGACCTCACGAAGGAGCGCGCCGAGTTGCTCGAGGCTCGCAAGGCGCTCGAGGCCGTCCACCGCGCGCTCGCCAAGGCATCGGCGCTCGCCTGACGCACGGCCGCTTCACTTCGCGTTCAGCCACGCCCGAATCGCGTCGACCATCTCGGGCGTCACCTGGTGCCCCGCGTCGAAGGACTTCAGCTCCACCGGGAAGCCGTCGCGCTCGAGCACCTCACGCGTCTTCGTCGTGCCCGCGTAGGGAACGATTGGGTCGCGCGTGCCGTGGATGATCAGCGCGCGTGGTCGTGCCCGTGACGTCGGCGCCGGCCGCTCGCCGAGGGTGCGCCCACCAATCAACACCGCGCCTGCGACGAGCCGAGGCTCGGTGCGCAGCACCTCCTCGGACAACATGGCGCCCTGCGAGAAGCCGATGAGGGTGATGGCAGACGGATCGATCGTCGGCTCGACTGCGAGCCGCTCGAGAGTGCCGACGATGGACCGCCGCGACTGCTCCGCGGCAGCGACGTCGTGAATCGGCCCTTCGTCGGTGAAGCGCACTGGGAACCAGCTGAAGCGACCGCCACCCAGGTCGATGGGCGCGCGCAGCCCGATGGCCTGGGTCGTCGGCGCGACCGCCTCGGCGAGCGGCAGGAGATCTCGCTCGTTCGCGCCCAGCCCATGAATGACGACCAGCGCGGGGCCACGAGCGGCGGGAGTCCGAACTCGAACGAGCTCGAGCGGCGTCTCGGGAGCAGGCCGGCTGCGGGGACAACCGGCGAACGAGACGACCGCGAGCAGGACGAAGGGGCGCATCACTCCACCGCGCAGGTGTCGAGGTTCCAGAACGACATCGCGGCCGAGGCGCTGCGGGGGGTCGCGGTGAGCGACCACTCGAGCTCCCGCGACATCCACACCATGTCGAGCGAGACCGCACCGCACGAGCGCCCGTCGGAGAGCCGGACGATCTCCATGCGCCCAGGCTTGTCGCTGCCCGAGCCAGGGCCGCGTGGAATGAAGCCCTCGTAGCGCTGGTAGGTGGTGACTGCGGCGAACGCGCCGTCGGGGCTCACCACCCGCGCGTACTCCACGCTGCCGAAGAGGAACACCCCGAGCCCGACGAGCCCGAGCCCGAGGGTGCCCGCGAGCGTCAGGAGGGTGGGGACGAGGAGCGAGCGCGCCGTCACTTCTTCTTCTTCTTCGGCGGAACGGGAAGCGGAGGCAGCGCGGTGCGGCGTTCTTCGAGCGCGGCGATTCGCTCCGGCGTCAGCGGGTGCGGCAGCGAGAGCGCCTCGAGCTTGCCCAGCACGCCTTCGTACTCGCGAATGTCGTAGCCGGCGGAGTGCATCCAGTCTGCGGCCGAGCGGTCGGCCTGAAGTTCTTGGGCCGCGCCCGCCTGCTCCTTCGTTCCGTACCCACGAATCGCGAGCTGTCTGGCGAGGTCGTCGGCGACGCGTTTGGCGAGCCGGTCGTTCGCCTTGTCGAGCTCCGGCACCATCGCGGCGAACTCCGGCTGGGGTTCGAGGGCCGCCCTCGTCGCTGCCATCGCGACCCTCGACACGGCTTCGACCTCGCAGCTCGTCTGGGCCGTCTCGCGGACGACCCCAAGGGCGTGCTCGTAGAAGACGTGCGCCGCCTCGTGCGCGACCACTCCGGCGAGCTGTGCGTCGGTCGCGCACGCGTCGAGGAGGCCGCGGGTCACCAGCACCCGGCCGTCTGGCACCGAGAAGGTGTCGAGCGCCGAGTCCGTCACCACCAGGAAGGAGAAGGCGTGGCCCTGGAGGTTGTGGGTGACGGCGTGGCCGAGCCGCGTCAGCCGCTCATCGGTCGCGGTCGGGCGCTCGGGTCGGTCGACGACTCCCCCGTCGGGTGAGGCTGGTGCGGTGCCGCCCAACCAGCGGTGGAGCAGCTCGTCGGAGATGGTCTTGCGCTCCTCGGCGCTGAACGCCTTCAGCCGCCAGCCCCGGCAGGCGAGCCGAGTCGACTCCAGCTCCCGTTGCGCCTGGAGCAGGTCGTTCGTGCTCGCGGTGACCGAACGCTCGGAGAGGCTGGGTTTGCACGCCGCGAGGGTGAG
Source organism: Myxococcota bacterium (assembly GCA_052034585.1). Taxonomy (GTDB): domain Bacteria; phylum Myxococcota; class Myxococcia; order Myxococcales; family Myxococcaceae; genus Xiheimicrobium. The sequence continues at coordinate 33,366 of JBPOIJ010000055.1, forward strand.
CGCGAGGAGGGCGACCCGCACTACTTCTTGACCGCCTTGGCGACCGGGTCGAGCGCAGGCGCCTTGAGGCCGGTGGCGAAGTCGGCGAACTCGGCCTTGCGGGGCGCGAGCTTGGCGACGCGGTCCTTGTTCCCTGGGTGCGGAGTGAGGAACCCGCCGTCAGGCAGCTTGGCGAGGAGCTTCTCGAACTCGTTCGGGTCGTAGCCGGAGAAGACCAGCAGGTCGTACGCCACGCCATCGGCGGCGAACTCGTACTCCGGCCCATTGCCGCGAGAGACGAGCTCGTCGGCGAGGCCGTCGGAGAGCTTCACGATCAAGTCTGCGCTCGCCTTGTTGAGGTCGATGTTGGCGGCCGAGAGCAGCAGCTCGAACTCACCCGACAGGTTGACCGCGTCTTTCGCGGCGCTCGTCCCGATGCCGGCCGCCATCGCCGCCGTGCAGGAGGTCGCCTTGGTCTTCCCGTACGCCGTCATCGCGTGCCGGCCGGTGACGTGCCCAATCTCGTGACCGAGCACGCCCGCGAGCTGCGCCTCGTTCTCGACGGACGCGATCATGCCGGTGGTGATGAAGACGTAGCCACCTGGTGCGGAGAACGCGTTCGGCGTCGTCGAGTCGAGCACCACGAAGGTCCAGTCGAGGCCCGGCCGCTCGGAGTTCGCGGCCAACGTCTTGCCGATGCGGTTCACGTAGGCCGTCAGGTCGGTCTTCGGGCCCTTGCCGGGCTTGGGCTTGACGCCGGCCTGCGGCATCGAGCTGGCGAGCTCGGGAGAGATCTCGATGTAGATGCCGCTGGTCCGCGCCGCGAGGTTGAGCGCCACCGCGCCGCCGATGCCGGTCTCTTCCTCGTAGGTCGCCTTCTGGTTCTCGAACGCCTTGCACTTGGCCTGCTTCGCTTCGAGCTTCTTCCGCTCGGCCTCGAGCTCCTGACCGGCCGAGACCGCGCCGCGCACGTTGCCGCTCGCGAGCGAGTTCCCCATGCGGTTGAGCGCGGAACAGCCCGACAGCGCCACCATGCACGCCACGATGAGGGTGCGCTTCACTTGGCACCTCCCTTCGACTCCACCGTCACGGAGGCAGCGACGCCCTCGGCGGTCGCGAGGCCCTTCACGAGCTCGGCCTTCGTCTGCTTCTTTCCCGCCGCCTTCAGCGCGGCTTCATTGAGCGCCTTGGTGGCTGCGCCCGACGAGGCGAACGCCTTGCCGTCGATGGGAGCGCCGTTGTCTCGCGCGAGCAGCTCGGTCTGAGGCTTGGAGGGAGACAGGTTGCTCTGCAGGGTGAAGCCCTTCACCTTGCCCATCTCGACGGCGTGGAACTGCTTCTCCTTCGCGTCGGCGCCCTGCCAGACGACCTCGTCACCGGGCTGCAAGGTGCCGACGACCTTCCCCTTCGCGTCGGCCTTGTCGAGCACCTTGGTGTCCTTGGTCTTGATGTACAGCTTGCCGCCCGGTTTGACGGCGAGAGCCGGGAGCGCGAGCGCGAGGCACGCAGCGACCAGCAGTGAAGAGGCACGGGTCATGGGAACGACTCCTTGGGTGAGTGCGAAGCGAGCGGACTTCAGCGTCTTTGCGCCTCGATCGGAAGCATCTTCCGCTCGACGAAGGAGGAGGGGTGGCACACGCTCTCGTCATGTTCGTCGAGGCGTTCGGGCACCGGCTGCACGTCGTCGTCGAAGGCGCAGGAGACCTCACCGTCGTCTTGCTTCACGGCACTCCGACCAACAGCCAGGTCTGGCGCAACGTCGTTCCGGAACTCGCGAAGCATGCGCGGGTGGTCGCGCCCGATCTCCTCGGCTTCGGCGCGTCCGACAAGCCGACCGACGTCGTCTACGACCTGCCGACCCACGCGGCGCATCTGAAGGCCGTGCTCGAGGCGCTCTCGGTCGACCGGTACGTGCTGGTGGCGATGGATTTGGGGCTCCTCGTCGGGCTCCACCACCTCGCCTCGACGAGACTCGGGAGCGAACGAGTCGCCCACTCGAATCACGCGAGGCGTGTGGTAGCAGCCGGGCGCATGATCTCCATCGACGCGCACCCGCTGCTCGAGGCCCGCTGCTTCGTCACCACCTTCCCCAAGCCGCTCGGTGAGCTCGGCCGCAACGACGCGGTGATGTCGCTCCTCTCCCTCGGCGCGCAGGTGCCGATGACGTCGGACGACGCGATTCGCTCGGCGGTTCGCGAGCTGCTCCGCCACGGCGGCTACAAACCGACGGGCCGCGGCAAGCCCGCCTCGGAGTACCTGGTGCGCGCGGTCGGCGAAGGCGCGCTCAATTCCATCAACGTCGCGGTCGACGCGTGCAACGTGGTGTCGCTCCACTCGGGGCTGCCGATCAGCGTGGTCGACCTCTCCCTCGCCTCGCCACCGTTCCGCATCGGGCTCGCCACCGAGGGCACGAGCTACGTCTTCAACCAGGGCGGGCAGACCATCGACGTCGCCGGCCTGCTCTGCCTCTTCGATTCGCAAGGCCCGTGCGCGAACGCGGTGAAGGACTCGCAGCGCACCAAGACGACGCCGCAGACGACGAAGACGCTCTCGGTCGTCTGGGGCACCACTGCGCTGGCCGGCCGCGCTCAACGAACGATGGAGTGGTACCGGCAGCTGCTCGAGGCGACCGGCGCGACGACGAGCGACCCGTGAGCGCTCTCGGAACCGTGCAAATCACTCACAGTGACCGCGCGGCCTTGGTGTCGTAGATGCACAGGCGTGCACGACTTCAAGACCATCATCGAGCCCTTCCGCATCAAGTCCGTCGAGCCGCTGAGGATCTCCACCCGAGAGGACCGCGAGGCGCGGCTGCAGGAGGCCGGGCTCAACCTCTTCGCGCTCCACTCGAACGACGTGCTCATCGATCTCCTCACCGACTCGGGCACCGGCTCGATGTCGGCGGAGCAGTGGGCGGCGATTCAGCGCGGTGACGAGTCCTACGCCGGCTCGCCGTCGTACTTCCGCTTCGAGGCCGCGGTGAAGTCGCTGTTCGACTTCAAGCACGTGATTCCCACCCACCAGGGGCGCGCGGCGGAGAAGATCCTGTTCTCCGTCGTCGGCGGGAAAGGAAAAGTGGTGCCCTCGAACACCCTCTTCGACACCACTCGCGCCAACGTCGAGGCGAGCGGAGCCCAGGGCGTCGATCTCCTCTACCCGGCGGGCCGACAGCCCTCGGTGCGTCATCCCTTCAAGGGCAACCTCGACGTCGAAGCGCTCGACCGGCTGATCAAGGAGAAGGGCCGCGACCAGGTGCCGCTCGTGCTGGTGACGGTCACGAACAACTCCGGCGGCGGGCAGCCGGTGAGCCTCGCCAACCTGCGCGCCGTGCGAGAGGTGTGCAACGTGCACCGGCTGCCGCTCTTTCTCGACGGCTGCCGCTTCGCCGAGAACGCCTGGTTCATTCGCCAGCGCGAAGAAGGCCAGAGCCACCGCAGCGTGACCGAGATCGTCCGCGAGATGGCCTCGCTCGCCGACGGCATGACGATGTCGGCGAAGAAGGACGGGCTGGCGAACATCGGCGGCTGGCTCGCGCTCGACGACGACGCCTGGGCCGAGCAGTGCCGCAACCTCCTCATCCTCACCGAGGGCTTTCCGACCTACGGCGGGCTCGCTGGCCGTGACCTCGACGCCATCGCCCAAGGCCTCGCCGAGGTCGTCCAGCACGACTACCTGCGCTACCGCATTCGCTCGACCGAGTACCTGGGCGAGGCGCTCGAGAAGCGTGGCATTCCGCTCGTGGTGCCGGTGGGCGGTCACGCGGTCTATCTCGACGCGCGTGCGCTCGCGCCGCACCTGACGCCGCTCCAGTACCCCGGGCAGGCCGTCGCCATCGCGCTGTACCGGGAAGGCGGCGTGCGCAGCTGCGAGATTGGAACGGTGATGTTCGGCCTCCACCCCGACGGCACCGAGCACGCGGCCGCGATGGACCTGGTGCGTCTGGCGATTCCGCGGCGCACCTACACCCAGAGCCACATGGACTTCGTCATCGAGGTCGTCGAGCGAGTGGCCGCGAAGGCACGTTCGCTCGCGCCGCTGCGCATCGTCCAACAGCCCAAGGCGCTCCGGCACTTCTCTGCGCGCTTCGCCGAGCGCTGAGCCGTTCAGTGGAGGTGGAGCCACCCGTCCAGATGACGGACGCGCGGCTGCTTGAGTCTCGGCGCGAATCAGGCCACGCTTTCTCCGTCCGTACCCCCCATGCGCGCCACTCTTCTCTTCGTTCTCCTCGCTGCACCGCTCGCCTTCGCCAAGCCGAGCGACAAGTGTTCCAAGACCTGTGAGGAGGCGATGGGGAAGGTCTCCGCCGGCTGCAAGAAGAACGCGAAGAACGACAAGGGCGGTAACGCGAAGGAGCGCGCCGAAGAAGGCCGCGTCTGCCTCGACTCCATCTCGACGATGCGCGCCGCCTGCCTCAAGCAGTGCGCGAAGTCCGAGGCGAAGGAAAACGGGAAGCGCTGACGTCGAGCTCAGCGCGCCAAGAGCAACGGCAACAGCGAGTGGTGTTCGTCCGTCCACGCGATGCGGCGAGGCGACGGGCTCGAGACCTCGTCGGAGCGGAAGGCCTCGGTCTCGAAGAACGCCGGCGCCGGCGAGAGCACGCCCCACACGCTCGGAGCGCCTTCTTTGTCGACGCTCCGCACCACCCGGAGCTGCCAGCCGAGGCGATCGACGTGGCTCGCCAACACCGGCTCGAGATCGAGGTACCGATTCGTGATGTGCACCGCGATGACGCCGTGCTCGTTCAAGTGCCGGCGATAGCCCTCGAACGCTTCCCAGGTGAGCAGGTGCGGAGGAATCGAGTCTCCAGTGAAGACGTCGACCGCGAGGAGATCGAACCCACGCGGCGGCTCCTGCTCGAGCGAGACCCGCGCATCTCCGGCGACGACCTCGACCCGCGCCTCGCTGTCCTGCAGCACCGAGAAGAAGCCGCCCTCCCCTTTCGCCAACGCGATGACGAGCGGGTTGATCTCGTAGAAGCGCATCGTGTCGCCGGGGCGGCCGAAGTTCGCGAGCTGGCCGACGCCGAGCCCGAGCACGCCGACGGACAACGAGGCCTGCGAGGCCCGAAGCGCAGCGATGGTTCGCCCGACCCCCGACTCGTTGCTGAAGTACCCCGCGACCTCTCGGCGCCGCGACGGATGCTTTGGCTGCCAGCCGTGGGTGATGCGCCCATGGCTCTCGGCGAACTCGTGGTTCTCGGTACCCGGCGTTCCGATGGACTCGACGCGGAGCACGCCGAAGAAGTTGCGACCGGCGAACACCAACCGGTTCGCGTTGCGCTGGCTGTCCCAGGTGACGGCCATCGACGCCGCGGTGAGGATGAGCATGCTCGCCTGCACCACCCGCACGGCCGGCCTCGTCGACGACGTCTGATCAGCCATCACCACGAGCGCGCCAGCGAGGCAGGCGGCGCCCAGCCCGAGGGGGTATTCGGCGAACGAGGTGAAGAGCCGTGGCGCGACGAGCGCGACGAAGAGGCCACCCACGACACCACCCGACGAGATGACCAGATAGAAGCGGCTCGCGTGGGTCTCCGGCCGCAACCGGTACAGCTCACCGTGACAGAGCATCGACCCCGAGAAGAGCGCGACCGAGGCGAGCACGACCTGCAGCACGAGCGCGTCCCAGCGGCCGATCCACCCGAGCGCGCTGACGAAGCACGAGGCGGCGAGCAACGACAGCCACGGCCAACGCCGGTACCAGGCTGGCTTCTCGAACGAGATGATGAAGGTGAGCAGATAGAGCGAGAGCGGCAAGAGCCACTGGAGCGGACCGCCGGCGACGTCCTCCGAGAGCCGCTGCGTCGTCGCGGAGAGGATGACGTTGGGGATCGTCGAGAGCGCGAGCCAGGCGGCAGCGCGACGCCAGGGGAAGACGGTCGGTGGCTCGACGATGGCGGTGGTCGCGACGGCCCGGACCGAGCGCGCGGTGAGGAGCACCATCACGCCCCAGCCGGAGAGCGCGACGAGAAAGCTCCATGACTGCGCCGTGCGGCCGACGAGCGGCTCGATGAGAAAGGGGAACGCGAGCAGTGAGGTGAGCGAGCCCGCGTTGGAGAGCGCGTACAACCTCCAGGCCGGCGCGGTCGGGAACGCCGCGGTGAACCACGTCTGAAAGAGCGGCGCGGACGCGGCGAGCACGAGGAAGATGGGGCCGACGGTGGTGGCCAGGACGCCGAGCACACCGAAGGTCGGATCGGCGACGTCACGCCAGTGCGCAGCCGGCACCAGCGGGCCTGGGCCGACGAGCGCCATGCCCCAGGCGAAGAGGACGACGACGACCACCACGCCCACATGCACCTTCACTTGCGTCGAGCTCGACGCCCGGCTCGCGAGCACGTGCGCGTAGCCGTAGCCACCGAGCAGCGCCGCCTGGAATAAGAGGAGACAGGTCGTCCAGATGGCCGGGCCACCACCGAAGAGCGGGAGCGCCCACTCACCCATCAGCGGCTGAACGCCGAAGAGGAGAAAGGCACTCGTGAAGAGGAGCGGGCCGAAGCGCCACATCAGACGCCCCGTTCTGACACGGACGCGGCATGGCGCGAATGAAAGTCAGGGGCGACGTCGCAGGCGGAGGAGCACCAGCAGCCCGCCCAGGGCGACGAACTGAGCGCTCGCTCCACCGGTGCAGCCACAGCTTGCCGGCATCGTGGCACCGCCTCCGCCCGCCGAGCCACCAGACGTCGCAAACCCGCCAGCCGTCGCCGAGCCACCTGCCGTCGCTGAGCCACCTGCCGTCGCCGAGCCGCCTGCCGTCGCCGAGCCGCCTGCCGTCGCGGATCCACCTGCCGTCGCGGAGCCACCTGCTGAACCACCGCCCGCGGCGCCTCCGCCTGCAGAACCGCCACCAGCCCCGCCATCGACTGCTTCACATTGTCCTGCACGGCACCGTCCTCCAGTGCACGCGGTTCCGTCGGCGCGCGGCGTCACCACGCACATGCCGGTCGCGGCTGCGCAGAGGTTGCTCACCTCGCACTCCCTCGGAGGCGGACAGCTCACCCGGTTCATGCCCACGCACTGGCCCGCGCTGCAGCTGTCGACCTGCGTGCACTGGTTCGAGTCGGAGCACATGTTCCCAGTCGTTGGCGCGCATCGTCCGCTCAGCGCGGCGCCCGCGTTCACGCTGCACGCCTGACAGTCCATCGTGCCGCCCGCACACGGCGTGTCGCAGCAGACGCCGTCGACGCAGTTGCCACTCTGGCAGGCTTGGCCGTCCGTGCACGCCTCTGCATTCAACAGGTCTTGGACGATCTGGAAGAACACGCGCTGCGCCTGCACGGCGGGTCGGTTGTCGAACCGGCTGATGAGCAGCCAGGTCGTGCCCCGGCCGTCACTCGCCGAGGCCACCGAGAGCGGAACCAAGGGCACCGTCACGCTCGTGGGCATCGCGTCGATGGTCGTCCCGTTCCACCAGCGAGTGACCGCGAGGTCGGGCGTCTCGCGGGGAATGCCGAAGATCCAGCGCGTGCCGTTGAAGCTCGCGGTCGACCAGGCCGTCGTGCGCGAGGACGCCGTGACGACCGTGGCGACGCCTCCGTCGGCTCGAACGTCCCACGCCCGCAACGAGCGCGACGTGTCCGGCCAGTGAGCGACGCAGGGACGCCCAGAGGCCAGCCGAGGCACCGCGCTCGAGGCGTAGTACGAGCTCGACCCCGGCACCTGAATTCCTCCTGGGTCGACCAGCGCGCCGTTCAGACCGAGTCGAGAGACCGAGAGGCTCCCCGACATCCACCCGACCCAGACCGAGACTCCGTCGAAGCAGGCAGTCGGTTGCCGTTCGTCACCAGTGCTCGAGGTCGCGATGGGGAGCGGCACCGTGTCGAGGACGCCCGCGCGAGAGAAGCGCCGTGCGTAGACGTCGCGGGTCGAGAGGCTGGGCCCGAGCTCGTCGTAGAAGTACCAGCTCTGGGTTCCGTCGCTCACCAGCGAGACACCCGAGGCGCCAAGCACGCCCGTCGCGACGCCGCCATCTCCGTCGAGCACCACGCCCTGCACGTCGATGCGGACGAGTCGATGCCGGTTGTTGAGCACGTAGGCGACCACGAAGTTCGCGCCGTCGAAGGTCACGTCGAGCGCGCTCAAGGCGAAGCCAGACGGTTCCTCGGCGAGCTTGATGGGCGCTGGGTCGAGCGGCAGCCCCCCACGGCCGTAGCGCCGCACCAACAACACGAGCCCGCCCTCTCTGGTGTCCGTCCACGCGACGAGGAGCGTGTCTCGTCCGAAGGCCAGCTTGGCTCCGCGTTGATCATTCGCCGCGTAGGTGAGCGGCGTGGTGTCGACGATGGCGCCGTTGGCGTCGACGCGGGTGATCGCCTGCTCGCGCGGGTTGAGCACGCTCAGGTGACGGCCGGCGCTGACGAAGCCGGAGTACGTGAAGAAGCCCGAGGGGAGCGCCACGGGCGAGCCAACCGTGGTGGCCGTCGGAGACACGCGCTGCGCGACCGCCCTCGAGCTCAGCGTCCCGACCAGCCAGAACTGGCTGCCGTCCCAGCTGGCCGACGGCTCAGAGACGCTGCCCGCGCCGTCCGTCAGGAGCGTCACCCCAGTCGGGTCGAGCACCACGCCGGCCGCAGACAGGCGAACCCCACGCAGCGCCGTTCGTCCCGAGACCGGCGCTCCGAAGGTGACGAGACAGCTCTGCGGGCTGCAGGCGGTCGAGGTCGTCGAGACGTTGTTGCCGAACGAGAGGAGCGCGATGGGCGCCGCCTCGACGAGCGCTCCAGCGGTGGAGACTCGGCGGGCGCTCAACCCGAAGTTCAGGCTCGCGCCAGTGTTGAAGACGACGACGTGCTGGGTGCCGTCGAACGCGGAGGAGAGCGAATCGCTGACCGGCGTTCCGAGCGAGAGCGGGGTGGCGTCGAGGACCATGCCCATCGAATCGAGCCGCACCGCCTCGACCGTCTGGGTGGCCGAGCGGTTGAGCCAGGCGAGCAACGTGTTGCCGGCGCCGTTGCTCGAGAGCACCGGTGAGGTGGTGCTGCCAGTCGTCACCGTGCGCACCACCCGCTCCGAGGGGTCGACGATGGTGCCCTGCGGAGAGACGCGGCGAAAGACGATGCTCCGGCCCGACTCGTTCGGCCACGCGACGACGAAGTTGGTCCCGTCCCACGCGACGCTCAGGGTCGAGGTGCTCGCCGACACACCGCCCAACTCGAGGAAGGGCTTGTCGAGCACCTGCCCGTTCGCGTCGATTCGCGTCACGTAGAGCCGGTAGTCGTAGGTCACCGTGTGGCGGGTGTCGAACCAGGCGACGAGCGACACCGTTCCGTTCGAAGCTCCAACCCCAGGGTAGAGGGTCGAGATCTTCGTCGGCACGATGATCGGCGCGTCGAGCGGCACCTCGGGGCTGACGAGCGGCCCGGCGACGGAGAATCGGGCGACCGCGACGAGGGAGAGGAGCGCGAACCGGGTCATCGACGGACAGGACCCCAGGCGTCGCCGGAGAGCGCACGCGACCGACGACACGAAAGGGATACATCGAGAAGTGGAGTGCACACCCTGCTGTTGGGACAAGGCAGCGATTCTCTCTCGGTCCTGGTGGTTCCGCCGCTCCAGGCTCGCGTGTATGCAGGCGCGGTGAGCGAAATCACCACCTGGGTCAAGGCGAAGCTCGACGAACTCAGCGCGATGACGCCGAGAGACACCCTCGCGTCGCTGCCCAGCTACCTCGCAGACCAGGACAAGGGCGGGAGCGTCTTCTTCTACGGCCGCACCTTCCCGAAGAGCGACGTCGCCGAGCTGCGCGCCACGGTGGAGGACGAGGTGCGAGTGCGCCTCTCGGGCGTCGACGACGAGCTCTTCACCAGGCTCGAGCAAGAAGCACAGACGACGAAGCCCGACGCGTACCTCTTCAGCGATGCTCCAGCTCAGGTGTGGCTGCGGCTCGCCCGCCATCGCTCGTTGCAGGTCCGCTCGGTCGCGAAGGCGAACCCGCCCCGACACGATGAAGCCCTCGTCGACCATCTCGTCGAGCAGATGAAGACGCTCGAAGGGCCGCAGCTGGACGAGACGCTCGAGCTGCTCGCGTTGGTGGGCCGAGAAGCGACGAAGGCCGAGAAGGCGCTTCGCACGGTGTTGAAGCGCAAGAAGCTCCCGGCCACGACCCGCGCGACGGCGATCACGAGCCTGGTGATGGTGGAGCCAGCCGCCCGCACCGAGTTCGCCGAGGGTGAGCTGGAAGATCGTCGCGCCGTGTTGGTCGCGCTCGAAGGCTCAGCGCAGGTGTTCGAGCTGGTGCTCGACCAGAACGCCGAGCTCGCTGGGAGCGCGCGCCGGGCAGTGCGCCTCGTCTCGCCCGAGGTGTTGACTCCGGCCGTCGTGGAGGCCCTCGAGCACGGGTCGCCGACGGCGAAGCTCGCCGCGCTCTCGGTGGTGGAGCCGCTGCTCGCGACGCATCGAAGAAAGGTGCTCGAGCCGATCCTCGCCCTCGCGACCAAGGGACACGGCCCAGTGAAGGACGAGGCGGCGAACGTGCTCGCGGGGCTGTCGAAGACGCCGCGGCTCCCGAAGAAGCAGCTCGAGGCCATCGCCGACGTGCTCCGCGCCCTGCCCTCGCACGCCGAGGCCTTTCGGCTGGTGCAGGCGCGGCTCTCGGGGAAGGAGACCTCGATCGACGACCCGCTCTCGCGCATGGAGACCGAGCTCGAAGACGGTGGATCCGACGAAGCGTGGGCGGTCTACGGCGACGCGCTGCTCGGGGCGGCCGACGTGCGCGGAGAGTTGGTGCAGGCGAAGGGTGCGGCGTTGAAGCGGCTCATCAAGCGGCACCGGGCGAAGCTCTTCGGCACGCTCCCGGAGGTGATGCAGGAGCTCTTCCCGAACTTCCTCGAGCACCTCGGCTGGCGGCATGGCTTCATCGAGAAGGCGGTGTTGAAGGTCGACGAAGACGTCGAGCTCACCGAGGCGCTCGAGGCGTTGATGGCGGCTCCGGCGGCGCGCTTCCTCTCGACGCTCGAGCTCGGCCCCGCCTTCTCCGAAGCAGACGACAACGACTACCAGGCGACCATCGAGGTCTTGGGCGACGCCTCGGGAGCGCACCTCGTTCGCTCGCTCTTCCTCGGCTCCTTCGACTCGGAGGAGCTCGAGATCAGCTGGGCGCCGTGGGGCGACGTGTCGGGCGTGTGGAAGGCGCTCCCCGAGCTGCGTGAGCTGCGGTTGCGCGGCGCTGGCGGGCCGGTGGAGCCGATCGCCTCGCCGACCCTCGAGTCGTTGATCATCCAGACCGGCGGGCTCCGGCGTGACACCTTCGACGCGGTCGTCGACGCGAAGCTGCCGAAGCTCCGCGCGCTCGAGCTGTGGTTCGGCTCGGGCGACTACGGCGCTGAGTGCGACGTCGATGACGTGCAGCGGCTGCTCTCGACGCGAAAGGGCCTGCGCTCACTCGGGCTCTGCAACGCCGAGTTCACCCACGAGCTGATCCCCGTGCTCGCGAAGTGGAAGCCGCTGAAGGACCTCGAGGCGCTCGACCTGTCGCTCGGGGTGTTGCTGGACGAAGACGTCGACGCGCTCCTGGCCCACCGTGACGCCTTCACCCACCTCGCCCGGCTCGATCTGCGAGGCAATCACCTGGTGGACCAGGTGAAGGCGCTGAAGCAGGCGCTCCCGAACGTGCTTGTGGAGGAGCAGCGCGAGTCGGACGGAGATCGGTACGTCGCGGTCGGCGAGTGATCAGGCCTTGGCCGGCTCGGGGGCCGGCTGCGGCGCCTTCGTCTCCATCGACGGGCGAGGTACTCGGCGCCGTCACGCCAGTGCGCAGCCGGCGCCAGCGCGACGAGCGCGCGGCCTCCGATGAAGACGGGACTGCTGGCTCAGGGCTCGACGCAGAGCAGGTGGATCTGGGTGTCGTTGCAGGCGTTGTTGTCGATGGCGGCGAACCACCGCGCCGTCGCGCGCCACGACTCGCCGACACGGCCGAGGTAGGGCGTTGAAGCGCCAGACGTCCAGTTGTTGCAGGTGACGTTCGAGCTGGGAGGGGCATCTTCCAACGTGCGCGGCTCTCCGTAGCCCGTCCACACGTTGACGGGGCGATACGTCCCGTCGGCCGACTGCCAGGGCCCGGTCCGCACGAGGCCGCTGCGCAGCTCCGCAAGGGAGCCGACGACCTGACCGTCGGGACGCACGTAGACGGTGCCGACGCCGCCATCGAGCAGTGCCGCCGCCGGGCGGGTCGACGTCCCGAGCAGGGCGACGGCACTGGTGACGCCCGTTGGCCGGTTCGACGCGCACCGCTGGTCGGGCGTCTGTCCGCTCCCGGCGACGAAGGGGGCGTTGGTGAGCCAGATGCGCTTGCCGCCGCTGAGGGGGATCGTCGGGGCGGCCGTGCGCGTTCGCATGAAGCAGTAGACGGGTGAGGGCTGATCGCAGCCCACGTAGTTCGTCGCCGACCAGAAGATGGGTCCTCCGGTGCTCATCCCGAACCGATATCCCACCGACGCGCTCGACGACGTCCAGCCCTGGCAGGTGTCCTGCGGCAGCTCGGGAGCACCCGTGGGGTCGGTACCGGTCTTCACGACCACGTCGTGCGCCTGGCCGAACTCGTCCAGCGAGATGGGCTGCAGGATCTGGTTCTGCGGCGCGAGGAGCGACGAGAGCTGGTCGACGATCGGTAGCCCGTCGACCCGAACGAAGCCGCGCGCGCTCCCCAGCCGCGTCATCGCAGCCGAGGCCTGCGCTGAGACCCAGGAGACCCAGGCGTCGTTGGTGGCGTTGTTGATGCCTGCGTCGCCTGCCAGCTGGTTGCACCGCGCGTCGTAAGCGGCAGGGCTACCGAGGTTGTTCGCGAAAGGCACGCTGGAGACGAAGACGAGGTTGTTGGCGATCGGCTCGAACGCGGCGCGCGCCGTCTTGAGGGGCGCGTTGATCGTCACTGCACAGGTACGCGAGGGCCCGGCGCACTCCTGCGTCCACCCCCGGAAGAACGTGTTGGAGCCGTTCGTCGTACTCGCGCGCAGCACCACGACCTGGTTCGAGTCGAACAGGCCGGTGCAGGTCGCTCCGCAGGTGAGGCCGGCAGGGACCGACGTCACGACGCCGCCGTCCGAGCCGCCCTCCCTGAGGAGCGTCAGCCGGCCCTGGCCGTCTCCGCTCACGTCGAGGGTGATGGGGGCGATCGCGCCCGGGTTCGCGCTGAGCCGCACCTGGGCGGTGCGTTGGCCGAGGGCCGAGGGGGTGAAGCGCACCTGCACGGTGCAGCTCGCGCCAGCGTCGAGCGCGCCGGCGCACCCGGTGGCCTGGAAGTCAGCCGCGTTGGTCCCGGCCAGGCCCAGGGAGCCCAGACCGCTCGTCACGTCGCCGCTGTTGTTCACGACCCACGAGACGGTGGTTGCAGACGGAACCCCGACCTCGGACCGCCCCAGGTTCGCCGATGAGGTCGTCGACGAGAGCGTGGCTTGCTGCAGCCCCAGTCCGGAGAGCTGTGCGATCGTCATCCCCGCAGAGGCGGCCGACCCGGTGAGCTGCGAGCTGCGATTCCCGCGGCCGCCGACCGTCCACCGCACGCGCACCGTACAGCTGCCGCCGCCCGCCAGCGAGGTCGTGCCGCTGCGGCATTCCGTGGGGCCGACCGGCGCGAGGATCTGGAAGTCGCCAAAGTTGCCGCTGCCGATGGAGAGCGTCAGCACGCCCGTCGAGCCGCCGCCCGCGTTGGTGAGCGTGAAGGTGCGGTCGACCTGCTGGCCGATCAGCGCGGCGCCGAACGGCATGCTGTCGAAGGACGCCGAGGAGGGCGTGAGCCCGGTCCCAGTGAGCTGCGCCGTCACCTGTCCGCCGGGCCCGCTGAGCGGCGCGACGAGGAGCGACGCCTGCAGCACGCCGAGCGCTCCCACCGGAGGCGCGAACTGCACCGTGACGGTACAGTTCTGCATCGCACCGAGCGTGCCCGTCGCGCAGGTGTTGCCAGTGATCGTGAACGCCGCCACACCCGAGCCCTGCAATGACGCCTGCAGCGCGGCGCTGGTGCCGACGTCGCCCTCGTTCCGCACGCTGAAGTCGAAGGACTGCCCCATCAAGCCCTCGACCTGCCCACCGAAGTCGTTGTTCATGGGCGTGATCGTCAGGCGGGGTGGCGCGAGGGCGGTGCCCAGCAACTGCGCGACGGTGGTGCCGCCATCGGCCTCGCTGACGGTGAGCGCGGCGCTCTTGGAGCCGTTCGAGGTGGGCGCGAAGGCGACCGACACGTTGCACGAGGCCATCGACGCGAGCGGCGCCAGGCAGTCACTCGCCGTCACGCTGAACTGATCGGCGTTGGAGCCCGTGATGGCCGTCGAGAGGCCGTTGGTCGACGCGCCGCCCGTGTTGGTGATCGCGATCATCTGAGCGGCGCTCGTCGTGCCCTGCAGCACCATGCCGAATGGGACCTGCTGCGGACTCGCCGAGAGCGTTCCAGGCGCGACCGCGACTCCGACGAACGGCACTGTCGCCGAGCCACCCGGCATGGCGCTCACCACCAGCTCCGCCTCCAGGCGTCCCGTTCTCGTGGGCGCGAAGGTGATCGTCGCGCGGCAGGTCCCTGCGGGCGCGAGCGCCGCGTTGCAGTCGTGGCTCGTCAACGAGAAGTTGGAAGCGTCGGCACCCGCCAACGCGAGCGTCGGCACGCCAGTCGGCACCGCGCCGGGGTTGGTGATGACGATCATCGTCGACGCTGGGCGCGTGGTGACGACGGTGCCGAAGTCATGGGAGCTCGGGGCTGCAATGAGCGCAGCGGGGATCAGCGCCGTGGCGCTCAGGCTCGCCGTCGCGTTCCCGCCGGGATCTGCGGTGGCGAGCAGGGTCGCGACCTTCTGGCCCGAGGCCCGTGGCGCGAAGCGAGCGCGCAGGCTGCAGGTCGTCGAGGGCTGCAGCGCGGTGCCTCGGCAGTCGGTGTCGACGATCTCGAAGTCGCCCGCGCCGCTCCCGCTGAAACCGATGGTGATCGGGCCCGTGGCCGTCATCCCGGCGTTGCTGATCTGGAAGAGCACGGGCGAGCCCTGCGCGCCGGCGGGCACCGACGGCAGCTGCCGGGTGCTGGGCGAGATCGCGAGGAAACCACCGCTCACGCCCGTGCCGGTGAGGGCCGCGACCGCCGTTCCACCGGGTGCGCCCGTCACCGTCAACGTCGCGCGCCGCGGCCCCGCGAGGCCGGGCGCGAAGCCCGCGAACACCTGGCACGTGGCTCCGGGGGCGAGCGTCTGTCCGGTGCAGCCGTCAGTGCTCAGGTCGAACTGCAGCGCGTCGACGCCGGTCAGCTCGACGCTGAGCGCTCCGGTCGCGTTGGTGCCCGTGCTGCTGATCGTGAAGCTCGCGCCTGCGCTGCGCCCGCCCTGCACGACGGAGCCGTAGTCCACGAGTGCCGGGGTGATCGAGAGGATGCCGGGGACGACGCCGGTTCCCGACAGGAGCAGCACGGCCGAGCCACCCGGGTTGGCCGTGATCGTCAACGTCGCGGACCACGTGCGGGCCGACGCGGGCGCAAACCCGATTTGCGCCAAGCAGGCCGACCCCGGCGCGAGGCCAGCGCAGCTGGAGAGATCTGGCAGCGTGAAGGCGCTGGCGCCGGCGCCCGTGAGCTCGGCGGTGAGGGCTCCGAGCGGCGCAGTGCCGCTGTTGGTGAGCGTGACGGTTCCCGGTGCGGCGGGAGCGCCGGTGGTCGCCGAGCCGAAGTCGAGCGAAGCCCGATCGGCCTTCAGCACCGGCACGCCCCCGGCGTCGCGCGCGCGCCTGACGGCGTCGACGTCGATGATCAGGGAACAGCTTGAGGTGAGCGCGAGCGCGTAGACCACGAGGCGCGTCCTCACGGGACCCCCACGGCGTCGGCCGATTTGTCCGTCAGCACGAGGAAGAGCCCGACGCCGGCGGCGACGAGCGCGCCGAGGTACATGCCGTCGGCAACGAAGGCCTTCGTGCGCGCGGCGTCGCCGAGCGGATCATTGAA
>JBPOIJ010000122.1:0-2844 GCA_052034585.1 Myxococcota bacterium
GATTGGGGGGACAGCCCCCAGTCAGCGTGAGAAGTTAGCCACCTAACTGCGTATTCCGGCGAAAGTGGCCACCCGGTCCGAAGGACAGGGGCCACTGGTTCTGATTCAATCCGGCCCGTCAGTCCGAAGGAAAGCGGCCGGTGATTCTGGCCAAAGCGGCCGGTCCGAATTGGCCCCGCGACACGGGATGGGTGTAGTTACGCGAGGGCGGGGTCGTCTGTCAACCCGGTGGTGTGTTTGCGCATCGAGTCTCCGGTCAAATTGATCTTGTAGGCGCAGTGCACGAGGCGATCGAGGATGGCGTCGGCGAGGGTCGGATCGCCGAGGTAGTCATGCCAGAGGGCGACCGGGAGTTGGCTGGTGACCAGGGTGGCGCGCGTCTTGAAACGGTCGTCGAGGATTTCGAGCAGATCGCGCCGCTGCTCGTCGTTCAATGGGGCCAGCCCCCAGTCGTCGAGGACGAGCAGTTCGGTGCGTGCCAGTTCGGCGAGTAGCTTGGTGTAGCGCCCCTCGGCGCGGGCCATCGCCAGCTCCTGCAGCAGCCGGGGCAGGCGCAGATAGCGCACGGTGAAGCCGTCGCGGCCGGCCTTGTGGGCCAGGGCGCACGCGATCCACGTTTTTCCGACGCCGGTCGGCCCGGTGAGGATGACGTTGAGGTGCTCGCCGATCCACTGACCGGTCGCCAGGCGGCTCATCAGGGCTTTGTCCAGGCCGCGGTGCGTGCGGTAGTCGAGGTCTTCGATGGCGGCCGGCTCACGCAGCTTGGCCTGTTTCAGACGGGTCTTGAGGCGTCGATTCTCACGCGTGGTCAGTTCGCGATCGAGCAGCAGGCCGAGGCGCTCCTCGAAGCTCAGGGTTTGAATCTGCGGCATGTCCAGTTGTTCCTGCAGGGCCTTGAGCATGCCGTCGAGGCGCAGTTGTGCGAGGGTCTCGAGGGTGGGGTGAAGCAACATGGCGATGGTCTCCGGAGTCGGTGAGGACCCCGTCGTTCGACGGGGTCATGGTGAGGGTTAGTGGTAGTAGTCGGCGCCGCGCAGATTGGCGTGATCCAGCGGCAAACTCAGCTGATCGGGGGTCGGCAAGGGCCGCTGATCAAGCCCTTTCTCCAGGATCATGGCGAGGCTTTTGTAGCTGACGGTGCCGAGGGTGAGCGCGCGTGCACAGGCCGCCTCCAGGCGGGCCTCGCTGTAGGCCGTGCTCAGGCGCAGCACCCCGAAACAGGCATTGAAGGCCTGTTGCGGATGGCGCCGCGCGCCGAGCAGTTGCGTGGTGGCGGCAGCGGTGGCCGGGCCGATGGTGTGCGCCCAGCGCTGCAGGCGTTCCGGGGTCCACTCCAGGGCGCGTTGATGGCGCTCCGGCAGGTGGTCGGTCACCGTGGTGTAGCCGCCCCGGCGGGCGCTGCGGGCATGGCTGGCGACCCGCTGGCCGTGGTGCAGGACCTCCACCGCGGTGGCGGTCAGGCGCACGTCGACCTGGCGTTTGACCAGGGCGTGCGGCACCGAGTAGTCGTGCCCGTCGACCTCGATGTGAAGGTTCGGCGCCACCCGTGCCTTACGCCATTCGGCGTACTCATAGGGGGTTGCCGGCAGCGCGCGCAGGGCCGGGCGATCGATCGCCTCGCATTGGCTCAGGCGCGAGCCGTCGAGCTTTTTGAAGGGACGGGTATTGAGTGCCTGCAGGTGGGTGGCAATGACCCCATTGAGCTCGGGGAGCGAGAAGAACTCCTGATGACGCAGGCGCGCCAGGATCCAGCGTTCGACCAAGAGCACACCGCCTTCGGCCTTGGCCTTATCCCGCGGTTTGCGCACCCGTGCCGGGATCACCGCCAGTCCGTAATGGGCGGCGAAATCCTGATAAGTCGGATTCAGATCCGGCTCGTAACGGTGGGCCTTGCTGACCGCGCTTTTCAGGTTGTCGGGGACGATGATGTCCGGGCAACCGCCGAGAAAGTTCAGCGCGCGCACCTGCGCGCCGATCCAGTCGGGGAGCGCCTGCGTCCAGGTTGCCTCGGCATAGGTGTAGTTGGAGGCCCCAAGCACCGCTACGAAGATCTGCGCCATGCGGATCTCCCCGCTGTCGGGGTCGATCACCGCCGCCGTCTGCCCGGCGTAGTCGACGAAGAGCTTCTCCCCGGCCCGGTGGGTCTGGCGCATGACCACATCCACCCGCCCCTTCCAGACGCTGTAGCGGGCGCAGAATTGGCTGTAGGAATAGCCCTCGGGATGGCGCTCGCGGTACTCCTGCCAAAGCAGGAACAGCGTGACGCCTTTGCGCCGCAGCTCCCGGTGAACGACATCAAAATCGGGCTCAACCAGCCCGCGCTCGGCGGGGCGCCCGCCCGGCTTGAACAACCGTCGCTCCAACTCGTCCGCACTCAGACCCTCGGGTAACGGCCAGGACAGCCCTGCCGCCTCGGCGCGATCCAAGTACGCCGTCACCGTTGTTCGCCCGATCCCGAGCGCACGGGCGATCTCCCGCACCGACCGCCCGGAACCCCATTTCAACCGCAGCACATCGTCGACTTTTCGCATGGATAACCTCTGTCTTGGCATCTGAGCACCTCCTGAAAAAAGGAGGCACCTTACGCAGGGTTATCCCGTGTGGCGAGACCCCGACCAGGGTGGCCGGATCAACCAGAAGCGGTGGCCGCTTTACCCCAGAACCGGTGGCCGGATTCCGCCAGAATCAGTGGCCGGTTTGAACCAGAATGGGTGGCCGCTTTCAATCAGAATGGGTGGCCGGATTGGGCCGGAATACGCAATCAACGGTAAGCGTCCGGCGAAATGCATCTATCGCGCCGGTCGCCGGCCCCACAAGCTACTGCCATGTTCCACACAAACAGAA
>JBPOIJ010000032.1:0-3998 GCA_052034585.1 Myxococcota bacterium
CTGTTCCGCTACGCTCCACAGGGGTGCCCTCCACCGCGCCGCCGAATTTATCCACGATTATCGCCCCGCCACCCACTGCGCTCCGATACACGACATCAGGCGTCTGTTGCCCCAGCGACTGGTGCGGACGCTGACCATTGTAGAAGGCAAAATACTCCGTCAGGCCGATCGTCAATTCGCCCATCGAGGCATAGGCCTTCAGATAGATGTCCTCGTGCTTGACGCTACGCCAGAGCCGTTCGACGAAGATGTTGTCGAACACTCGCCCCCGTCCATCCATGCTGACGACAATGCCTTCACGTTCCAGCATACCGGTGAAGGCAATGCTGGTGAACTGCGCGCCTTGATCGCTGTTGAAGATTTCCGGCTTGCCGTGGTGGCGCAAGGCCTCCTCCAGGCAATCGACGCAGAACACCGCTTCCATGCTGTTGCTGATCCGCCAGCTGAGCACCCGGCGCGAGTACCAGTCGATGATCGCTACCAGGTAGGCAAAGCCACGGGGCAACCGAAGGTACGTGATATCCGTGCTCCAGACCTGATTGGGCCTGACCACCGGCACACCGCGCAGCAAATACGGATAGACCTTGTGCTCTGGGTGCGGGCGGCTCGTGTTGGGTCCCGGTGCCATCCCCGCCAGCCCGATCCGCCGCATCAGGCGCTGTACCCGTTTGCGGTTGACGAGATGACCTGATGTCTTGAGAAAGACGACCATTTTCCGACTGCCGTAGAACGGGTGTCGGGTAAATTCTTCGTCGATCAGACGACTGAGCAGCAGATCGCTTTCGTCGATCGGTCTGGGCTTTTGCTGCGCATAGACCGTGGCGCGAGATACGCCGGCCAGCGCGCATTGCTGAACGACGGCGAGCGCATCTCCTGGGTCGATCCATCCTTGCCTGATCATGGCAGGCTGATCCCGGACTTTTTTTTGAGCCAGTCAAGTTCCACCTTCAGTTTGCCAATCTCGCTGTACAGCAGCTCCGGCTCCCGGTGCACTGCCAGCGGCTTGGGGCCGCGCTTGCCTTCAAATAGTGTCTTGGCCTGCTCCTGAATTCCTTTCTTCCACTGCCCAACCTGCACCGGATGAACACCGTACTCCTGGCCAATCTCGTTGATCGTCTTCACCCCGTGCAATGCTTCCAGACCCACCTTGGCCTTGAACTCGGGGGAGTAAACCGTCCGCTTCCTCGTTACGCTCATCGCTTCTCGTTCCTCATGACAGCGCGCAGCTTAAACCGCTGTCTTGAAAACGGGGACCACTATACTCTTCCAGGGGCGGCTCGGTGTCGGCGTAACGCCAGCGGTGCGCGCCCGAGTCTTGCGGGGCCGGACCGCCCAGTTGGCCAAAGGCGTAGAGGAGGGCTGCAGCGACGCGCTCAGGATCGTCTTCCAGATGCGCCCCGCCCCATTCTGGGCGCGCATGAAGAAGCCAGGTTTCCTCGCCGTTGCGGCCAGGCTCGCTGCTGTTACGGGCGATCCAGAGCAGTGGCCCCTGATGTCAAGGCAAAGTAGAAATGTCCGGTAGTTGGGCAAGATAGAGATGTCCGGAGAGGATGGTGCGGTCTGGCTGTCAGCGGCGGCTCGGGATAGCGGCGCCAAGGGTGGTTGGCGGCGGGTCGGGATTGCTCAGACCAGCGTCGCTGCTTGAGGATGTCGTCGACACGCGCATTGAGCGTCTTGTCATCAGCCGGTACAGCCACCGCCTGGGCCGGGTCGAAGACCTTGAAAGGCAGGCTTTCCTCGCCGTGCAGCAATTCGATGCCGCGATCGGGATGGACCACCACGGTCACCGTTTCTCCCCGCAGCGCATAGCGCGGCTGGCCGTCCGTCTGCAGGATGTAGCGCTGCCGGTTGAACGACAGCACCAGATCCTTGGAGAGCTTGCGTTGGTGATGAATCGCGCAGATCCGCGCCAGCCCGAGGGCGTCGCCCGCGTAGGGGACATGGGCATCGCCCTGGTCTTCCGGCACGACGGCAAAACGGCTGTTATGGCCGGCCAGATAGCCGCGCAGGAAGGCATTCGCCGCCGCCAGGTTGTCGATGCCGGCAAGTCGTAGCGCCTTGACCAGGCGGTCCTGCAGGGTCTGGAACAGTCGTTCGACCCGGCCTTTGGCTTGCGGCATCAGCGCTTGGATGCCGGCGATCCCCAGGCTCCCGATCGCCCGCTGGAACTGGGTCGGCGCGTCGTCCTCGGGGTCGTGCTTGGTGAAAATGCCGTGCCGGTCGCTGTAGAGGGCCGCCGGACAGCCGTAGGCGGTGACGTAGGCCCGCAAGGCATCCCAGGTAGGCCTGGCTGCTTTCCACTGGCGCGAAATGGGCATGCATCACCCGGCTGGTCGCATCGTCGATGAAGGCAATCAGCGTACAGCGTGACCCCCGCCCTTCGAACCAGTCGTGCGGGCTGCCGTCGATCTGCGCCAGTTCCCCCACGCACGGGCGACGCGGCCGCGGCGGATGCAAGCGCTGGCGGCGCCCCTTGGCCGCCCGCCAAAGTCCGGCCTCGATCATCCAGCCGCGCAGCGTCTCTTTCGAGAGTTCAAACCCTTCTCTACGCAAATACTCCGCCGCCAAGGTCGGCCCGAAATCGCCATAGCATTCGCGCACCCGCGCCAGTACCTCCGCCTTGACCGCCTCGGCCAGCCGCCGATTCGAGGGCTTGCCGCGCCGCCGGCTGACCAACCCAACTGCCCCTTGGCCGTCATACCGCCGCTGCAGCCGCCGGACTTGCCGCTCCGATAACCCCAACGCCTGCGCCGCCGCACGCTGGCTCATGACCCCGTCCGCCACCCGCCGCAGCATTTCCAGTCGCTTGACCTCTTTCCCGCTCATCTCGATCCGTTCCACCTCCGAAACCTCCGCTTTCCATCACAGCGGACATTTCTAACTCGCCAGAACCGGACATTACTATTGATCCGGCCAGGTTAAGTTTGAACACGGGGGCGTTCGCAGCGTGGGCTACCACGGCGCGAGAATTTCAAACATATTCAGGCCGTCTCAATAAGTTGCTCTTACGGAGCAGTGGCCCCTGATTGACAAAGGCGGCATTGAAGGCAAGGTTCACCGGAGCAGCAAAGCGTAGCATCAGCGCCCATGAGCCGCGCATCACTGCGCGATCGGCCAGTGCAACCAAACCGGGTTCCAGTTGCTTTAACAATGGCGCCACCTGCGGCGCGGGTACGGCCAGCAGGACGGCCGAGAAGCTCGTCTCCAGCCAGCCGTGTTCAGCCGGGCAGACCTGCCAGCCATGCGCCTGGCGCCTGATCTGTTGAATGTTCGCCGGTGCCTGCACGCTGCGTGTGCTGGCGAGGTAGCGCGCGGGCGCCGTCATGGTGGGGGTACCGACAAAGCGCTCGACCCTCGACTCGCGGCACTCCCGCGAATCGCCATCAAACCTCCATAGCCGGGGCGCCCACAAGTCCGCGACCCCGGCCTGTTGCCCGCGCGCTCCTGCGGCTCGGAATTCGGCGTGGCGAGCAGTGAAATACTGGGCGCCGTGGTCGCATTGCCAGTCGTCGCCTTGCCAGTCGTCGCCTTGACGGGTGCTCATACGTCCGCCCGGGCCGCGACTCTTGTCGACCAAACTGACTTCGAGGCCAGCCTGTTGCAGCGCCGTGGCGCAGGACAAGCCAGCGATGCCGGAACCGATCAACGCCAGAAGGGGAACTCGATTCACGGGATTGCTTCAATCATCGATCCGCCATTCGATCACTTCCTGAAAGCACCGGACAACGACATAGGAGGTGACCTTGATGCGGATCAGCGCACAGCCTGGAGAGTCCGCAAAAGCCTGCAAAGCCGGGTGGCGCGCCAGACACAATGCCCGCCATTCGTCACGCGCGTCGCCGGCAATTTCTTCGGCCAGCCCTTGAGCGGTCACCGCCACGGCTTCCTGGAGATCGCTGCCGAGGTTCTCCCGGTTGTCGATCATGATCGCGACGCGCGGGTTTGCCATCAGATTCTCGTATTTCAGGCGGCCCCGTTCCGTCATCAGGATGAAGGAC